>NZ_DAISZC010000020.1:0-27833 GCF_036824975.1 Tepidimonas sp.
GCCCGCGCGGCCTGGGCGCCCCCGCAAGGGCGCCTGAGTGCGGCATGGGCTGGCGTACCTCATTTCTGGGGGAGTCTCTAGGTTGACTGCCTCGTTGTCTGTCGGACGGAATGGGCTGGCGCGCCTCATTTCTGGGGGAGTCTCTGGGGCCGCCACCCCGGCATGTGCATGTCGGGAAGGGCTGGCGCACCTCATCTCTGGGGGAGTCTCTGGGGATCTTTCCCCATCCGTCTGTTCACCTGCCGCAGTCCGCATCCTGCATGCCACTGCCCACCGATGTGGTGCGCCAGATGGGCCATGGCGTGAAGGACGCCGGGGGGATCCGCTGCATTGACTATGTCCCCAATTTAATATCAGCGTATACATGAGCCTTATGAAATGCACTCTGACCCCAAATATTGCGCTTGCGCGTCGCACCGTGTTGTCGTATCCTCGGGGCACTTTGCAGTCCTTCGCTTTGGAGTCTGGCGTGTCCGTTCCGTCTATTCCTTCTGCAGCCGCCGGCGGCCTGTATGACCCGGCGCATGAGCATGATGCGTGTGGCGTTGGTTTCGTGGCGCACATCAAGGGCCAAAAGAGCCACGCGATCATCACGCAGGCGCTCAAGATTTTGGAAAACCTCGATCACCGCGGCGCGGTGGGGGCCGACCCGCTGATGGGCGACGGCGCCGGCATCCTGATCCAGATCCCCGATCAGCTCTACCGCGAAGAGATGGCCAAGCAGGGTGTGACCCTGCCGCCGCCGGGCGAGTACGGCGTGGGCATGATCTTTTTGCCCAAGGAGCACGCCTCG
This sequence comes from Tepidimonas sp., assembly GCF_036824975.1. Taxonomy (GTDB): domain Bacteria; phylum Pseudomonadota; class Gammaproteobacteria; order Burkholderiales; family Burkholderiaceae_C; genus Tepidimonas. The sequence continues at coordinate 794 of NZ_DAISZC010000020.1, forward strand.
CGCCTGGCGTGCGAGCAGGAGCTGGAGCGCGCCATCAAGGCCGAAGGGCAGGTGCTGCTGGGCTGGCGCGACGTGCCGGTCAACCGCGACATGCCGATGTCGCCGGCGGTGCGCAAGACCGAGCCCATCATCCGCCAGGTGTTCATCGGCCGCGGCAGCGACGTCATCGTGCAGGATGCGCTGGAGCGCAAGCTCTACGTCATCCGCAAGACGGCCAGCGCCGCCATCCAGCGCCTGCAGCTGACGCACAGCAAGGAATACTACGTGCCCAGCATGAGCAGCCGCACCGTGGTCTACAAAGGGCTGCTGCTGGCCAACCAGGTGGGCGAGTACTACTTGGACCTGCGCGATCCGCGCTGCGTCTCGGCGTTGGGGCTGGTGCACCAGCGCTTCTCCACCAATACCTTCCCCGAGTGGCCGCTGGCGCACCCGTACCGCTATGTGGCGCACAACGGTGAGATCAACACCGTCAAGGGTAACTACAACTGGATGCGCGCGCGCGAGGGCGTGATGGCCTCGCCGGTGCTGGGCGACGATCTCAAGAAGCTCTACCCGATCAGCTTTGCCGGGCAGTCCGACACCGCCACTTTCGACAACTGCCTGGAGCTGCTGGCGATGGCCGGCTACCCGCTGGCGCACGCCGTCATGATGATGATCCCCGAGCCGTGGGAGCAACACACGCTGATGGATGAACGCCGCCGCGCGTTCTACGAGTACCACGCGGCGATGCTGGAGCCGTGGGATGGCCCGGCGTCCATCGTCTTTACCGACGGGCGCCAGATTGGCGCCACGCTGGACCGCAACGGGCTGCGCCCCTCGCGCTACTGCGTCACCGATGACGACATGGTGATCATGGCGTCGGAGTCGGGCGTGCTGCCGGTGCCCGAAAGCAAAATCGTGCGCAAGTGGCGCCTGCAGCCGGGCAAGATGTTCCTGATCGACTTGGAGCAGGGGCGGCTGATCGACGACGAGGAAGTCAAGGCCACGCTGGCCAACGCCAAGCCGTACAAGCAGTGGATCGAGAACCTGCGCATCCGGCTCGATGACGTGGAGCGCCCAGTGGCCGGTGACGACGACGCCAGCGTCAAGGCCGTGGCCGACGAGTCGTCGCATGCCGCCATGGAGCGGGTGGATGCCCAGCTCCTGGATCTGCAGCAGGCCTTCGGCTACACCCAGGAAGACATCAAGTTCCTGATGGCGCCGATGGCGCAAAACGGCGAGGAGGGTGTCGGCTCGATGGGTAACGACAGCCCGCTGCCGGTGCTGTCCGACCGGCCCAAGCCGCTGTACAACTATTTCAAGCAGCTGTTTGCGCAGGTCACCAACCCGCCGATCGACCCGATCCGCGAGGCGATCGTGATGTCGCTGGTGTCGTTTATCGGCCCGCGGCCGAATTTGCTCGACATCAACCAGGTCAACCCGCCGATGCGGCTGGAGGTGAGCCAACCGGTGCTCAACCACGCCGACATGGCCAAGCTGCGCGACATCGCGCGCCGCACCGGCGGCAAGTTCAAGAGCGCGACGCTCGACATCACCTACCCCGTGGCATGGGGCAAAGAGGGCATCGAAGCCCAGCTGGCCTCGCTGTGCGCCGAGGCGGTGGATGCGATCAAGAGTGGGCACAACATCCTCATTCTCAGCGACCGCGGGGTCAACCGCGAGCGCGTGGCCATCCCCGCGCTGCTGGCATTGTCGGCCGTCCACCAGCATCTGATTCGCGAGGGTCTGCGCACCGCCACCGGGCTGGTAGTGGAGACCGGCAGCGCCCGCGAGGTGCACCACTTCGCGGTGCTGGCCGGCTATGGCGCCGAGGCGGTGCATCCCTATTTGGCGCTGGACACCCTGAAAGCAATTCACAAGGACCTGCCGGGCGAGCTGTCGGCCGACAAGGCCATTGCCAACTACATCAAGGCGGTGGGCAAGGGCTTGTCCAAGATCATGTCCAAGATGGGCGTGTCCACCTACATGAGCTACTGCGGCGCGCAGCTGTTCGAGGCGGTGGGCATCAACAGCGCCACGATCGAGAAGTATTTCACCGGCACCGCTAGCCGGGTGGAGGGTATCGGCGTGTTCGAAATCGCCGAAGAGGCGATTCGTCTGCATCGGCAGGCGTTTGGCGACGACCCGCTGCTGCGCAACATGCTCGATGTCGGCGGCGAATACGCCTGGCGCGTGCGCGGCGAAGAGCACATGTGGACGCCGGACGCCATCGCCAAGCTGCAGCACGCCACGCGCGCAGGCAACTACGCCACCTACAAGGAATACGCGCAGATCATCAACGACCAGTCGCGCCGCCACATGACGCTGCGCGGGCTGTTCGAATTCAAGGTCGATCCGGCCAAAGCCATCCCGATCGAAGAGGTGGAGCCGGCCAGCGAAATCGTCAAGCGTTTTGCCACCGGGGCGATGTCGCTGGGCTCGATTTCCACCGAAGCGCACACCACGCTGGCGATTGCCATGAACCGCATCGGCGGCAAGAGCAATACCGGCGAAGGCGGCGAAGACCCGGCGCGCTACCGCAACGAGCTCAGGGGCATCCCGATCCGCAAGGGCCAGACGGTGGGCTCGATCATCGGCCACGACAAAGTCGAGGTGGACTACGAGCTCCAAGACGGCGACAGCCTGCGCTCGCGCATCAAGCAAGTCGCCTCGGGGCGCTTTGGTGTGACGGCCGAGTATCTCGTCAGTGCCGACCAGATCCAGATCAAGATGGCGCAGGGTGCCAAGCCCGGCGAGGGCGGTCAGTTGCCCGGCTCCAAGGTGTCGCCCTATATCGGCTATCTGCGCTATTCGGTGCCGGGGGTGGGGCTGATCAGCCCGCCGCCGCACCACGACATCTACTCGATCGAGGATTTGGCGCAGCTCATTCACGACCTCAAAAACGTCAACCCGCGTGCCGACATTTCGGTCAAGCTGGTGTCGGAGGTGGGGGTGGGCACCATCGCGGCGGGCGTGGCCAAGGCCAAGGCCGACCACGTGGTGATCGCCGGGCACGACGGTGGCACGGGCGCGTCGCCGTGGTCGTCGATCAAGCACGCCGGCAGCCCGTGGGAAATCGGTCTGGCCGAGACGCAGCAGACACTGGTGCTGAACCGACTGCGTGGCCGCATCCGCGTGCAGGTCGACGGCCAGATCAAAACCGGGCGCGACGTGGTGATCGGCGCGTTGCTGGGCGCCGACGAGTTCGGCTTTGCGACCGCGCCGTTGGTGGTGGAGGGCTGCATCATGATGCGCAAGTGCCACCTCAACACCTGCCCGGTGGGCGTGGCCACGCAAGACCCGGTGCTGCGGCGCAAGTTTGCCGGCAAGCCCGAGCACGTGGTCAACTACTTCTTCTTCGTGGCCGAAGAAGTGCGCGCCATCATGGCGCAGCTGGGCATCCGGCGCTTCGACGATTTGGTGGGGCGCACCGACTTGCTCGACATGAGAAAGGGCATCGCGCACTGGAAGGCGCGCGGGCTGGACTACAGCCGGCTGCTGCAGCAGCCGCAGGTTGGCCCCGAAGTGCCGCGTCGCCATGTCGAGGCACAGGACCACGGGCTGGACAAAGCCCTGGATGTCAAGCTCATCGAGAAGGCGCGTCCCGCCATCGAGCGGGGTGAGAAGGTGCAGTTCATCGAGAGCGTGCGCAACGTCAACCGCACGGTGGGCGCGATGCTCTCCGGTGAAGTCACACGGCACCACCCCGAGGGGTTGCCGGATGACACCATTCGCATCCAGCTCGAGGGCACTGGCGGGCAGTCGTTCGGCGCGTTCCTGTGTCGCGGCGTGACGCTGTATCTGATCGGCGACGCCAACGACTACACCGGCAAGGGTCTGTCGGGCGGGCGCATCGTGGTGCGGCCCAGCATCGACTTCCGTGGTGATGCGGGGCGCAACATCATCGTCGGCAACACCGTGCTGTATGGCGCCACCAGTGGCGAGGCGTTTTTCCGCGGGGTGGCGGGCGAGCGTTTTGCGGTGCGGCTGTCTGGGGCGACAGCGGTGGTGGAAGGCACCGGTGACCACGGCTGCGAGTACATGACTGGCGGCACCGTGGTGGTGCTGGGTCCGACCGGGCGCAATTTCGCCGCCGGCATGAGCGGCGGCATCGCCTACGTGTACGACGAAGATGGCCTGTTCGCCAAGCGCTGCAACACCGCGATGGTGGCGCTGGAGCGCGTGGTCAGCAGCGCCGAGCAGGAAGCCACCGTCGACCGTGCGATTTGGCACCGCGGCCAGACCGACGAGGCGCAGCTGCGCCAGCTGCTGGAAGAGCATCACCGCTGGACCGGCTCGACCAAGGCGCGCGCGCTGCTGGACGACTGGGCCAGCGCCCGCAGCCGCTTTGTCAAGGTGTTCCCGCATGAGTACAAGCGGGCTCTGGCCGAGCTGGGCGCGCAGCAGGCCGCCCCGGGAGACGCACCGGCCGAGGCCAAACCGGCCAAGGGCGCGGCCAAGGCACGGCAGGGCGCCACCGCCTGATGCGCCGGTTCACGCAAGCGATACGGAAGCGACGATCATGGGCAAGATCACCGGTTTCATGGAATATGCGCGCGTCGAGGAGGGCTACCAGCCGCCCAGCGAGCGCGTCAAACACTACCGCGAATTTGTCATCGGGTTGGATGAGCAGCAGGCCAAAATCCAGGGCGCGCGCTGCATGGACTGTGGCACGCCGTTTTGCAACAACGGCTGCCCGGTCAACAATATCATTCCCGACTTCAACGACCTGGTGTACCGCGGCGACTGGAAAAACGCCATCGCCGTGCTGCACAGCACCAACAACTTCCCCGAGTTCACGGGCCGCATCTGCCCGGCGCCGTGCGAGGCGGCGTGCACGCTCAACATCAACGACGATCCGGTCGGTATCAAGTCGATCGAGCACGCCATCATCGACCGCGCCTGGGCCGAGGGGTGGGTGGTGCCGCAGCCGCCGCAGGTCAAGACCGGCAAGCGCGTGGCCATCGTCGGCTCCGGTCCGGCGGGGCTGGCGGCGGCGCAGCAACTGGCGCGCGCCGGGCACGACGTCACGGTGTTCGAAAAGAACGACCGCGTCGGCGGGCTGCTGCGTTATGGCATCCCCGACTTCAAGTTGGAGAAGTGGCTGATCGACCGCCGCATCGAGCAGATGCGGGCCGAAGGCGTGACCTTTCGAACGCGTGTGCTGGTGGGGCGGCTGCCCGAAGGATCGAAGGTCAACAACGATGCCCGCGAGACAGTTGATCCGCAGCAACTGCTGGCCGAGTTCGACGCCGTGCTGCTGTGCGGCGGGGCCGAGCAGCCACGCGACCTGCCGGTGCCGGGCCGCGAGCTCGACGGCATTCACTTCGCGATGGAGTTTTTGCCGCAGCAAAACAAGATCAACGCCGGCGACAAGCTGCGCAAACCGATTTCGGCCGCTGGCAAGCACGTCATCGTCATCGGTGGCGGCGACACTGGCAGCGACTGCGTGGGCACCAGCAACCGGCACGGTGCCGCCAGCGTCACCCAGTTCGAGCTGATGCCGCAGCCGCCGCTGCAAGAGAACAAGCCGCTGACATGGCCGTACTGGCCGCTGAAGCTGCGCACCAGCACCAGCCATGAAGAGGGTTGCCAGCGCGAGTTCGCCATCGCCACCAAGGCCTTCGTCGGCAAGGGTGGCAAGGTGGTCGCGGTGCGGACCGTCCGCGTGGAGATGAAGGACGGCAAGCTGGTCGAGATCCCGGGCACCGAAAAGGAGTATCCGGCCGACTTGGTGCTACTGGCCATGGGCTTTGTGTCACCGATAGCCACGGTGCTGGATGCCTTCGGCGTGGAGAAGGACGCGCGCGGCAATGTCAAGGCCCATACCGAGGTGCAGGGTGGCTACGCGACCAACGTGCCGAAGGTGTTTGCTGCCGGAGATATGCGGCGCGGCCAGTCGTTGGTGGTGTGGGCCATTCGCGAAGGCCGGCAGGCGGCGCGCGCCGTCGATGAATTCCTGATGGGGCAATCGGTGTTGCCGCGCTAAGGCGGCGTTGTGCGCCGTCCCGCCGCAGGGGCGGCGGAGCCACCGCTGGGGCTTCCTGACCGGTGCACAGGGGGCTCTGGTGGAATGTGCCCCGACCGAGCCGGGACCGATCCGCCACGCGGCTGCGGGATTTCCCTTATGATTCCGCCAGGCCGGCTGTACCGGCTTTGTCATTTTGATTGCCTCCATGAGCGCCCCTCCGCTGGTCGAACTGCGCGGCGTCACCTTCGGCTACGGTGACGGTCGTGTGGTGCTCGACGATGTCAGTCTGCGCGTGCCGCGCGGCAAAGTGTCGGTGTTAATCGGCACCTCGGGCGGCGGCAAGACCACGCTGCTGCGTCTGATCGGCGGGCAGCTGCGCGCACGCAGCGGGCAGGTGCTGTTCGACGGGCAGGATGTCGGTGCGCTGGACCGCAATGGGCTGTATGCGGTGCGGCGCCGCATGGGCATGCTGTTTCAGTTCGGGGCGCTGTTCACCGACATGTCGGTGTTCGACAACGTGGCGTTTCCACTGCGCGAGCACACTCGGCTGTCAGAGCCGCTGATCCGCGACATCGTGCTGATGAAGCTGCACGCCGTGGGCCTGCGCGGGGCGCGCGACCTGATGCCGGGCGAGCTGTCGGGCGGCATGGCGCGGCGGGTGGCGCTGGCGCGCGCCATCGCGCTCGACCCGGAGCTCATCATGTACGACGAGCCGTTTTCCGGGCTGGATCCGATTTCGCTGGGCACCGCGGCACGGCTGATCCGGCAGCTCAACGACACACTGGGGCTGACCAGCCTGATGGTGTCGCACGAGCTGGAATCGACCTTTGCGGTGGCGGATCACATCATCGTGCTGGCCAACGGACGGGTGGCGATGCAGGGCACACCCGACGCTGTGCGCCACAGCACCGACCCGCTGATCCGTCAGTATGTCACCGCTTCGCCCGATGGCCCGGTACGCTTTCACCACCCGGCGCCGCCGGTGGCGCAGGATTTTGGCTTGGCGCCGCAAGCAGGAGGGCGGGCATGAGCCGCTGGTGGCATCCCGCCCACATTGGCCTGGCAGTGCGCGCCAAGCTGGCCGACCTCGGTTTAGGGGCACGTTTGTTCGTGCGTCTGCTGCTGGGGTCCTGGACGTGTTTTCGGCGCTCCGCCCTCATCCGCGACCAGATCCATTTTCTGGGCAACTACTCGCTGTCGATCATTGCCGTCTCGGGCCTCTTCGTGGGCTTCGTCTTTGGCCTGCAGGGTTACTACACGCTGCAGCGCTACGGTTCGGCCGAGGCGCTGGGCCTGCTGGTGACGCTGAGTTTGGTGCGCGAGCTCGGCCCAGTGGTGACCGCGCTGCTGTTTGCCGGGCGCGCCGGCACGTCGCTGACGGCCGAAATCGGGCTGATGAAGGCGGGCGAGCAGCTTAGCGTGATGGAGATGATGGCGGTCGACCCGATCGACCGGGTGCTGGCGCCGCGCTTCTGGGCGGGCGTCATCGCGATGCCGCTGCTGGCGGCGGTCTTCAGCGCCATGGGCATCATCGGCGGCTGGGTAGTCGGTGTGCTGCTGATCGGCGTGGACGGCGGCGCCTTCTGGAGCCAGATCCAGGGCGGCGTCGACGTCTGGTCGGACGTGGGCAACGGCATGATCAAGGCGGTGGTGTTTGCCATTGCGGTGACGTTCATTGCGCTGCTGCAGGGGTTCGAGTCGCATCCGACGCCGGAAGGGGTGTCGCGCGCCACCACGCGCACCGTGGTCATGGCGTCGTTGACCGTGCTGGGGCTCGACTTCATTCTGACCGCGCTCATGTTCACCATCTGACGACGAAAGACACTGCCGTGATGCAACGCTCCAAGATCGATGTGTGGGTCGGCCTGTTCGTGGTGATCGGCACGGTGGCCATTCTGTTTTTGGCGCTGCAGGCCGCCAACCTGCTCAACCTGAGCTTTCAGCCCACCTACCGGGTGACGGCGATGTTCGACAATGTCGGCTCGCTCAAGCCCAAGGCTGCGGTGCGCAGCGGCGGCGTCGTGGTGGGGCGGGTGGAATCAATTGCATTTGACGACAAGTCATACCAGGCGCGTGTGGTGCTGGCGCTGGAGGCGCGTTATGCCTTCCCCAAAGACAGTTCGCTGAAGATTCTGACCAGCGGACTCTTAGGGGAGCAGTACGTGGGGATCGAGCCGGGCGGCGCCGATCAGAACCTGGCCGATGGGGATATCATTTCGCAAACGCAGTCGGCCGTCGTGCTCGAAAACCTGATCGGCCAGTTTCTGTTCAACAAGGCGGCAGAAGCAGGGGGGGGTCAGTGATGTCACCGTCTGATCACGATGTGCCCGCGGCGTTGGCCGAGGGCGGGTTGGCGCGCGTTGCGCGCGCGGCCACGCGCGCATGGCTGGCGGCCGCGCTGCTGCTGGGGCTGGCCGGTTGTGCCACCGGACCCGACGCCCATCCCCGCGATCCGCTAGAGCCGTTCAACCGGGGGGTTTATCGCTTCAACGAGGCGGTGGATGACGCGGTGCTCAAGCCGGTGGCCGAGGGGTATCAGGCGGCCGTTCCGCAGCCGGTGCGCACCGGTGTAGCCAACTTCTTTGGCAACCTGCGCGACTTGTGGTCAGCGGTCAACGCGGCGCTGCAGGCGCGCCCGCAGCCGGCGGCCGAAAACTTCATGCGCTTCAGCGTCAACACGGTGCTCGGTTTGGGGGGCGTGCTGGACATCGCCAGTGAGATGGGCCTGGCGCGCACCACGCTCGATTTCGGTCACACCTTGGGTCGCTGGGGCGTGCCGTCGGGTCCGTATCTGGTGCTGCCGCTGCTGGGGCCGTCCACCGTGCGCGATACCGTGGCGCTGCTGGCCGACCGGCGCGGGGATCCGGTCGCGCAGGGGGGCGAGGACGTGGCGACGCGCAACGCGCTGCAGGCGCTGCGCATTGTCCAGCAGCGCGCCACGCTGCTGCGTGCCGGTGAGCTGCTCGATCAGGCCGCGCTGGACAAGTATGGCTTTACCCGCGATGCCTACCTGGCGCGCCGGCAGCGCCAGATCGAGGAGGCACAGGGGCGCAACGGCGACGAGTGAGGGCTGGGCGGTGGCGTCGCGGGGGTGCGATGTGGGTGGGGTCTGCGCTATCGCCGGCCTCGCGTCAGGGGCCAGCACCGCTAGGATGCGGGGGTGGACCGGCGCAACGGACGTCACCGGTGGTGACCGCACGGAACCGCGGCAGGCATCGAAGATTCGAATCATCATGAAGTATACGCTTACACACGACACCCTGGACAGAGGTGATGGCCTGCGGCGCCCGACGCGTCGCCGCTGGTTGGGCGGCGCGCTGGCCGTCGCGGGCGCAATAACGCTGGGGCCCCTGCGGGGCTGGGCAGAGGTGGCGCCCGAAGGGCCCGACGCCCTGATCCAGCGCGTCGGCCAGCAGGTGTTCGACGCGGTCAAGAAAGACCCGGCGCTGCGCAACGGGGATCTGACGCGCATCATGGCGCTAGTCGATACGATGCTCATGCCCCACGTCAACTTCGAGCGTATGACAGCCTCAGCCGTGGGACGGTTTTGGCGCCAAGCCACGCCCGAGCAGCGTCAGCGCCTACAGCAAGAGTTCAAGACGCTGCTGGTGCGCACCTATTCTGGGGCGTTGACCCAGATCCGAGATCAGACGTTGGTGATTCGTCCGCTGCGCGCGGCGCCCGACGCGACCGAGGTGGTGGTGCGCTCTGAAATCCGTGGTCGTGGCGACCCTATCGCACTGGACTATCGGCTCGAGAAGACGCCCGAGGGCTGGAAGGTGTACGACCTCAACGTGATGGGCGTGTGGCTGGTGGAGACGTATCGCACCCAGTTCGCGCAGGAAATCAACGCGCGCGGCATCGACGGGTTGATCGCCGCGCTGGCCGAGCGCAACCGCGCCAACGCGTCGCGCAGCTGAGCCATGGTGGCGACCGTGCTGCCCCCGTTGCCCGCCACCCTGACGCAGGCCGAGGCCGAGGCGTATCTGGCGCGCTGCCGCGCGGCGATAGCGACCGCGCCCGCCGGCGTGCCCTGGCGGCTGGATGCCTCGGCGCTGCACAGCTTCGACTCGTCGGCGCTGGCCGTGCTGCTGGCGCTGCGGCGCGAGGCTGCTGCCCGCGGTGCCGCCTGGCACATCGACGGCCTGCCCGACCGGGTGCGGGTGCTGGCCGGCCTGTACGGGGTGGCCGAGCTGCTGACCGCCTAAAATGGCGGGTTTATGTCCGCCGCCCTCGTCTTTGATCGCGTCAGCAAGCGCTACGCCACCCCGCGGGGGGTGCTCGATGCCCTGCACGAGGTGCAGTTCGCCGTGCAGCCGGGCGAGTTTTTTGCGCTGCTCGGCCCCAACGGCGCCGGCAAGACGACGCTGATCAGCATTCTGGCTGGGCTGACGCGCCCCAGCAGCGGGCGTGTGGCGGTGTTTGGTGCGGACGTGCAGCGCGATGCGATGCAGGCGCGGCGGCTGTTAGGTATCGTGCCGCAGGAGCTGGTGTTCGACCCCTTTTTCACCGTGCGCGAGGCGCTGCGGTTTCAGTCCGGCTACTTTGGCATTCGGCGCAACGACGACTGGATCGACGAGCTGCTCGCCGGGCTGGGGCTGAGTGACAAGGCGGATACCAACATGCGGCAGCTGTCGGGTGGCATGAAGCGGCGCGTGATGGTGGCGCAGGCACTGGTGCACCGCCCGCGCGTCATCGTGTTGGACGAGCCCACCGCGGGTGTGGACGTGGAGCTGCGCCAGACCCTGTGGGCCTTCATCGCGCGGCTCAACCGCGACGGCTGCACGGTGCTGCTGACCACCCACTACCTGGAAGAAGCCGAGGCGCTGTGCAGCCGGGTGGCAATGCTGCGCGCCGGCCGCCTGATCGCGCTGGAGCGCACCGCCGAGCTGTTGCGCCGCGCCTCCTCCAACGTGCTGCGCTTCAAGACCGACCAGGCGTTGCCGGCCGAGGTGGCGCAGCGCGCGCGCGCCACCGGACGCATCTGGCAGGTGAAGGTGCACGATGCGGTGGAGGTGGAGCAGACGCTGGCGGCGCTGCGTCAGGCCGGCGTGGTGCTGGAGGACATCGAGGTGCGCAAGGCCGATTTGGAGGATGTGTTTCTGGAGCTGATGGCGGCGTTCTCCGCCACGCAGGGGCGGCACGCATGAGCGGCTGGCGTACCCTGTTCGTCAAAGAGGTGCTGCGGTTCTGGAAGGTGGCCTTCCAGACCGTGGCTGCGCCCATCGTCACCGCCATGCTATATCTGCTGATCTTCGGCCATGTGCTGGAAGATCATGTGCAGGTGTACGACGGTGTCGGCTACACGGCCTTTCTGCTGCCCGGGCTGGCGATGATGAGTCTGCTGCAAAACGCGTTTGCCAACAGCTCCTCCAGCCTGATCCAGAGCAAGATCATGGGCAACCTGGTGTTCGTGCTGGTCACCCCCCTGTCGCACTGGGCGTGGTTCGTGGCCTACGTGGGCTCGTCGGTGGTGCGCGGGTTGGTGGTGGGGGCGGGGGTGCTGCTGGTTGCCGCCTGGGCCGCCGAACTGCACTTTGCGCATCCGCTGTGGATCGTGGTGTTTGCGGGGCTGGGCGCCGCGCTGCTGGGGGCGCTGGGGGTGATTGCCGGGCTGTGGGCGGAAAAATTCGACCAAATGGCGGCTTTTCAGAACTTCATCATCATGCCGATGACGTTTTTGTCGGGTGTGTTTTACTCGATCCACTCGCTGCCGCCATTCTGGCAGCGGGCCAGCCACCTCAACCCGTTTTTCTACATGATCGACGGGGCGCGCTACGGCTTTTTCGGGGTCAGCGACGTCTCGCCGTGGCTGAGCCTGGCGGTGGTGGCGGGGGCGTTCGTGGCGGTGTCCGCGCTGACGCTGTACCTGCTGCGCATCGGCTATAAGGTGCGCCACTGAAGGCCGCTGCCGTGCTTCGTTGCGCATCCGTTTCCCTATGCTCCCTATGCTTGCGGGCCACGCGGTGGGCCTGCGGCCCGACCGCCCGGTTCTCCCGCAACGCTTTGCGCCCGTTTCACTTCAAGGACAGCACCGCATGGTCATGACTGCTGAGCAACTGCGCGCCCTCATCGCCGAGGGGTTGCCGTGTACCCATATCGAGGTCAGCGGCGATGGGCGCCACTGGGCTGCTGTCGTGGTGTCGCCCGCGTTTGAAGGCAAGCGCGCCATCCAGCGCCACCAGATGGTGTACGCGACGCTGGGACAGCGCATCCACACGGATGAAGTGCACGCGCTGTCGATGAGAACCTACACCCCGGCCGAGTGGCAGGCCGCAGCCGCCCGGGCGTGAGGGGACGATGGCCATGGATCGTTTGCGGATTCGCGGGGGACAGTCGCTGCACGGTGAGGTGCTGGTTTCGGGGGCCAAGAATGCCGCACTGCCCGAGCTGTGCGCGGCGCTGCTGAGCGCGCAGCCGGTGACGCTGCGCAATGTGCCGCGGCTGCGCGATGTGGCCACCATGCGCACGCTACTGCAGCGTATGGGGGTGCGGGTGGACACGCACGGCGAGCGCGGCGGCATGACGCTGTATGCCGCCGGACCGCTGGATCCGGTGGCGCCCTATGAGCTGGTCAAAACCATGCGTGCGTCCATCCTGGTGTTGGGGCCGCTGCTGGCGCGCTGCGGGCGTGCCCGCGTGTCGCTGCCCGGTGGCTGCGCCATCGGCTCGCGTCCGGTGGACCAGCACATCAAGGGGCTGCAGGCGATGGGGGCCGAGATCACGGTCGAACACGGCTACATCGAGGCCCGGTTGCCCGTTGGCCGCTCACGTCTGCGCGGCGCGCGCATCACCACCGACATGGTGACCGTCACCGGTACCGAAAACCTGATGATGGCCGCCACGCTGGCCGAGGGCGAGACGGTGCTGGAAAACGCCGCTCAGGAGCCGGAGGTGGTCGATCTGGCCGAGCTGCTGATCCGCATGGGCGCGCGCATCGAAGGGCACGGCAGCAGCCGCATCCACATCCAAGGGGTGGCCGCGCTGCACGGTGCCGAACACACGGTGGTGGCCGACCGCATCGAGGCCGGTACCTTTTTGTGCGCAGTGGCCGCCACCGGCGGCCAGGCTCGGCTGCAGGGCGCGCGCGCCGACCATCTGGATGCGGTGGTGGACAAGCTGCTGGCCGCGGGCGTGCAGGTGCAGCCCGACGAAGGCGGGGTGCGCGTTGCCTCGCCGGGTGCTGTGGTGCTGCGCGCGCAGAGCTTTCGCACCACCGAATATCCGGGCTTTCCCACCGACATGCAGGCGCAGTTTATGGCGCTGAACTGCGTGGCGCAGGGCCCCAGCGCCGTCACCGAAACCATCTTCGAAAACCGCTTCATGCACGTGCAGGAGCTCGTGCGGCTGGGCGCGCAGATTCGCATCGACGGACGCACTGCGTTCGTCGAAGGCGGGCGGCGCCTGTCGGGGGCCACCGTCATGGCCACCGACCTGCGGGCCTCGGCCAGCCTGGTCATCGCTGGCCTGGTGGCCGACGGCGAGACGGTGGTCGAGCGCATCTATCATCTGGACCGCGGCTACGACCAGATGGAGCGCAAGCTGCGCGCGCTGGGCGCGGACATCGAGAGGATCGCATGAGCGCGGACACCCTGACCCTGGCCTTGTCCAAGGGCCGTATCTTCGACGAAACGTTGCCGCTGCTGCGCGCCGCCGGCATCGAGGTGCTGGAAGACCCCGAGACCTCGCGCAAGCTGATCCTGCCCACCACCCGGGCGGACGTGCGGGTGGTGCTGGTGCGGGCCACCGATGTGCCGACCTACGTCGAGTACGGCGGCGCCGACCTGGGGGTGTGCGGCAAAGACACGCTGCTGGAGCACGAGGCCGCTTCGGGTGGGCCGGGGCATGTCGGTCTGTACCAGCCGCTGGATCTGGGCATTGCGCGCTGCCGCATGAGCGTGGCGGTGCGCGAGGACTTCGACTACGCCCGTGCGGTGCGGCAGGGCGCGCGTCTGCGCGTGGCCACCAAGTACGTGGCCGTGGCGCGCGACTTCTTCGCCGGCAAGGGCGTGCACGTGGACCTGATCAAGCTCTACGGCAGCATGGAGCTGGCCCCGCTGACTGGGCTGGCCGACGCGATCGTCGATCTGGTTTCCACCGGCAACACGCTCAAGGCCAACCGGCTGGTGGAGGTCGAGCGCATCATGGATATTTCGTCACGGTTGGTGGTGCGGCCGGTGTCGCTCAAGCTCAAACGGGCGCGCCTGCAGCCGATTCTGGACGCCTTCGCGCAAGCGGTCGGACAGCGCAATGGGGGGTGACCGTCGTGGTGTCCGATGCCCGCGCGGTCGGCGATACCCCAGCGCCGCTAGGCGCCGGCGATGGCCGAGTCGCCCGATGTCGGCCATTCATCGAGGTCTGATGACGGACGCCGTACCGATGTCGCGCTGCGCTGCGACAATACGCCTATGAGCACTGACCAAGCCTTGCTGGCCCGCCCCTGGCGGCTGGATACCGCGCAACCCGACTTCGAGGCGCGCTTGGCAGCCCGCCTGCACTGGTCGGCTGAAACGGACGCGACCATCGAGCAGCGCGTGGCCGAGATCCTGGCCGACGTGCGCGCCCGCGGTGACGCAGCGGTGCTGGAGTACACGCGCCGCTTCGACGGGGTACAGGCCGAGCAGGTGGCGGAGCTGGAGCTGGACGCCGGCGCTTTGCGCGCGGCGTTCGAGGCGCTGCCTGCGGCGCAGCGCGCAGCGTTGCAGCAGGCGGCAGCGCGTATCCGCCGCTACCACGAGGCGCAGCTCGACGCCTGTGGTCGGTCGTGGTCGTACCGTGACGCCGACGGCACGTTGCTGGGCCAGAAGGTGACGCCGCTGGATCGTGTTGGCATTTATGTGCCCGGTGGCAAGGCGGCTTATCCATCGAGCGTGCTGATGAACGCCATTCCGGCCCATGTGGCAGGCGTGCCCGAGATCGTGATGGTGGTGCCCACCCCGCGCGGCGAGCGCAACCCGCTGGTGCTGGCCGCCGCGCACGTGGCCGGCGTCAGCCGCGCCTTTGCCATCGGGGGCGCGCAGGCGGTGGCGGCGCTGGCCTACGGCACCGCCACCATCCCGAAGGTCGACAAGATCACCGGCCCGGGTAACGCCTATGTGGCCAGCGCCAAGCGGCATGTCTTTGGTACCGTCGGCATCGACATGATTGCGGGGCCCAGCGAGATTCTGGTGCTGGCCGACGGCAGCACCCCACCCGACTGGGTGGCGATGGACCTGTTCAGCCAGGCCGAGCACGATGAGCTGGCGCAGTCGATCCTGCTGTGCCCGGACGGCGCCTATCTGGATGCGGTGCAGGCCGCCATCGACCGGCTGCTGCCGACTATGCCGCGCGCGGCCATCATCGCCGCTAGCCTCAACGGCCGCGGGGCCCTCATCCGCACGCGCAGCATGGAGGAGGCGTGCGCGCTAAGCAACCGCATTGCCCCGGAGCACCTGGAAATCGCCAGCCGCGAGCCGCACCGTTGGGAGCCGCTGCTGCGCCACGCGGGCGCCATTTTCCTGGGCGCCTACACCAGCGAAAGCCTGGGTGACTACTGCGCCGGTCCCAACCATGTGCTGCCCACCAGCGGCACGGCGCGCTTTTCTAGTCCGCTGGGTGTGTACGACTTCCAGAAGCGCTCCAGCCTGATCGAGGTCAGCGCCGCCGGTGCGCAGACGTTGGGTCGCATTGCCTCGGTGCTGGCGCATGGCGAGGGTCTGCAGGCGCATGCGCGCGCAGCCGAGCTGCGGCTGGATGCGGAGGGTGCGGCATGAGCGCACGGCTGCAGGCAGCGCTGCAGCGTATCCGCGACGACGTGCAGGGCATGCACGCCTACGCCATTCAGGATGCGGCTGGCCTCATCAAACTGGACGCGATGGAAAACCCCTACCCGTTGCCTGAGCCGCTGCAACGCGCGCTGGGTGAGCGGCTGGGGCGGGTCGCCATCCATCGCTATCCCGGCCCGCGCATCGACGACCTCAAGCGCGCGCTGGCGGCACACGTCGGGCTGCCCGAGGGGGCCGCGCTGATGTTGGGCAATGGGTCGGACGAGCTGATCGCGCTGCTGGCCATGGCCTGCGACCGGCCCGGCGCCGCCATCCTGGCGCCAGTGCCCGGCTTTGTGATGTACACGATGAGCGCGCAGCTGCAGGGGCTGGCCTTCCATGGTGTGCCGCTGACGCCCGATTTCGCGCTCGACGAGGCCGCCATGCTGGACGCCATTGCGCGCGTGCGGCCGGCCATCACCTACCTGGCCTACCCCAATAACCCCACCGCCAACCTGTGGGACGAGGCCGTCATGCGCCGCCTTATCGATGCCGTTGCGGCCGTCGGCGGGCTGGTGGTCATCGACGAGGCGTACCAGCCCTTTGCCAGCCGCACCTGGCTCGACGTCTGGCGCCGCGAGCGCGCGGCGCACGGGCATGTGCTGATCATGCGCACGCTGTCCAAATTCGGGCTGGCAGGGGTGCGGCTGGGCTACCTGATCGGTGAGCAGGCACTGGTGCAGCAGCTCGACAAGGTGCGACCGCCCTACAACGTCAGTGTGCTCAACGCCGAATGCGCGCTGTTTGCGCTGGAGCACGCCGAGGTCTACGCGCAGCAGGCAGCCGCCATCCGCGCCGAGCGCCAGCGCCTGTTGGCGGCGCTGGCGACGCTGCCCGGCGTGCAGCCCTACCCCAGCGAGGCCAACATGATCCTGGTGCGTGTGCCGCACGCCACACGCGCCTTTGCCGGCCTGCGCCAGCGTGGGCTGCTGGTGAAGAATGTTTCTACAATGCATCCGTTGCTGGCCAATTGCCTGCGGCTGACCGTGGGCACCCCTGCGGAAAACGACGCGCTGCTGGCGGCGTTGCCATCTTCGCTATGACCACCTTGCCTGTACTTTCCGCCGTGGCGCGTGTTGCCGACGTGCAGCGCGTCACCGCCGAAACGCAGATCCGCGTCCGTGTTGATCTGGACGGCAGCGGCCGCTCGCGCTTGGACACCGGCATCGGCTTTTTCGACCACATGCTCGACCAGATCGCCCGCCACGGGCTGATCGATCTTGACGTCGAATGCCGCGGCGACCTGCATATCGACGGACACCACACGGTGGAGGACGTCGGCATCGCGCTGGGACAGGCGGTGGCGCAGGCGGTGGGCGACAAGCGCGGTATCCGCCGCTACGGGCACGCCTACGTGCCGCTGGATGAGGCGCTGTCGCGCGTGGTGGTGGATTTTTCCGGCCGCCCGGGGCTGCACATGGACGTGCGCTTCACGGCCGCCATGATCGGGCAGTTCGACACGCAGCTGGTGCACGAGTTCTTCCAGGGTTTCGTCAACCACGCGGGCGTGACGCTGCACATCGACAACCTCAAGGGCCACAACGCGCATCACCAGTGCGAGACGATCTTCAAGGCCTTTGCGCGCGCGCTGCGCGCGGCGTTGGAGCGCGACCCGCGGCTGGGCGACGTCGTGCCCTCCACCAAGGGCAGTCTGTGAGGCCGGTGCGCGCCGCTTGCTGACCCGTCACGATGAGTCTTCCGATCACGCGCCAGACGGTTGCCGTCGTCGATTACGGCATGGGTAACCTGCGTTCGGTGGCCCAGGCGGTCATCCACGCGGCGCTGACCACCGATCACGTCGATGTCGTCGTCACCGCCAGCCCGCAGGTGGTGCGCGACGCCCACCGCGTGGTGCTGCCCGGGCAGGGCGCCATGCCCGACTGCATGGCCGAGCTGGAGCGCAGCGGCCTGCGCACGGCCGTGCTGCACGCGGCCGCCACCAAACCGCTGTTTGGCGTCTGCGTAGGCATGCAGATGCTGCTGGAGCACTCCGAGGAAGGCGACACGCCCGGCCTTGGGCTGATTGCGGGCCGCGTGGTGCGTTTTCGCCTGGAGGGGCAGCGCCAAAGCGACGGCAGCCGCTATAAGGTGCCGCAGATGGGCTGGAACCGCGTCTGGCACCGCTTCGAGCACGGGCCGGGCGAAAACGTGCCCAGCCATCCGTTGTGGACGGGCATCCCCGACGGGAGCTACTATTATTTCGTGCACAGCTATCACGCCCACCCCGAGCATTCGGCGCACGTGGCGGGTGTGACCGAGTACGGCGTGCGCTTTGCCAGCGCCATTGCGCGCGACAACCTGTTCGCCACCCAGTTCCACCCCGAAAAGAGCGCCGCCCAGGGGCTGGCGCTGTACCGCAACTTCCTGCACTGGAACCCCTAAAGCCACCTCTGACGAGCCATGCTGCTGATTCCCGCCATCGACCTGAAAGACGGCCAGTGCGTGCGCCTCAAGCAAGGCGATATGGACCAGTCCACCGTATTTAGCGACGACCCTGCCGCCATGGCGCGCCACTGGGTGGAGCAAGGGGCCGAGCGGCTGCATCTGGTGGACCTCAACGGCGCTTTCGCGGGCAAGCCCAAGAATGAAGCCGCCATTCGCAGCATCTTGCGCGAGGTCGGCGACGAGGTCGAGGTGCAGCTCGGCGGCGGCATTCGCGACCTCGACACCATCGAGCGCTACCTGGACGCGGGGCTGCGCTACGTCATCATCGGCACCGCAGCGGTGAAAAACCCGGGCTTCCTGCACGACGCCTGTACGGCGTTCGGCGGGCACATCATCGTCGGGCTGGACGCCAAGGAGGGCAAGGTGGCCACCGATGGCTGGAGCAAGCTCACCGGGCACGAGGTGGTGGATCTGGCGCGCAAGTTCGAGGACTACGGCGTCGAGGCCATCGTCTACACCGACATTGGCCGCGACGGCATGCTCACCGGCATCAACGTCGAGGCCACCGTGCGCCTGGCGCAGGCGCTGTCCATCCCCGTTATCGCCTCCGGCGGCCTGTCGGGCCTGGACGATATCCGCCGCCTGTGCGCGGTCGAGTCCGAGGGCGTCGAAGGCGTCATCTGCGGGCGCGCCATCTACAGTGGCGACCTGGACTTCGCCGCCGCCGTGCGCCTGGTGCGCGAGGGCAGCGCCTGAGCACCATGCTGGCCAAGCGCATCATTCCGTGTCTGGACGTCACTGGCGGGCGCGTCGTCAAGGGCGTCAACTTCGTTGGCCTGCGCGACGCCGGCGATCCGGTCGAGATTGCCGCCCGCTACAACGAACAGGGCGCCGACGAGCTCACCTTCCTGGACATCACCGCCACCAGCGACGGGCGCGATCTGATCCTGCCTATCATCGAGGCGGTGGCCAGCCAGGTTTTCATCCCGCTGACCGTGGGCGGCGGCGTGCGCACGGTGGACGACGTGCGTCGGCTGCTCAACGCCGGGGCCGACAAAGTCAGCTTCAATTCGGCCGCCATCGCTAACCCACAGGTGATTCAGCAGGCTGCGGGCAAGTACGGCTCACAGTGCATCGTGGTGGCCATCGACGCCAAGCGCCGCAGCGCCGCCGAGGCGCAGCGCCCGGGCGCCGATGGCGCCCCCATCGGCCCGGGCTGGGACGTCTACTCGCACGGCGGCCGCCGGAACACGGGGCTGGATGCGGTGGCTTGGGCGCGCCAGATGGCGGCCTGCGGCGCGGGCGAAATCCTGCTGACCAGCATGGACCGCGACGGCACCCAGGCCGGCTTCGACTTGGCGCTGACGCGAGCCGTCAGCGACGCGGTGGATGTGCCGGTGATCGCCTCGGGAGGCGTGGGCACACTGGAGCACCTGGTCGAGGGCATCCGCGTCGGCGGCGCCGACGCGGTACTGGCTGCCAGTATTTTCCATTACGGCACCTACACCATCGCCCAGGCCAAGCAGCGGCTGGCCGAAGCCGGTATTGCGGTGCGGCAGTGACGGAGGCGACCATGGACTGGCTCGATCAGGTCAAGTGGGACGCGCAGGGGCTGGTGCCCGTGGTCGCGCAGGAGCAGGCTAGCGGCGACATACTGATGGTCGCCTGGATGAACCGTGAGGCCTTGCAAAAAACCGCCGAGCTGGGTCGCGCCGTCTACTACAGCCGCTCGCGCGGCCGCCTGTGGTACAAGGGAGAGGAGTCGGGCCACGTGCAGCAGGTGCACGAGATTCGCCTCGACTGCGACCACGACGTCGTGCTGCTGAAGGTGACGCAGCTCGGCCACGAACCGGGCATTGCCTGCCACACCGGACGCCACAGCTGCTTCTTCCAGCGGCTGGACGTGGCGCGCGGTGTCTGGCAGACGGTGGAGCCCGTGCTCAAAGACCCCGAGACCATCTACCGCTGAGCCATGACCAACACCCCGCCGCTGGACACCCTGCTGCGCCTGGCCGCCGTCATCGACAGCCGCAAGCCCGCTGCCGGTGGCGATCCGGACAGGAGCTATGTTGCCCGCCTGCTGCACAAGGGGCCGGACGCGTTCCTGAAAAAAATCACCGAAGAAGCCGGTGAGGTGGTGATGGCCGCCAAGGATCTGCAGCACGGCGCGGGCAGCGCGCCCGCGCTGGTGGGGGAGGTGGCCGATCTGTGGTTTCACAGCCTGATCGCGCTGGCGCACTTCGGACTGGGTCCTGCGGACGTGGTGGCCGAGCTGGCCCGCCGCGAGGGCCTGTCCGGCTTGGAGGAAAAAGCCCTGCGTCAAGCGCGCGTGCGCGAGGCCGAGGCTGCACCGCCGGCGGCGTGAAGTCGCTGGCCCGACTGTCACTGGAGTTTGACATGAGCCCACCCGACGATCCCATCGACGTCACCCCCAAGCGCGT
Source organism: Tepidimonas sp. (assembly GCF_036824975.1). Taxonomy (GTDB): domain Bacteria; phylum Pseudomonadota; class Gammaproteobacteria; order Burkholderiales; family Burkholderiaceae_C; genus Tepidimonas. The sequence continues at coordinate 21,373 of NZ_DAISZC010000020.1, forward strand.
GACCGTGGACGCGGCGCCCACGGCCGAAGCGCTGGCCAGCCTGCGCCAGCTGACGCTGGTCGTCTACATCCTGTACGCGCTGTCGTGGTTGGTCGGCATCACGGCGTTGGTGGCCATCATCATCAACTATGTCAAGCGCGCCGACGTGGCCGGCACCCTGTACGAGAGCCATTTCACATGGCAGATCCGCACCTTCTGGTGGGGGCTGCTGTGGGCGCTGCTGGGCGGCGTGACGATGGTGATCGGTGTCGGCTTCGTGATTCTGCTGGCCGCGTTCGTCTGGACCGTCTACCGCCTGGTCAAAGGGTTTTTGTACTGGAATGACCGCAAGCCGCTGCCGGTGTGACAGCGAGGTTTGCCCCGTGGCGGGTGCGGCATCGGTGCGCGCTGCGCGGCGTTGCCGCGCCAGGGCCAGCGCCTGCGCGAGCCCTGGACAACGCGGGCCGCGGCCCAGGGGCGTGGAGCCAGGCCGGCGACCGCGTGGTCTCAGACGCCCGCCCCAAGGCTACTGCCCGCTTGTTTTTCCGTCCCGGAGTCGTCATGTCTGTTGACCCTAACTGCATTTTCTGCAAAATCATTGCCGGCCAGATTCCGAGCCGCAAGGTGTATGAGGACGATGACCTGTACGCCTTCCACGACATCCACCCGTGGGCGCCGGTGCATTTTCTGCTCGTGCCCAAGGCGCACATTCCGTCGATGGCGCAGCTGACCCCGGAGCACGAGCGTCTGATGGGGCGGCTGATGGTGCTGGCGCCCCGCCTGGCGCTGGAGCAGGGCTGCCTGCCCTATCCGCAAGGGGGCTTTCGCATCGTCTGCAACACCGGCGAACACGGCGGGCAGGAGGTGCACCACCTGCACGTGCACGTCATCGGCGGTCCGCGACCGTGGCGCAAGGGGTAAGACCGCGGGCAAGCCGCGGGATGGCCCTCGAATGGGGCGCACCCATCCGTGGCAACAGCGGTGTGGCCAGTGGCGCTGCGACGGCGTGCCGGGCCCGGCGGGCGTTGTCGGTGCGTCATACCCCTGCCGGCACTTTGCGGCACAATGCGGCCCGTGTCGCCGTTCGCCGCGAACCGGCGGTGCTGCGTAGAATCAAATATCGGTATCGGGGCCGTCTGCCCCGTCGTTGGAGTCAAGCATGGGCAGTTTTTCCATTTGGCACTGGCTGGTCGTTTTGCTGATCGTCGTGCTGGTGTTCGGCACCAAGAAGCTGAAGAACCTGGGGTCTGACCTGGGCGCGGCGGTCAAGGGCTTCAAGGACGGCATGGCCCATGGCGGGTCGTCTGAATCCACCACGGCTGCCACGCCGCAGGTGACCGCCGACAAGGCGGCCGAAAAGACCACCATCGACGTCGACGCCAAGACCAAGTCGTAAGCGCCGTTTGCCGGCATGATCGACCTGGGAATCTCCAAGCTGGCCCTGATCGGGGTAGTGGCGCTGGTGGTCATTGGCCCCGAGCGGCTGCCGCGGGTAGCCCGCACGGTGGGTGCCCTGCTCGGGCGCGCGCAGCGGTACGTCGCCGAGGTCAAGGCTGAGGTCAACCGCACCATCGAGCTCGAAGAGCTCAAGCGCATGAAGGAGTCGGTCGAGCGCACCGCGCGCGAGGTCGAGTCGCAGGTCGGGTCGGCGGCGGCCGACTTCGAGCGCGAATGGTCGGAAGTGACGGCGGGGCTGCCCGGCAGCACCGCCTCGGCGCCGGCCCCCGACCTGTCGTCGATCGGCACGCCGCTGTACCCGCAATACCGCCGGCCGAAAAAGAACTTCCGCCTCAAGCGTCAGGCCATTCCGCAGTGGTACAAGGCCCGCGCGGGCTTGCGGAGCCGGGCCCTGTCCGGGGCGGCGCGGGTGGCGCGCTACCGCCCCAAACTCCCTTCGCGTTGAACCATGTCCGATCCCCGTGACCCAGCCGACGAACTGGCTGGCACCGAGCAGCCTTTCGTCGCGCACCTGATGGAGCTGCGCGACCGCATTCTGTACGCGCTGGCCGGGGTGGGGGTATGCATGGCGCTGCTGGCCATCTGGCCCGGCCCCAGCGGTCTAATCGACTTCATCGCCCAGCCCATCCGCGCGCACATGCCGCCCGATGCGCGCCTCATCGCCGTCGGGGTGTTCACGCCGTTTTTCGTGCCGCTGAAGGTGCTGATGATGGCCGGGCTGCTGATGGCGCTGCCCTGGGTCATCTACCAAATCTGGGCATTTGTCGCGCCCGGCCTGTACAGCCACGAAAAACGCTTCGCGCTGCCGCTGATCGTCATTGGCAGCGCGCTGGCCTATCTGGGCATCGCATTCGTGCAGTTTTTCGTGCTGGACAAGATGTTTGCGTTTATCCAGGGCGTGACACCGGCCAGCGTCAACGCCACGCCCGACATCGCCTCGTACGTCGAGGCCATCTTGTCGCTGTACCTGGCTTTTGGGTTGGCCTTCCAGGTGCCGGTGGTGGTGATGCTGCTGGTGCGCTTCGACATGGTCAGCATCGACAAGCTCAAGTCGTTTCGCGGCTACTTCATCGTGGTGGCCTTCATCATCGCCGCCATCGTCACGCCGCCGGACGTGATTTCGCAGGTCGCGCTGGCGGTGCCGATGTGCCTGCTGTACGAGCTGGGCATCATCGGCGCGCGCTGGTTCGTGCGCGCCACCCGCGCGCCCGACGCCGAGGCGTCCGAAGGGGGCGCGGCCGACGGGCGTTGACGCGCCGCCATCCGACGCCGATCGGCACGCGCGCGGCGGCTTAGCGCGCCAGATGCTGTGGATTGGGGCGGCGGCCCGGCACTACCGTCAGGCGCTGCGTGCCGTCGCGGCGCTGGATTTCGAGGCTCGCCGGCTGGCCCGGGCGCAGCGCCGCCACCGCCGCCAGCAGTCCCTGTACGTCCCGCACGGGCGTGTCGTCCACGCGGGTGATCACGTCACCCGGGCGGATGCCGGCCTGATCGGCGGGTCCGCCTTTGAGCACCCCGGTGACGATCACGCCGCGGGCGCGCGGCACCCCGAAGTGTTCGGCCAGCTCGGGGCTGAGCTCCTGTGGCTCCACGCCGATCCAGCCGCGCGTGACCGCGCCGTCGCGCACGATGGCCTCCATGACGTCGCGGGCGGTGGCCATCGGAATGGCAAAGCCGATGCCCATTGAGCCGCCCGAGCGCGAATAGATGGCGGTGTTGATACCGACCAGGTGGCCTTCGGCGTCGACCAGCGCGCCGCCTGAGTTGCCTGGGTTGATGGCGGCGTCGGTCTGGATGAAGTTCTCAAACGTATTGAGCCCCAGGTGGGTGCGGCCCAGGGCGCTGACGATGCCAGCGGTCACCGTCTGGCCGACCCCGAACGGGTTGCCGATCGCCAGCACCCGGTCGCCGATTTCCAGCGACTCCGAGCGCCCGAGCACGATCACCGGCAGGTCGGGCAGGTCGATGCGCAGCACCGCCAAGTCGGTGTCCGGATCGGTGCCGATCACCCGCGCCGGGGCCTGCCGCCCGTCACTGAGCTGCACCATGATGTCGTCCGCACCTTCGATCACGTGGTTGTTGGTGAGGATGTAGCCCTGTGGACTGACGATCACCCCCGAACCCAGACCGGTCTGGGGGACGAGGTCGTCGGCGTCGTTGCCAAACAGGTCGCGAAACCACGGCTCGTCGGCGTGGGGATTGGGCGTCGTCTTGCTGGCACGGATGCTGACCACCGCCGGCGCGGCGGCCTTGGCGGCCTGGCTAAGGCTGTTGGCCGCCACCGCGCCGCCGCGCACGTCGGGGCTGACCTCGAGCACCGGCACCAGCCCGGATAGGGCCGGACGCCGGGCCAGCCAATGCGGCTTCAGTGTCGCCACCACGAACCACAGCGCCAGCAGCACGGTGACGGTCTGGGAAAACAGCAGCCAGTAGCGCTTCATGCGAATTCATGTTGGGCGCGGCTGGAGTCACCCGGCGGCGTCGGCAATGGAGCGGACGCCACCGATGACCCAGTCCGCGTTAAGATTGATATGGGTCAAAGACGACAGCGGTGTTTGCCGCTTCAATGATGGCGTTCGACGACCCTGGAGCAGCCACCCATGAAAGCGATTGTGGACCTTTTTTCGACCGATTACGGCCTCATGAGCCTGGGGGTGATCGTCTTCATCATCGCGATGGCCGGATGGTACTGGCGTTTTTTCAGCCGCAAGATGAACGAATCACAACGTTCCGCGGGCGAATCGTGACCCGCTGACCGCGCACGGCCGCCGCTGGTGCGACAATGCCGCCCATGGCGGTATTGCAGAGGCAGCACAGTGGCGATGGCGTGGCGCGCGAGACGCTGCTGGCCACGCTGGATACCTGGCTGGAGCCCGGGCGCTTCCAGGACTACGGGCCCAATGGCCTGCAGGTCGAGGGTCGGGCGCGGGTGCGGCGCCTGGTCAGCGGGGTCACGGCCAGCCTGGCGCTGATCGAAGCTGCCATCGCCGACGGTGCCGATGCGATTCTGGTGCACCATGGCCTGTTCTGGCGGGGCCAGAAGGGCACCGTCACCGGATGGATGAAGCAGCGCCTTCAGCGCCTGCTGGGTCACGACGTCAACCTGCTGGCCTACCACCTGCCGCTGGATGCGCACCCGCAGCTGGGCAATAACGCGCAGCTGGGGCGTCGGCTGGGCTTTGCGCCCGACGGCGACGGCTGGCAGCGCTTTGGCGAGCAGCAGCTCGGGTTTGCCGGCCGCAGTCCGGTGGCGTCGCTGGCCGAGCTGGTGTCCTTGGTGCAGACGGTGCTGGGCCGCAACGTGACCGTGGTGCCCGGCGACGGCCGTCCGATCCGGCGCATCGGCTGGTGCAGCGGGGGCGCCCAGGGGTACTTCGAGGCGGCCATCGCCGCCGGCGTCGATGCCTTTCTGACCGGTGAAATCTCCGAGCCGCAGGCGCACCTGGCGCGCGAAAGTGGGGTGGCCTTTTTGGCCGCTGGGCATCACGCCACCGAACGCTACGGCGCAGCGGCCGTGGGGGCACGCTTGGCCGAGGAGCTGGGGCTGGCGCACCGTTTCATCGATATCGACAATCCGGCGTAACGATACGCTGCGGCCAGTCGCTCCGCTTTCCCTCATGTCCCACCGATCTGTCGATCGCCTGTGCTCCGCTGCCCCCGTGGCCATCACGATGGGCGACGCCGCCGGCATCGGTCCCGAAATCGTGGTGGAGGTGTTCCGCCGTCGGCCCGAGTGGTCGTCACGCTGCGTCGTCATCGGCGACTTGGCGGCGCTGCGCCGCGCGGCGCGCGCAACGGGCGGCCTGTTGCCGATGGCCGAGCTGTCCGGCCCGGCGCAGGCGGCAACGGTGCCACCGCGCTGCGTGCCCGTGTGGCCGGCGGTGCGTCTGCAGCGCCTGCCGCCTTTTGGCACCATCGACGCAGCGGCCGGGCGCGCCGCTGCCGACGCGGTCGAGCTCGCCGCCGAAGCGGCGTTGCGGGGCGAAGTGGCCGCGGTGGTGACGGCCCCCCTGCACAAGGAGGCGCTGGCGGCAGCCGGGCTGCCGTACCCAGGGCATACCGAGCTGCTGCAGGCCGTGGCCGCACGCCACCTGGGGTGCACGCCTGCCGAGCTGCCGGTGCGCATGATGCTCAGCAGCCCCGAGCTGCGCACCGTGTTGGTGTCGATCCATGTGCCGCTGCGCCAAGCCATCGAGGCCGTCACCACCGAGGCGGTGTGGGAGACGCTGCGCATCACCCACGCCCATTTCACGCAGCGCCTGCGCTGGCCGCGCTGCCGCATCGCGGTGGCCGGCCTCAACCCGCACGCCGGCGAGGGCGGGCTGTTCGGACGCGAGGACATCGAGCACATCGCGCCCGCCGTCGAGCGCGCGCGCGCCGCGGGCTGGGACGTCAGCGGCCCGCACCCGCCCGACACGGTGTTCCTGCGCGCGCGTGAGGGGGCGTTCGACGTGGTCATCGCCATGTACCACGACCAGGGTTTGATCCCGGTCAAATATCTGGGCCTGGCGCACGGCATCAACACCACGCTGGGTTTGCCCTTCGTGCGCACCAGCCCCGATCACGGCACCGCCTTCGACATCGCCGGGCGGGGGGTGGCCGACCCGTCGAGCCTGATGGCCGCCATCGACGCGGCACTGCAGGCTGTGCAGCCACCGGCACCGGTTGCCGTGCCGCAGTGAGCGCCGCGCATGCCGCATCCGACGGCGATGGGCGCGTTGCGCCGCGGCAGCTACCGTCCCGTCGGGGGGCTGCCGGGGGCGGGCTTACGCTTTGCCCATCCGGGTCAACCCTCGGTCATCCGATACAATGGTCGGTGGTTCAGGGCGCAGGCCGCCGGTGACCAGCGCCATTTCGTTTGCGTTCGTTGCACAGGAAGGGTCCCTCTATGAGCGAAGCCACCGTCAATCAAGAGCGCCGGACCTGGCTGATCACCTCGTGCGCCGTGGGTGGCGCAGGGGCGGCCGCGGTCGCCGTTCCCTTCGTCAGTTCGTTCGCGCCGTCCGAGCGGGCCAAGGCGGCCG
>NZ_DAISZC010000021.1:0-21754 GCF_036824975.1 Tepidimonas sp.
CGCTTGCCGCAGGCGCTGGCCGGCGTGGTGGACTGGGTGGCGGCGCGCGCCTGAGCGGTGCCGGGTCGGGTGCCCGCCGGGGTATCCGGCGCATGCCCCTGTGGAGGCTTGACGAAGCGGCGCGTGCCTGCTCTGTGTTCAGGTGCCGATCAGCGTCCATGCGCCCAGCACGGCCAGCAGGGCGGCAGCACCCAGGTGGATGGCGCGCACGGGCAGTCGATGCGCCATCCGCTCACCCAGCCAGACGGCGGGGGCGTTGGTCAGCATCATGCCCAGTGTGGTGCCCAGCATCACGGCCAGCCAGGTCTGATACTGCGCGGCCAGCGCCACGGTGGCCACCTGCGTCTTGTCGCCTATTTCGGCCAGAAAGAACAGTGCGGTGGTGGTGCCGAATACGCCCCAGCGGCTGCGCGTGGGGGCGACCTCGTCGTCGTCCACCCGGTCGGGGATCAGCATCCACACCGCCATGGCCAGAAAGCCAATGCCCAAGATCCAGCGCAGCACGTTGGCGGTGATCCAGGCCGCCAGCAGCATGCCCAGCCCGGCGGCCGCAGCGTGGCTGAGCAGGGTAGCGACCAAAATGCCCGCCACGATGAGCCCGGGCTGGCGAAAGCGCGCGGTCAGCAGCAACGCAAGCAATTGGGTCTTGTCGCCGATTTCGGCCAACGCCACCAATCCGGTGGAGATGAGAAACGCTTCCATGGTGTGTCCCGCAGGCTGGCTTCCATTCCATGGCCGCGTCCCTCCCAGCCCGTTACCAAGAGACAGCGGCCATGGGTCTTGCCAGACGTGCGAGTTGCCACGACCATGCCGCGGTGCGGCAAGCGTGTTGACCGTGGCCCCGCCGAAGCGGCGGGCGGCTACTCCCCCAAAGGCAACGCGAGTGTAGCGTGTTTTGGGTGTGTCACCGCCATCGTTTGTCGGCGCACTGCCCGAATGCGGTTATCTGCCTGCCTCGTGCGGGCACTGCGGGTCCGTGCCATCATCGCGGTGGCGCTGGCCAGCAGGGGTATGGGCATGGTCGGTGCTGGCCCTGCTTTGCGCACAGCACTGCCATGCGTCGAGCGTGCGTGTGCTTTGGAAGCTGCGCCGCTGGCCGGTGATGGGGTCGTCGAAGGCGATAGCCTGCGCCAACAGCTGCAGCGGCTGCGCGTAGTCTTCGGGATCGTCGGGCCCGCGGCGCACTTGCGGGTAGAACGGGTCGCCAACGATGGGCACGCCCAGCGCGGCCATGTGCACGCGCAGCTGGTGCCGCTTGCCGGTGACCGGGCGCAACCGGTAGCGTGCGTAGCGTCCGTTGGGTTCCAGGCGTTGCAGGGGTTCGATCCAGGTTTCGCTGTTGGGCGGCAGGCCCTCGGCGGGGTCGGCCTCACGCATGCGAAAGAAGGCCGCCTCGTCTTCGCGTAGGTGGCTGACACGCCGCTGCGGCCAGGTGAGGTCGTCACGCCAGGGGGCAATCGCTACGTAGATTTTTTCGACGCGCCGCTCGCGAAAGAGGCGTTGGTAGGCGTTGCGCTCGCTGGCGCGCACGCTCAGCAGCACCAAGCCCGCGGTTTCGCGGTCGATGCGGTGCAGCGGGCTGAGTTCCGGCAGGTCCAGCTCGCGCTTGAGGCGCACCAGCAAGGTTTCGCGCACGTAACGTCCACCGGGGGTGACGGGCAGAAAGTGCGGCTTGTCGGCCACCAGCAGATGTTCGTCCCGAAACAGCACCGTGGCGTGAAAGGGGATGGGGGTTTCGTCGGCCAGGGTGCGCCAGTAGTAGACGCGCTGGCCGTGCAGGTAGGGGGTGTGTTCGGCAAGCGGCCGGCCCTGCTCATCCAACACGTGGCCGTTGCGCATCCGCGCCCGCCATTCGCTGCGCGGGATGCGCGGCAGGCGCTCGGCCAGGTAGTCCAGCAGCGTGGACCACGGACAGTGGCGCAGCCGCGGCAGCGCCAGGCAGCTGGGCGAGACGCCGTCGCGCATGGGTATGCCGGTACTTTGGGGTGGGCGAGCCATGGGGCAGTGGGTGGGCGCGGGAGCGTGTCGGGCGGTGTGGAGGGGTGCGATCGTCAGCGCGCTGGCGGGCTGCCCGCGAGTCGAGGCAAAGGCGTTACACGGGTGTGCGCCCAGGCACCCGAGCCAGTACGCGCAAGTCGGTCCCCACGGGGTGAACCGATTTCCACTCCAGTGGCCAGCCGTCTTCTAACCGCGTCAGTGGCCCCAGTTCGGCGATGCCAACACCGGTGCCCAACAGACGCGGCGCCAGGTACAGCAGCAGTTCGTCCACCAGGCCCGCGCGCCACCATGAGGCATTGAGCTTGGCCCCCGCCTCGATGTGCAGCTCGTTGATCTCGCGCGCGGCCAAGTCGGCCAGCACAGCGGGCAGATCGACCTTCGGGGGACCGCTAGGGGTCTTGGGCGGGCCGGGCCGGTCTACCAGGGTCACGCCCAAGGCGCGCAGTGCCTCGGCCTTGGCGCGTTGCGCGTCGCTGACGGCGTCGCCCAAGGCGGTGTAGAGCAGCACGGCGCCCGGCGGCTGCAGGATGCGCGCGCCCAGGTCGATGTCCAGCGCCGAGTCCAGCACCACCCGCAGCGGCTGGCGCGCCGTGGGCACGAGCCGCACGTCCAGCCGCGGATTGTCGCTGCGCACGGTGCCCGCGCCGGTGAGCACGGCCCCAGCGCGGCGGCGCCAGGCGTGGCCGTCGGTGCGCGCGGCCTCGCCCGTAATCCACTGGCTGGCGCCGTTGGGCAGCGCGGTGATGCCGTCCAGTGATGCGGCCACTTTCATGCGCACCCAGGGGCGGCCATGGCGCATGCGTTGCCAAAAGCCGATGTTGCGCTCGCGCGTGGCCACCGCGGCTGGATGATCAGGGGGTAGTATCTGCACGTCGATGCCCGCAGCACGCAAGCGCTCCACCCCCCGACCAGCCACGCGCGGGTTGGGGTCGATGGCGGCGATGACGACGCGCGCCACCCCGGCGGCGATCAGTGCATCGCAGCACGGCGGCGTGCGGCCGTGGTGGCTGCACGGCTCCAGCGTCACCCACACGGTGGCACCGCGCGTGTCGGCGCCAGCGGCGTGCGCGGCGCGCAGCGCCATGATCTCGGCGTGCGCGTCGCCCGCCGCCTGGGTGTGGCCTTCGAAGACGCGCCCGTCGCAGGTCTGCAGCCGACAGGCCACCCGTGGGTTGGGGTCGGACAACCCTTCGGCGCGCTGCGCTAGCGCGTCCAGTTGCGCCCACAGCGCGGCGGCTTCGTCGCCAGCCTCAAACACGGGCGGCTTCCTCGCGGCGCCGAAACACCAGATCCCACACCCCATGGCCCAGGCGCAGGCCGCGCTGCTCGAACTTGGTGGGCGGCCGGTAGTCGGGGCGTGGTGCGTACCCGCCCAGCGCGGGGTCGGTGCTGGCGTTGGCGAGTAGCGGCTCGGCCGACAGCACCGCCAGCATCTGCTCGGCGTAGGGCTGCCAGTCGGTGGCCAGGTGTACGTAACCGCCGGGCTTGAGGCGGCTGGCCAGCAGCGCCACGAACGGCGGCTGGATCAACCGGCGCTTGTGGTGGCGCTTTTTGTGCCACGGATCGGGAAAGAAGATGTGCACCCCATCCAGTCCGGTTTCCGGCTGCTGCGGGGTCCACGCGGGCAGCATGTGCTGCAGGACCTCCACCGCGTCGTGCTGAATGATGCGGATGTTGGTCAGGCCCTGCTCGCCGATGCGCTTGAGCAGTGCGCCCACGCCCGGTTCGTGCACCTCGCAGCACAGAAAGTCATCGTTGGGGCGCAGCTGCGCAATGTGTGCGGTGGCTTCACCCATGCCAAAGCCGATTTCCAGCACCAGTGGCGCGCGCCGCCCGAAGGCCGCCACCGCGTCCAGCGGGGCGGGTCCATAAGGCAGCACGAAGCGCGGCCCCAACGTTTGCAGGGCGCGGGCTTGGCCACTGGTGGTGCGGCCGGCGCGGCGCACGAAGCTGCGCACGGTCTTGGGATGGGGCACACTGGTTGGCGCGCCAAACCCTGCGATGGCGGTGTTGCAGGGCGCAGACACAGCGCGGACCACGGCAGAGGCGGTGTCTGGCCGTGCTGTGGCAATGGAGGTGTCTGCAGCAATGGCGGAAAGCGAGGGATCGGTGTGCGTCACGACCCCGATTGTAGAGAGCGGGCGGCCTCTGGTGCTGCCGCTGCGTGGACGGTGGACGGTCGACCCCAGCGTGCCGCCCAAGCGTCAGTCCACGCGCGCAGGCTGGTGTGGAGCGTGGCGTGGGCAGGTGGCAGGCCCAGTACCGCTGCGGCTGCCGACAGCGCGGTCAATGGGTCGTGAAGGTCCAGCGGCTGCGCGCCATTTTGCTTGGAGAGCTTTTCGCCGTTGGGGCCCAGCACCAGTGGCGTGTGCAGGTAGCACGGCGTGGGCAAGCCCAGCGCGCGCTGCAGCACGATCTGGCGCGCGGTGTTGTCGGCCAGGTCTTGGCCGCGCACCACGTGGGTGATGCCCTGGGCAGCGTCGTCCACCACCACCGCCAGTTGGTACGCCCACAGGCCGTCGGCGCGGCGCAGCACGAAGTCGCCCACCTCCGCTGCCACATCCTGCGCCTGCGCGCCCAGCCGCCGGTCATGCCACGGCAGCGGCACCGGCAGGCCCAGCGCGGCGACGACGCGGCCGACGTGCAGCCGCCACGCGCGCGGCGGCCGCCCACGCAGTCCCCCGTGTTCGGGACGGCAGGTGCCGGGGTAGGGCCGTGCGTGGTGGCGTGTGCGCGGCACACCGCGCGCATGCCATGCCGCCTCGATATCCTGCCGGGTGCAGGCGCAGGGATAGGCCCAGCCCGCATCGACGAGGCGCCGCAGCGCCTGCGCGTAGGCGGCGTCGCGGGTGGACTGGCGCCAGACGGGCTCGTCCGGGTCCAGGCCGCAGGTGGCCAGTTGCGTCAGGATGGCCCGGTCGGCGCCGGGCACGCAGCGCATGCGGTCCACGTCCTCGATGCGCACCAGCCACGCGCCGCAGTGGGCGCGCGCATCCAGCCAGCTGGCCAGCGCCGCCACCAGCGAGCCGGCGTGCAGCTGCCCGGTGGGGGAGGGTGCAAACCGGCCGCGGTAGGTCGTGGTGGGGAGCCGGTCCCCCATGTTGGGGGTGGGATCGGTACGCGGGGCAATCACGGGTGGCACGGCGCTCGGTGTGGGCAAAGGCGTTCGTTCAGGGTAGACGTCCGGTTTCAATCACCGTCAGCGCCAGCTCCAGTCCCGACAGAAACGCGTCTTCGACGCGGTGACCAAGGCACCAGTCACCACACAGGCCCAGGCCGCTGGGGGCATCCCACAGGCAGGGCTGCCCCAGCGCTTGCTGGGTTTGCGCGTAGCGCCAGCGGTGTGCCACCGCGTGCTCGGGGGTGGCGGCGATGCCCGTGAGCTCGGCAAAGGCGCGCAGCAGCTTGGCGGTGATGCGTTGCGGGTCGTCCTCCAGGTGTTCGGCCGACCAGATCGGGCTGGCCTGTACGATCCAGCGCGCCACCGGGCCGCGTTGCGGCTTGCTGGTCTCGCGCGCCACCCAGGCGATGCGGTGGTGGTCGCTGCGGGCGGCATCCCACGGCGGTCCCCAGTCGGCATCCTGCGGTGCCTGCGGCCAGGCCAGCATCAGCGCCCAGCAGGGGGCCACGCGCACCTCGTCCTGCAGCCGCTCCTGCCAAGCGGCGGCCAGACCGCTGGCGCGCAGCAGCGCCAGCGCCTGCGGGTGGGGCAGCGCCAGCAGCACGGCGTCGAAGCCACCGTGCACGGTCGGTGTGTCATGGTCGCCGTGCACGCGCAACTGCCAGCGGCGCGGGCAGACCGCGTCGGGCTGCAGCGCCACCACCTCGGTCGACCACCAGCAGCGGTGCCCGCCGGCGTCGTCCAGACCCTGCGCCCAGTGCTTGACGAGCGCATTCATGCCCGGGGTGGCGATCCAGCGTGTTTCGGCAGGCGGCGTTTCCACCACGTGTTGTCCGTCGGCGTCGAGCACGCGCACCCAGCGTGCCTGCCACGGCTGCACCGGCGCGGCGGTGGCGCGCAGCGCCTGCGCGAAGCGCTCGCCGCGCACGGTAAAAAACTGCGCGCCATGGTCGAAGCCCCCAAACGCCGTGCGGCGCGTGGCCATGCGCCCGCCGGCACCGCGGCTTTTGTCGAACACGCTCACCTGCCAGCCGGCTCGCGCCAGCGTGCGCGCCGCGGTGATGCCAGCCATGCCGGCGCCGATGACGGCCACCCGGCCCGGGGGCGCTGCCGCGCCGGCGTGGGCCGGCTGGCCGAAGCGACGGGGGCGTGCGGGACTGCGAGGCGGGCGGGGAAGGCGGGGCATGGGCGGGGCTCGTGGCAGGGGATGACGACCAACACGCGGCCCCCAAATCTAGCAGACGGCAGTCGGTGCCCGTGCGGAATGGCGGCGGCGTGGCCCGGCGGGCGTCAGCCGTGGGCCGTGGGAGGTGGCGCGCCGTGGGCCGCTGGCAGCGGGCGGGGGCAGTGCATCAATAGCGCCTGCCGTGTGCGCGGCTGTGCCAGCTGCTGCAAAAACCACTCCAGCGCGCGCCCGCTGCCCGTCCCGCGCTCGGCGCGCCAGGCGTAGCCGGTGCGGGCGGTGCGCGCGGGCAACGTGGTGGCGCAGACCACCAGCTGGCCAGCGTCCAGATAGGGCTGCACGAGCGGGCGCGGCAGCCAGCCGCAACCCAGACCCCGCAGCTGCGCCTGCAGTTTCATCGCCATCGTTGGCACGGTCAGCACGTCCTGTCCGGGCAGCAGGCCCAGGGTCAGTCCGCCTTCGGGGGCGCTATCGGCCACCGCCACGATGCGCTGCGCCCAGATGTCTTCGGGCGTCAGGGGTTGCGGCTGCGCGGCCAGCGGGTGGTGCGGGGCAACGACGAAGTCGAACGCGACCTCGCCCAGCGTGTTCAGCTGCACGTTCGACGGCACCGGTGCGTCGAGCGTGACGCCCAGTGCCAGATCGGCATGCCCGCGCAGCAGCGCCTGCAGCGTGCCGGAGAGGGTTTCACTGCGCAGGCGCAGCCGAGTCGGCGCCTTGAGCGCGTAAAACGCCTCGCACAGCTCCAGCAAGGCGCGAGGGTCGATGACGGCGTCCGCAGCGATGGTCAGCTCCGCCTCCCACCCGGTGGCGATGCGCCGCACCCGTTGCGCCAGTGCATCCCATTCGCGCAGCAGGTGGGCGCTGCCGCTGAGCAGAGCCTCACCCGCTGGCGTCAGGCGCGCACGGCGTGAGCGGCGGTCAAACAGCAGCACATCCAGCGCCTCTTCGATCTGGCGCACGCGGTAGGTCAGCGCGCTGGGCACCACGCCCAGTGCGCGCGCGGCTGCCGCGAAGCTGCCGTGCTGGGCCACCGCGGCCAGCCAGGCCAGCGGCTGGGGTCCGAGTGCGGCGCGCACCGCTTCGCCGGTCGAGGCGGTCGACCCAAAGGGAGCACCGTCTTCGGACCCCTGCGCAGCGCGCCGGACGCGCCATCGGGGCGCTTGGCGGACCCGTGGGTCAGCACGCGCCCGGCGTGCGGTGGGTGGCGACGAGACGGGTGCGGAGGATACTCCATGCACCTCATTTTGACCGAATCACCGCGTCTGTGTTCAAAGAAATTGAACACGAGCGTCAAAAGCCTGTCGCCACCGCTTCACTCCGGAGCGCTACAGTGCGGTCAACGTACAGCACACCAGGAGGTAGCGATGATCGTGCGACGTGCCAGCGCCGAACGCGGCTGGGCCGACCATGGGTGGTTGCAGACGCGGCATTCGTTTTCGTTTGCGGACTATTTCGACCCGCGCTATCTGGGCTGGGGCAACCTGCGCGTCATCAACGAGGACGTGATCGCGCCCGGAACGGGCTTTGGCATGCACGGCCACCGCGACATGGAGATCGTGACGTACGTACTCAGCGGCGAGTTGTGGCACCGCGACAGCCTGGGCAACGTCGCCCCGATCCACGCCGGTGAGGTGCAGCGCATGAGCGCGGGCCGAGGCGTGCGCCACAGCGAGTTCAGCGGGCCACGGGGCCCGACCCACCTGCTGCAGATTTGGATCGAGCCCAGCGTGCGTGGTATCGAACCCAGCTACGAGCAGACCGCGTTTGATGCCGCCGCCAAGCGTGGCCGCCTGTTGCCGATAGCGGTACCGGCTGAGCAGGCAGCGGCGGTTGCGACGGGGGGTCTGCGTCCGGTGCGCCTGCACGCCGATGCCGCGCTGTACGCAGGGAGCTTTGACGGTGCCGAAGCGGCGACGCACACCCTAGCGGCGGGCCGGCTGGCGTATGTGCATGTGGTGCGCGGACGCATCGTCCTCAACGGGCAACGGTTTGATGCCGGGGATGCGGCCATGGTGCAGGACGAGCCCGCGTTGCACCTGTCCGACGGTCACAACGCCGAGGTGCTGCTGTTCGATTTGGCCCCCGCAGCGCAATAGCTCAAGTGGGCCTTGCTGCGGTCCAGCCCTTTGCAGGCCGTCTTTCCTTTCCGTTCGCGCCGAATGGTGATTCTTCCCTCTCAACCAAGGAGTCTGTCATGCCCAACATCGTCGTCGTTTATCACTCGGGTTATGGTCACACCCAGCGCATGGCGCAGGCGGTGGCCGAGGGCGCCAGTGCCCAACTCATCGCCATCGACGCCGACGGCAACCTGCCCGACGGCGGTTGGGAGGCGCTGGATGCGGCCGATGCCATCATCCTGGGCAGCCCTACGTATATGGGTACGGTGAGCTGGCAGTTCAAAAAATTTGCCGATGCGTCCAGCAAGGCGTGGTTCGCGCAGAAATGGAAAGACAAGCTGTTTGCGGGCTTCACCAACAGCGCTACCATGAACGGCGACAAGCTCTCCACACTGCACTATTTGTTCACGCTGGCGATGCAGCACGGCGGCATCTGGGTGGGCACGGCGCTGATGCCGAGCAACACCAAGGCCGCGCAGCGCAACGACGTCAACTTTGTGGGTTCCTTTGCCGGCGCGATGGCCACCACCCCGGCCGACGCCAGTGCACACGAGATGCTGCCGGGCGACCTGGAGACCGCGCGCCAGTTTGGCCAACGCGTGGCGCAAGTGGCGGCGCGCTGGGTGCGCTAAGCGGCCCCGCTTGCCGCAGCGGCCAGAACGCGCTGTCCGAACCCGCCCGGGCTGTCCGTAACCCTGGATCGGGCTCCGCACATCGGGTCCGTCGCGGAGTCCGGGGGTGGTAAAGACCTAGTCCGGGCCTGGATCGGGCTGCACACACGGGGCCCGTAGCGGGGGTGTTCGCCTACGCCGTCAGGACGGCGCCGACGTGTCGGCGAGCGTCGACAGCACAAGGCATCTTCCTACAATCGGGCGCATGTTCGTCCACCTGCGTCTGCACACCGAGTTTTCCATCGTCGATGGCACCACGCGCATCGACGGGGCCGTTGACCGCGCCGCCAGCGACGGCCAGCCGGCGCTGGCCATCACCGACCTGAACAACCTGTTCGGCGGCATCAAGTTTTATAAGGCGGCGCGCGCCGCGGGTGTCAAGCCGCTGCTGGGGGCGGAGGTACAGCTGGCCGGTCTGGAAGGCCCCGGCGTGCCGATGCCGGGTGCGGCCGCGCCGCAGGGTTCTGCCCCGCGCGTGCTGGTGCTGGTGCAAAACCACCACGGCTACCTGAACCTGTGCGAGCTGCTGGCGCGCGCGTGGACGCGCGGTGTGGTGCGCGACCAGGCCTACGTGCAGTGGGCGTGGCTGCAGGAGCTCGCCGATGGGCTGATCCTGCTGTCAGGCGCCGCCGCCGGCCCGCTGGGGCAGGCGCTGCTGGTTGGCGATGAAGCGCGTGCCGCCGACGTGGCGCTGCGGCTGGCGCAAGCGTTTCCGCACCGCTTCTACATGGAAGTGCAGCGCGCGGGCCACCCTGAGGACGAACCGCACGTGCAGGCGGCGTCGGCCCTGGCGGCCCGTCTGGGGCTGCCGGTGGTGGCCACGCACCCCATTCAGTTTTTGCGTCCGGACGACTTCGAGGCGCACGAGGCGCGCGTGTGCATCGCCGAGGGCGACATCTTGGCCAACCCCAAGCGCGTGCGGCGCTTCACGCGCGAGCAGTACTTCAAGTCGGCAGCCGAGATGGCGGCGTTATTTGCCGATCTGCCCAGTGCGCTGGCCAACGCGGTGGAGATTGCGCGCCGCTGCAACCTGACGCTGACGCTGGGCAAGCCGCGCCTGCCGGACTTTCCGATCCCGCTGGTGGACGGGCAGCAGCTCGACACCGAGGCCTATTTCCGCCATGTTTCGCGCCAGGGACTGGAGGAGCGGTTGGCCCAGCTGTACCCGGATGCCGCCGAGCGTGACGCGCAGCGGCCACGCTACCTGCAGCGGCTGGAGTTCGAGCTCGACACCATCGTCCAGATGGGGTTTGCGGGCTACTTCCTGATCGTGTCGGACTTCATTCAGTGGGCCAAGAACAACGGCTGCCCGGTGGGGCCGGGGAGGGGATCGGGGGCGGGGTCGCTGGTGGCCTACGCGCTCAAAATCACCGACCTGGACCCGCTGCGCTACAACCTGCTGTTTGAACGCTTCCTCAACCCCGAGCGGGTGTCGATGCCGGACTTCGACATCGACTTCTGCCAAGAGAACCGTGACCGTGTCATCGACTACGTCAAGGGCAAGTACGGCAAGGACGCGGTCAGCCAGATTGCCACCTTCGGCACCATGGCCGCGCGCGCGGCCATCCGCGACGTCGGGCGCGTGCTGGACTTTCCCTATGGCTTTTGCGACGGCATTTCCAAGTTGGTGCCCAACAAGCCCGGCCTGAGCGTCACCCTGCAGTACCCGCCCAACCCCAAGAAAGAGGGCGACAAGAACCACTACGCCATCGAGATGGAGCCACAGCTGGCCGAGCGCATCGCGCGCGAGGAGGAGGTGCGCCAGCTCATCGAGCTGGCGCAAAAGCTCGAAGGCATCACGCGCAACGTGGGCATGCACGCCGGCGGCGTGCTCATCGCGCCGGGCAAGCTCACCGACTTCTGCCCGCTGTACCAGCAGCCCGGCAGCGACGCCACCGTCAGCCAGTACGACAAGGACGATGTCGAGGCCGTGGGCTTGGTCAAGTTCGACTTTCTGGGGCTGGCGACGCTAACCATCCTGGAACTGGCCAAAGAGTTCATCGTCACCCGCCACCCGGACCAGCGCGGCTTTGCTTTCGAGCACGTCCCTCTGGACGACGCCGCGACCTATCGGCTGTTTCAGGAAGGGCGCACGGAAGCGGTGTTCCAGTTCGAATCGCGTGGCATGCAAGCCATGCTGCGTGACGCCCAACCCACCCGGCTAGAGGACCTGATCGCGCTCAACGCGCTGTATCGCCCGGGGCCGATGGACCTGATTCCGAGCTTCGTGGCGCGCAAGCACGGGCGCGAGCCGGTGGAATATCCGCACCCGCTGCTGGAGCCGGTGCTGGCCGAGACCTACGGCATCATGGTCTACCAGGAGCAGGTGATGCAGGTGGCGCAGGTGCTGGGTGGCTACAGCCTGGGCGGCGCTGACCTGTTGCGCCGCGCCATGGGCAAGAAAAAGCCCGAGGAAATGGCCAAGCACCGCGCCATCTTCCGCGAGGGCGCGGCTAAAAACGGCATCGACCAGGCCAAGGCCGACGAAGTGTTCGACTTGATGGAGAAGTTCGCCGGCTACGGCTTCAACAAGTCGCACGCGGCGGCCTACTCGGTGCTGGCGTACTACACCGCTTGGCTTAAGGTGCACTACCCGGCGGAGTTTTTCTGCGCCAACATGACGGTGGAAATCGACAACACCGACAAGCTCAAGGTGTTGGTCGAGGACGCGCAGGCCATGGGGCTGCGCTTCGAGGGGCCGGACATCAACCGCGGTGTTTACCGTTTCGAACCGGTGGGTGAACGCGACATCCGCTACGGCTTGGGCGCGGTCAAGGGCACGGGTCAGCAGGCGATCGAGGCCATCGTCGCCGCGCGCCAAGGGCGCGGCGGTGGCCCGCACGGTGACCGCAGCGGGCCGTTTGCCAGCCTGTTCGACTTTTGCGCCCGTATCGACCGCATGCGCGTCAACAAGCGCACGGTGGAGGCGCTGATCAAGGCCGGCGCGTTCGATGGCATTGAGCGTAACCGCGCCGCGCTGCTGGCGTCGTTGGACCGCGCGTTCGAGTGGGCAGCGACGCTGGAGGCCCACGCCCAGCAAAGCGGTCTGTTCGACGATCTGGGCCCAGGCAGTGGTTCGGGCAGCGAGCCACCGCCGCTGGTTGACGCCTTGCCGTGGACGGTCAAGGAACGCTTGGGCTACGAAAAAACAGCGCTGGGCTTTTATTTCTCCGGGCACCTGTTCGACGAGGTGGAGGCTGAGGTGCGGCGCTTTGCCAAAGTGCGTCTGGCCGACGTCGTGGACAGCCGCGAGCCGTTCGTGGTGGCTGGCATCGTCGGCGAGCTGCGCTTCATCCAAGGCCAGCGCGGGCGGGTGGCAATCTTCTCGCTCGACGACAAAAGCGCCGTGCTGGAGGCCGTGGCCGACGAGGCGGTGTTTGGCGCCCAGCGCGGGCTGCTGCGCGACGACGAGCTGGTGGTGGCACAGGTGCTGGCGCAACCCGACCGCTTCTCGGGCGGCCTGCGGCTAAAAGTGCAGCAGCTGTGGGAGCTGGCGGCGGCGCGCTGCCGCTTCGGCAAGTTCCTGCGCATCGTCGTCAACGGGCAGGCGCCCGACATCGCGGCGCTGGTGCAGGCCAGCCCACCGCGGCGCGAGGTGTCCGAGGAGGGCGAGTGGGTGCGCGCGCTGCCGGTGCGGGTGCAGGTGTGGCGCGAGACGGCGCGCTGCGAGCTGCAGTTGGACGAGCGCGCCAGCTTCTATCCCACCGACGCAGCCCTGGCGCGCTGGATGGCGCAGGCGCACCAGCGGCGTGCCGAAGTGGTCTATGAATGAAGGGCAGCGGTGCGCCATGGCTTGACGGGCGCTGATTGCCGGCCCGGGCGCCATCCCGCTGCGAAGGTGTGCAGCGGGGCCGATACGGCACAGGCTCACTCGTTGGGGCGGAAGCCCAAAATCAACGTCGGCGGCACGCGGCCGTTTTCGTCGCGCGGCAGGCGGGCGGTGCGCTCGATGGCGCGCAGCACGGCGTCGTCCCAGGCGCGGTGGCCGCTGGAAGTCAGCAGGCGGCTGCTCAGGATGGTGCCGTCGGGTGCCGCGCGCACTTCCACCTCGGCGCGCGGATTGCCTGGCACCGCATCGGTGAAGACGATATTGGGGCGGATGTGCGCCACCAAGCGTCCGGCGTAGCTGGCCGACGGGGCGGCGTCACGTTCGGCGCTGCCGCGCGCGGCGGGCCCGCCGCTGGCGTTGGCCTGTCCCAGCATGCGCTCCAGGTTGCGCTGGCGCTCGGCTTCCAGCTGCGCCTGCTGCTGGCGTTCGCGCTCGGCCTGCTGGCGCGCAGCCTGCTCACGCGCGGCCCGTTCCTGCGCCGCTTTCTGCTGCACGACCTTGTCCCGCGCCGCCTGTTCACGCGCCAGGCGCTCGCGTTCGGCCCGTTCGCGTTCGGCCCGTTCGCGCGCCGCGCGCTCCTCGGCCAGCCGCTGCGCCTGTAGGCGCTGCTGCTCGTCGCGCTGGCGCTGCAGCGCGATATCGACCGGGCGTGGTGCCGGCTCCGCGGGGGCGGGCGGGGCCACTGGCGGAGGCGCCGGTGCAGTGGGTGCGGGGGGCATGGGTGGGGAGGTGCTGGCTCGCGGGGCGGCAACTTGCGGCAGCGCCGCCCACAGCTCGGCGCTGGCCACCACGGGTGTGTCGTGCTGCCAGGCAATGCCCCACGACAGCGCCAGCGCCAGCAAGGCATGCGCCAGCAGCGCCAGCGCCCACGGTCGCCAGCCGCCTTGTGGCGGTGGGGGTGTCAGATCGACATCCGGTGCGGTTGCCTGCATCGTGCCTCTGCTGACAAGCCAAACCCGTGGTCAGGCCGCCTCAACGCCCGGCTCCCACGGTCTGCACCGACAGACCGACCCGCTCCACGCCGGCGCGCTGCAGCGTGTCCATCACCCGCACCACCTCCTCGTAGGCGACGCGCCGGTCGCCGCTGATGATCACCGGCACACCCGCCGCCGCCTCGTCATCGCCCTGCAGCGCCCGTACCCGTGCCACCAGCGTCTGCAGGGTGGCGGTGTCGGCCTCGGCGCTGGCGCGCGCGCCATCGCGCACGCGCAGCGTCCCGTCGCGCTCCACCAACACGTGCACGAAGCGCTCGGGCTGGCGCTGCGCCGCACCCACCCTCGGCAGCTCCACCTGGCTGGGTACGATTAGCGGCGCCGTCACCATGAAGATGATCAGCAGCACCAGCATCACGTCGATGAACGGCACCATGTTGATGTCGGTGATGGCGCGCCGTCCACGGCCACGGGGACTGAGGGCGGGCATTGGCTCAACCCCCCATCACCGGCGCAGCGCTGGCTGCGCTGCCGGCATTGCGGTGCAGGATGTTGGAGAACTCCTCGATGAAGGTCTCCAGCCGGTTGGCCAGCCGGTCGATGTCGTGCGCGAAGCGGTTGTAGGCCACCACGGCGGGGATGGCGGCGAACAGCCCGATGGCGGTGGCCACCAGCGCCTCGGCGATGGCGGGCGCCACCGTGGCCAGCGTCACCTGCGCCATCGACCCCAGCCCAGTGAAGGCATGCATGATGCCCCAGACGGTGCCGAATAGCCCCACGTAAGGCGACACCGAACCGACCGAGCCCAAAAACGACAGGTTGACCTCCAGCGCATCGAGCTCACGCTGATAGGCGGCGCGCATGGCCCGGCGCGCCCCGTCCAGCAGCGTATCGGGCTGGGCGATGCGGCGTTCGCGCAGCTTGTGGAATTCGCGCATGCCGCTGGCGAAGATGCGCTCCATCGGGCTACCCTCGCGCGCGTTGTTGACCGCCGCCAGATACAGGTCGTGCAGGCTGCCACCCGACCAGAAGTCACGCTCGAAGGCGTCGGTTTGACGGCGCACCCGTTTGAGCGCGAAGATCTTGCGAAAGATGGCGGCCCAGCTGGCAATCGACACGCCCAGCAGCAGCAGCACCACGGCCTGCACCACCCACGAGGCGTCGCGCAGCAGAGTCCAAATGGAAAAATCGTGTGTCATGTCCCGTTTTCCCCGAGCGCGGGCAGCACCAGCGGCCGCAGGGCCTCGGCCAGCGCAGCGGGCAGACGCGCCGGCCGCAGTGACGCGGCGTCCACCCAGCCGATGCGCACCTGGCCGTCGCACAGCAGCACGCCGTCGTCGCGCTGGGCCCGCTGCACCAGCGTGACGGTGGCGCGGCCGACGTCGCTGGCGGCGGTGACGACGTGCAGCTGATCGTCCAGCCGGGCCGGGTGCCGGTAGCTCACTTGCGCCTGCGTTACCACGAACATGCCGCCCAGGCGTTCGCGCAGCACCTGCTGCTGCAGCCCCAGCTGGCGCAGCCACTCGGTGCGCGCACGCTCGAAAAACTTCAGATAGTTAGCGTAATACACGATACCGCCCGCGTCGGTATCCTCCCAGTAGACCCGCACCGTCCAGCGGTGTTCCCGCGCCACCGCGGGGGTGGCGCTGGGCACTTCAGGCACGGCGGGCGGGGTCACGAGTCACCTCCTCGCCCCGCGCCAGCGGCGCCAGCCGGTTGAGCACGCCGTTGACGAACTTGTGTCCATCGGTGCCGCCGAAGCGCTTGGCCAGCTCGACGCATTCGTTGATGACGACGCGCCAGGGCACGTCCGGGCAGTGCCGGAATTCGTACGCCCCGATCCACAGCACCGCGTGCTCGATGGGCGACAGCTCGGCCAGCGGACGATCCAGCAGGGGGGCCAGTTCGGCATCCAGCGCCGCGGCCTCGGCGATGCAGCCGTGCAGCAGGGCGTCATAGTGGGCGCTGTCGGCCTTGTGAAAGCCGGTCAGGTCGCGTGTGAAGGCGTCGATGGCCGCCGCCTCGTTGCGCCCGACCAGATGCTGGTACAGCGCCTGCAGCGCGAACTCGCGCGCCCGTGTGCGCGCAGATTTTTCGGCAGACTTGGTCATGGGCGATATTGTCCCAGACCGGCGGCGGCCACGGCCAGCGCTGCCGCGACCGCCTGCGTTCAGTCTGCCGACCAGCGCCGCAGCAGCGCCGCCATTTCCACCGCCACGCGCGCGGCGTCCCGCGCCTTCTCATCCTGGCGTGCCACCGCCTGCGACAGGTTTTCGGTGGTGAGAATGGCGTTGGCAATCGGGATGCGCTGCTGCAGCGCCACGCGCGTGATGCCGGCGGCAGACTCGTTGCATACCAGCTCGAAGTGGTAGGTTTCGCCGCGGATGACGCAACCCAGCGCCACCAGCGCGTCGAAGCGGCCGCTCTCAGCGAGGGCCTGCAGCGCCAGCGGCACCTCCAGCGCGCCGGGTACCTGCTCCAGCACCACGTCGCCGTCGGCTACGCCCAGCGCGCGCAGCTCGTCGCGGCAGGCCTGTACCAAGGCGTCGGTGATGCCCTGGTTGAAGCGCGATTGCACCAGGCCAATGCGCAGGCCGCGTCCGTCCAGCGCTGCCGGGCCTTGGCCCTTGTGGGCTCCCATCATGAGGGGGTTCCTTCCAGAGTCGGGGGGAGAAAACCGACCACCTCCAGCCCGAAGCCCGTCATGCTGGGCATGCGGCGCGGGTGGCCGAGCAATTGCATCCGGTGCACGCCGCAGTCGCGCACAATCTGCGCGCCCACGCCATAGGTGCGCAGATCCATACGACCGCGTTCAGGAGCCTGGGCCGCGCGTGCCGTGCCGTTGAACTGTTCCAGCAACTGTTCGGCGCTTTCACCCGCGTTGAGCAGCACCGCCACGCCGCGCCCGGCCTGCTGCAGGTGGCGCAGCGCCGCCTCCAGGCTCCAGGAGTGCATGCGGCGGCCCACCTCCAGCGCATCCAGCACCGACAGCGGCTCGTGCACGCGCACCGGCACCACCTCGTTGGCACTCCACTGGCCGGCCACCAGCGCCAGATGCACGCCCCCGCTGGTCTTGTCGCGGTAGGCGTGTGCCAGAAAGTCCCCAAACGCGGTGGCCAGCGTGCGACTGCCGACGCGCTGCACCAGGCTTTCGGTGCGGGAGCGGTGCTCGATCAGGTCGGCGATGGTGCCAATCTTCAGGCCATGGCGCGCCGCAAAGCGCTGCAGGTCAGGCAAGCGCGCCATCGTGCCATCATCGTTCATGATCTCGCAGATCACGGCTGCGGGCGTGCAGCCGGCCATGGCGGCCAGATCGCAGCCGGCCTCGGTGTGGCCGGCGCGCATCAGCACCCCGCCGTCCACCGCCTGCAGCGGAAACACGTGCCCGGGCTGCACCAGATCTTCGGGGTGGGCGTTGGGGGCCACCGCCACGCGGATGGTGTGTGCGCGGTCGGCTGCCGAGATGCCGGTAGTCACCCCCTCGGCGGCCTCGATGGAGACGGTAAACGCCGTACCCATTTTGGTACCGTTGCGCGGCACCATTGGTGGCAGCCGCAGCTGCTCGCAGCGCTGGCGCGTCAGCGTCAGGCAGATCAGACCGCGGCCATACTTGGCCATGAAGTTGATCGCCTCGGGCGTGACGTGGTCCGCCGCCAGTACCAGGTCACCCTCGTTTTCGCGGTCCTCCTCATCGACGAGGATGACCATGCGGCCGGCGCGCAGCTCGGCCACGATGTCGTCCACCGGGGAGATGGCGGCCGTGGGTGCCGCGGCGGCGGAGGTGGTTGTTTCGGTGTGCATGCGCATCACTCTCGTGGGACGGAAGGGAGGGGGCCAGCGACAGCGGGCGCCAACCCGGTGCAGGCGCCGCACAGCGGCCAACGCCCCCGGCAGGCAACGGGCACCCAGGATGCCCGCCGTGGCCGTGCCGTCAGATGACCCCCGCGCCGGTTGCGGCCGGTGTGGCACCCAGGTGACATGGGGTAGGCGGGCGGGCCGGTGGTGGCGTTCAGCCGGGGGACGCCGCGCCCTCGCTCCGCGGGGACACGCCCAACGCCAATAGGCGCTCCACGTAACGCGCAATCATATCCACCTCTAGGTTCACCGGCGCGCCCGGCACCAGTGTCCCCAGCGTGGTATGGGCCACCGTGTGCGGAATTAGGTTCACGGCGAATTCGCAGCCGTCGGCGTGGTCGGCCACGGTGTTGACGGTGAGGCTGACGCCGTTGACCGTGATCGACCCTTTGACCACCAGGTAGCGGGCCAGCGCAGGCGGCACCCGCACCGCCAGCAACCACGACTCGCCTACCGGGTCCAGGCGCGTGACCGTGCCGACCCCGTCCACGTGCCCGCTGACCAGATGGCCACCCAGTCGGTCCAGCGGGCGCAGGGCCTTTTCCAGATTGACCGGCCCGGGCCGGTCGAGCCCGCAGGTGCGCGCCAGCGATTCGGCCGACACCTCCACGGTGAACACACCCTGCGCGGTGTCCAGGGCGGTGACGGTCATACAGGCGCCGTTGATGGCGATGCTGTCGCCGAGCGTGACGTCTTGCAGATAATCAGTCCCGACGCCTACATGCAGCCGCAGACCGTGGTTGGCGCCGGTCCCCAGCGGCTGCAGCTGCCTGATGTGCCCGATGCGGGTGATGATGCCGGTGAACATGCCTGCATTGTGGCACTTTCGCAACGCCCGGGCGCAGGCGGCGGCATACTGTCGATCTATGGGCAAGGTGCCACGGTTTCCCGATTTCCGCTCCGGCGCGGTCCTGTGGCGCGCGTTGGGGGTGTGCGGCCTCGGTTTGGCCGGGCTGGCCGGGGTGGTAGGTGCCTTCTCGGGCACCGTGTCGGCGTCCGCGCTGGCCCTGGGGCTGTTGTGGCCAGCCCTGGTGGCGGCAACGCCGTGGCTGCGCCGGCGGTCCTACCACCACGCGCTGGCCTGGACGGCACTGCTGGCCAGTTTACTGGTGGCGGTCGTCGACGCCGCCCTGCGCGCGCGCGGCCGCTCGGATATCCACGTCGTCCCCGTGCTGGCGGCGGTGGGGGGGGTGTTGGTCGTTGTGTTCGGCTACCTCGACTGGCGCCACCACCGCCTGTCGCCGGCGCTGACCGAGGCGCGGCTGTTGGCGCTGCAGTCGCGCATGCGGCCGCACTTTCTGTTCAACAGCCTCAACAGCGTGCTGGCGCTGATACGCCGGGACCCCGCACGCGCCGAAGCGATGCTGGAGGACTTGGCCGAGCTGTACCGTGCGCTGCTGGCCGAGCCGCGCGCAGCGGTGCCGCTGGCCGAGGAACTGGCGCTGGCGCGCGCCTATTTGGCGGTGGAGCGGGTGCGGCTGGGCGAGCGGCTGCAGGTGGCGTGGCAGGTGGACACCGCGCCCCAGGATGCGCTGCTGCCGCCACTGACCCTGCAGCCGCTGGTGGAAAACGCGGTGCGGCACGGCATCGAGCCGCGCTCGCAGGGAGGCTGCATCACGGTGGAGGCGTTTCGCGACGACGAGCATCTGGTGCTGTTCGTGCGCAACCCGCTGCCGCCGCCGAACGCGCGCACCAGCGGGCACGGGTTGGCACTGGCCAACCTGCGCGAGCGGCTGGCACTGCTGTACGACACGCAGGCGCGGCTGCGCACCTACGAGTCGGAGGGGGAGTTCGTCGCCCAGGTGCGCCTGCCGCTGCGGGCACCAGCCCTCAGCGCCGTACCTCGTCGATGACGCGGCGGAAGGCGTCCACGTCCTCGAAACTGCGGTAGACGCTGGCAAAGCGCACGTAGGCCACCTGGTCGAGCTGGCGCAGCTCCTCCATTACCCACTCACCGATGCGCTGCGCGCTGACCTCGCGTGCCGGTTCAACCAGCAGCTTCTCTTCAATGCGTGCCACCGCGGCGTCGAGCCGTTCGGTGCTGACCGGGCGCTTGCGCAGGGCCAGCGCGAAGCTGGCCCGTAGCTTGGCCGGGTCGTAATCGACACGCCGACCATCCTTCTTGACCACCTGCGGAAAGGTGACTTCTGGCCGCTCATAGGTGGTGAAACGTTTGTCGCAAGCGGCGCAGCGACGGCGCCGCCGTACGAACAACCCGTCGTCGGACTCGCGGGTCTCCACCACCTGGGTGTCGGCGTGTCCGCAAAACGGGCATTTCATCGCGTCACCCGTAAACGGGGAAGCGCTGGGTCAGCTCGGCCACTTGGGCGCGCACCCGCTCGATGGTGGCCGGGTTGCGCGCATCGTCCAGCACGTCGGCAATCAGGTGCGCGGTCTGGCGTGCTTCCGCTTCGCCGAAGCCACGGGTGGTCATGGCCGGCGTGCCCAGCCGAATGCCGCTGGTCACCATCGGCTTTTCCGGGTCGTTGGGGATGGCGTTTTTGTTGACCGTGATGTGCGCCTGCCCCAGCACCGCCTCGGCTTCCTTGCCGGTGATGCCCTTGGCGCGCAGGTCCACCAGCATCACGTGGCTTTCGGTGCGGCCACTGACGATGCGCAGGCCGCGCTGCTGCAGCGTCTCGGCCATGGCCTGCGCGTTGCGCACTACCTGCTGTTGGTAGGTTTTGAACTCGGGGCTGAGTGCTTCCTTGAAGGCCACCGCCTTGGCGGCGATGACGTGCATCAGCGGCCCGCCCTGCAGGCCGGGGAAGACGGCGCTGTTGATGGCCCTTTCGTGTTCAGCCTTCATCAGGATGATGCCACCGCGCGGCCCGCGCAGACTCTTGTGCGTGGTGGAGGTGACCACGTCGGCGTGCGGCACCGGGTTGGGGTAGACGCCGGCGGCGATCAAACCTGCGTAATGGGCCATATCCACCATGAAGATAGCGCCCACTTCCTTGGCCACGCGGGCGAAGCGCTCGAAGTCGATGCGCAGGCTGTAGGCGCTGGCACCGGCGATGATCAGCCTGGGCCTGTGCTGCCGGGCCTTGGCCTCCATCGCGTCGTAGTCGATTTCCTCGCGCTCGTTCAGGCCGTAGGAGATGACGTTGAACCACTTGCCCGATAGGTTCAGCGCCATGCCGTGCGTCAGGTGTCCGCCTTCGGCCAGGCTCATGCCCATGATGGTGTCGCCGGGCTTGAGGAACGCCAGGAACACCGCCTCATTGGCGCTGGCACCGCAGTGCGGCTGCACGTTGGCGGCTTCGGCGCCAAAGAGCTGCTTGACGCGGTCGATGGCCAGCTGCTCGGCCACGTCCACATGCTCGCAGCCGCCGTAATAGCGGCGCCCGGGGTAGCCCTCGGCGTATTTGTTGGTGAGCTGCGTGCCCTGCGCGGCCATTACCGCGGGCGAGGCGTAATTCTCACTGGCGATCAGCTCGATGTGCTGTTCCTGGCGGCGGTTTTCGGCCTGGATGGCCGCCCACAGCTCAGGGTCGGTCTGTTCAATGAGGCGGTTGCGGTCGAACATGGCAGTCCTGACGTGGTCGTTGATCCCGTGGCCGAGAGCGGTGTCATCACGGGCTGCCCAGGCGAACGGCGCAGCGCCGGACCTCGAGCAGTCCGGTCGGCGCGCTTCCCCGTGGTGCCCCACGTCGACGGGGGCGCCTGTGCGATCTGCAGACACGGCGGCCACCCAGCCTATCGCCAGTCGCGCGCGCGATGGATTCTATCAAGACGGGCGCGACGGGCCGGCGCTGGCGTGCGGGGCCGCGGCGTCGGCTTCCAGCCCGGCGGGCGTCAAAGTGTCGTCGTCGTCGGGCGCGGGCAGCGGGGGCAGGGGTACTGCGGCCTGGAAGCCGACGTGCTGACCGCTGGCTACGCGCTTGAGCCGTTCGTGTTCCGACAGCACCTTCACCAGGTAGTCCCGGCCGTCAGTTTTGACCGCCCCCACGTACAGGCGCAGTCCGCCGGGCACCGACCCGGCGCGCCGGATCGCGTCGCGCAGGATTTCGGCGCCGACCCGCAGGTTGCTGACGGGGTCGAA
>NZ_DAISZC010000021.1:21854-27824 GCF_036824975.1 Tepidimonas sp.
GGATCGCGTCGCGCAGGATTTCGGCGCCGACCCGCAGGTTGCTGACGGGGTCGAAGACCGCCAGCGCACCGCCCAGAGGCTCCAATTTGTCGGCATGCACGCGCGTGTGCACCTGCATCAGGCCGTGTGCCCCCACCGTGCTGGCGGCAAACGGGTTGAAGCGCGATTCGACCGCCACTACGGCCAGGATCAGCGTGGGATCGAGCTGCAGCTGCCGTCCGATCTGGTGGGCTTCGGCCACCAGCGCGCCCAGCGGCTCGCTGGCCACGCGGTATTTGCGCGCCAGCCAGTGCGCCAGTCGGGCCTGTTCCTGGGGCAGGCCGGCCAGATCGGCCGCGATCACGCGTTCGGTGACGAGCGCGGCGTCGTCACCGGCCGGCTCCGCCGCCTGACGGGTCAACAGCCATTCGGTGACTTCGCGCTCCAGCGAGCTGCGCCAGGCCGGCTGCAGCGCCAGCAGCGCCACACCGGTCAGCAGCGCCAGCCCGATGGAGGCCAGTGCGTGGCGCAAGGCACCCAGGGCGGTCCGGACCCACGGGCGCGCGCCGGCGGCCGGTGTAGTGGTCGCCTTGGCGACCACCGCCGACCGGCGCTGATCGGGTCGGGGATCGGCACGCCAGCCCTGCAGGGCGGCGTGGCCTCGGGTGTCGATGCACAGGGTCATGGACACGCTCCTTTCGTCGATGGTCGAACCACCCGGCAACCCGCGGCCGCTAGGGGCTGCGGTCGGGTCGTGACCGCAGCCGGTGTCCGGCGCGGCAGGGGCGGTCGGTAAGCGGCCGGCGCGCCACAGGAGCACACTGCACCGCCTGATCCCGGGTTGGTCCGTGAGCAGGCACGTGGCCGCGGGCTGGCCTGTCGGGATGGCCAGCTCCCGGCGGGCACGGTTCGCATCGCGACCGGCTCCGCCCGGCAACCCTGCTCGGGGTTGAAGGGATGCAAAACGGGCGCGATGGTAGGGGGCTTGTCATTCCAAGTCAATACTTATGGATGTCAATAACATCGCTAGTGGTAATAAACAGTGGTCACATTCAGCCGCCTGCTGGCAGACGTGGCGCGCGGCTGGCCGTCGTCACTGTCCCGGTCTTGTCTGGCGTGTCCGGATGTTGTGGCATGGTGCAACCAGTGGTTCCCGGGCGCTGTACCGGGAGGCGATCGGTCACTACCGGGCGTTACCCGTTCAATGATCGGGCCGGCGACCATCGAAAAAATTCAGCGCACCGCGCGTGCCGGGGGGATATAGTGAAACTGTCGCCGTGCGTCCAGTGGCCAGACAGCCGGGCGCCGCGACAGGCCCGCCAAGGTCGGCAACGCCTTGGCCCGGCCCTCTGATGGAGGCAATCCGTTGCCTCCGGCCCCGTGTGACGAATCACCTCCACGCGGCCACGGTTGGCACGGTGCGAACCCCGTGCCCAGGCTCCGGTGGGTGCAGCCCGCCGGGGCCTTTCTGCTGGATTGCGCTCCGCTGCGGCGCGCGTGCCGCCGCTGGTGGCCATTGCGTTGCGGTGGTGTGTGCGGGGTAGCCCCTCAGCCAGCGGTGGCGCGGCGCTGCACCTCGGCCACGTAAGCCAGACCGTCGGGCGGGCGGCCGCTGCGCTGACTCTCCCACAGCATCCGCCCCAGACATGCCATTACCTCGTGATGTGCCGCGTGCAAGGAGTTGCGGCGGGTCGCCAGTAGCTCCACCGCCTGGCGGATGCCGGGCGGCTGGTCGATCGAGCACTGCTCGCTGATGCTCAGGTGCATCGACAGGTGCAGGAAGGGATTGTCACGGTCGGGGTCGGCTTGGCCCATGGCGCGCAACGCGGCGTTGAGGTCGGCCAGCTCCGCGTGGTACTCTGGATGGTGCTCGATCCATGCCCACGCCAGCTGCTCCAGCGGCTCCATCGGCAGGCCGCGCCGGCCCTTGTCGTATGCGCCGCAGAAAAAGCGGCGCACGTCGGCTTGCGAAGGGGTGAACATGGGTGCATTGTCGCCCCTTTGCGCTACGATGGGTGGATCCGCAATCCGTGCCGAGGTATCGCATGCCCGTGCTCGTCATCGCCAATCCGAAGGGGGGCGTCGGCAAAACCACACTGGCCACCCAGATTGCCGGCTACTGGGCGCGCTGCGGGCACGCCGTCATGCTGGGCGATGTGGACCGGCAACAGAGCTGCGCTCTCTGGCTGCGGCAGCGTCCGGCGCAGGCGCGGCCGATCGCCGGCTGGGACGCCAGCCGCAGCGACGTGCTCAAGCCGCCACGCGGCACCACGCACGTGGTGCTGGACACACCAGCCGGACTGCACGGGCAGCGCCTGCGCGCGGTGCTGCGCCATACCGACGGCGTGCTGGTGCCCGTGCAGCCGGGCCCGTTCGACATCTACGCCACCTACGACTTTCTGCACGCGCTACGCGAGCGCGCCCCCCCCGGCTTGGCGCTGGCGCTGGTGGCGGTGCGGGTAGACGAGCGCACGCGGGCGGCACGCCAGCTGCAGGCCTTCGTGCAGACGTTGTCGGTGCCGCTGGTGGCCCAGGTGCGCGAGGCCCAGGTATACCGTCACCTGGCCGCGCATGGGTTGACGCTATTCGACGTGGCGCCGCAGCAGGTGCAGCGCGAGCTGACGCACTGGCGACCGCTGCTGCATTGGGTAGACCGGCTGGGACGCTAGACTGCCGCGCATGAAGACTTTTGCCTCTTTCGATGCGTTGCGTGCCGCCGTGGGCACCGATGTGGCGGTGACGCAGTGGCTGACCATCACCCAGGAGCGCATCGACCGCTTCGCTGAAGCCACCGACGACCACCAGTGGATCCACGTGGACGCCGAACGCGCCGCCCTGGGGCCGTTCGGGCGCCCCATTGCGCACGGGTTCTTGACCCTGTCGCTGCTGTCGCGCTGGTTGGCCGAGGCGGTGCAGGTGCAGGGGGTGCGGTTATCGATCAACTACGGCACCGATCGGGTACGCTTCACCGCGCCGGTGCCTGTGGGCAGCCGACTGCGCGCCCACCTGCATTTGTTGTCGCTGCAGCCCATCGAGCCCGATGGTGTGCACCTGTGCTGGCGCGCTACGGTCGAAATCGAGGGGCAGGCCAAGCCAGCCTGTGTAGCCGACATGCTGGTGCGGCACTATCGCTGAGGGGTATCAGGCGCAGTCGGTGCGGCCCCGGCGAAGTCCAACTGGCGCCAGACCTCGAAAGCCGTCACGGCCACCGCGTTGGAGAGGTTGAGGCTGCGTTGGCCGGGCCGCATCGGCAGGCGCAGTTGCTGCGCGGACGGCAGGGTGTGCAGCACCTCTGCGGGCAGGCCGCGCGACTCCGAGCCAAAAATCAGCCAGTCGCCGGCGGCAAAGCGTGTGTCATACACCGAGCGCGAGCCGCGCGTGGTCAGCGCAAAGCAGCGCGTCGGGTCGGGGCGCTCGCTGGCCAGCAGCGCCGCCCACGAGGCGTGACGCCGCACGGTGGCGTATTCGTGGTAGTCCAGCCCGGCGCGGCGCAGCAGCCGGTCTTCCATCGAAAACCCCAGCGGTTCCACCAGGTGCAGCGTCGCGCCGGTGTTGGCGCACAGGCGGATGACGTTGCCGGTGTTGGGCGGGATCTCCGGGGCCACGAGGACAATATGCCACATGGGGCACGCATTATTGCACCGCGGGGTCGGGGTCGGGCGGTGGGGTGCGCGCCAGCACCAGGGCGCGCACCGTCACCGCGCCTGCCTCGCCCAGCGCTGCACAGGCTGCGCGCAGCGTGGCCCCGGTGGTCATCACATCGTCGACCACCAGCACGTGGCGGCCGGCGATGTGTGCGGCTATCCGCACATCGGGCCGGAACAGGCGCGGCCCCTGCGCCAGCCGCTGGGCACGGCCCAGCTGGTGCTGATCCGTCGTGGTGTCGTCGCGCCGCAGCGCCTGTGCCAGCGCGCGCGGCGTGGGCCGCTGCGCCGCCAGCGCCTGCATCAGCGCCCACACGGGGTGGTAACCCCGCTCGGCCAGGCGGCTGGGAGCCGAAGGCACCGGCAGCCAGACCTCGGACGCCCGCAGCAGCGCATCCAGCGCCGGATCGTCCAGCCACAGCCGTGCCAGCGGCGCTGCCAGCCCCAGCCGGCCGCGGAACTTGAATGCCGCGATCCAGGCGTCCCACGGCGGTGCGTAGTCCACGCGCGCCAGCACCTGCTGCCACGGGGCCTCGTCGATGCAGCGGCTGCAGCGCGACAGGCCAATGGGCAACGGCAGCGCACAGCGCGGGCAGCGAGGCACGACCGGCGCCAAGTCATGCCGACAGGGCGGGCACAACGGGCCGTCCGGCCAGCGCCCGCACGCTTCGCACACTGCAGGCACGCCCCGTCCCAGCCGGTGCCACCAGCGTCGCCACCTCGATTGCTGCAACATTCCTTGCCCTCCCCATGGTTGGCAGCGGGCCGACTATACTGCGTGGCCCATGGCCAGCGCCCACGCCCACTTTCCTCTCGTATCCACCGACGGCAGCCGCGTGCCCGAGCTGGATGCGGTGGCGACGGCGCGCTGGCGCCAGCGTGTTCCCAAGGCTAGCCCCTGGCTGCACGATTGGGTGGGGGGGCGCATGGCCGAGCGGCTGGACTGGATCCGCGCGCAGCCGAGTGCGTGGGTCAGTTGGTCGCCGCTGCTCGCCGGTGAAACGGCGCATCGGGCCGTGGTGCAGCGCTACCCGCAGGCGCGGGTGTGGCTGGCGGGGGAGCTGGGGGCTGCCACGTGGGCGCGCTGGCAGCCGCGCGCCCAGCCCTGGTGGCGCCGCTGGCGCCGCGCAGCGCAGGTGGCCCAAACCCCTTGGGGCCTGCTGGCGGGAGTGGCCGCGCCCGATCAGCCGGTGCCGCAGTCGGTGGGTCTGGTGTGGGCCAACATGGTGCTGCATCTGACGGCCGAGCCGCGCCGCCTGCTGCAACAGTGGTACGACTGGCTGGTCGAGGACGGCTTTCTGATGTTTAGCTGTCTGGGCCCCGATACGGCGCGCGAGCTGCGCGCGGTGCACGCGGCAATGGGCTGGCCGCCACCGGCGGCGCCCTACGTGGACATGCACGACTGGGGAGATCTGCTGGTGGCGGTGGGCTTTGCCGAGCCGGTGATGGACATGGAGCGCGTGACCCTGACCTATCCGGATGCGCAGCGTCTGCTGGCGGAGCTGCGCACCACGGGCCGCAACTGGCACCCGGCGCGTCACCCGGCGCTGCGCGGGCGGGCCTGGCAGACGCGCTGGCTGCAGGCGGTGCAGGAACATCTGCCGCGTGACGCCCAAGGGCGGCTGTGCCTGACGGTGGAGGTCGTCTACGGCCACGCCATCCGTCCGCGTCCGCGCCTGACCGTGGCGGCCGAGACGCGGGTGCCCCTGCAGCACCTGCGCCAGGCGCTGCGCCCCCGGGCCCAGGAAGCGGCCCGGCCCGCTGCCGAAGACCGCTGAAAACCCCACTACAATTGATCTAGATCAAACACGCGGGCGCGACGCAAACCGCATCACGTGTCGGCGCCTGGCAGGTCTGTGTCACGCTGGATCAGGAGCGACCGGTGGTCCCCGAAGCGCAGTTCGCCGCGGCGCAGCCGCTGCAGTTGGCCCGTGCTGATCGACACGGCTGGCGCTGGCTGCTCAAGCGTCCCTGCGCGCTGACGCCGCGCCAGTGCGCCGTCGCGTTCGGGCTGGCGTGCGGGGCGTCCCTGCTGGTGGCACTGTCGTTCTGGGCGGTGGGCGTCGGGTGGGTGCTGCCCTTTGCCCTGCTCGAGCTGACCGCGCTGGGCACGGCGCTATTGTGGTACGGACGACACGCGGCGGACCGCGAGCTGTTGGTGTTGCGCGATGGTCGTCTGCTGGTCGAGTGGGAACGGGTGGGACGGGTGGAGCGTCGGGAGTGGCCAGCACCGTGGGTGCGGGTCGAGGGTCCGGCGCAGGGACAGGGATGGCTGCGTTTGCGGGTGGGCAGTGACAGCGTGTGCATCGGTCGGCTGGCGACCCCGGCGCAGCGGCGCCAGCTGGCG
>NZ_DAISZC010000022.1:0-27784 GCF_036824975.1 Tepidimonas sp.
GCGATCCCACCATTGCCGCCAGCGGCGGCGCGGCCCGTTCCACCAGTGCCGCCGCTCGACGCGTTGCGGATGCGGTGGCGTGGTCCTCATGACGCTCTAGTTTAGGGCAAACCCTGAATCGATTCAGGCCGCAACCGCGTTACACCCGTGCAGGAGTCGGCGCACTGGGCTCCCATCGGCTAAAGGCGCCTGGGCCGCGAGGGCAGAAGAAGTCACCGACTGATCGAGTTTCATAATATAAAAAGTAAGACCGTGATTTGGAAATCGCCACATTTTGTGCGACACTGTGCGGCAATGCGCACCGTTTGCCGTCCGCTGTTCTGACCGTAGAGGAGACGATCCATGTCCGATCAAGCCGAACCCATTTCCCCGCTGCTGGCGCCCGATGACGACCCCCAGGAGACGCGTGAGTGGCTCGATGCGCTCGACGCGGTGATCGAGCGCGAAGGCCCGCAGCGCGCCCACTTCCTGTTGGAGCAGTTGCTGGAGGAGGCGCGCGAGCACAGCATCGATCTGCCGTTTTCTGCCACCACGGGCTACGTCAACACCATCGAGCCAGACGAAGAAGAGCAAAGCCCCGGCAACCTGGAGCTGGAGGGGCGGTTGCGCGCTTACATGCGCTGGAACGCGATGGCCATGGTGGTCAAGGCCAACCGGCTCGACTCGCCCGACGGCAGCGAGCTCGGTGGGCACATCAGTTCGTTTCAGTCGCTGGCGCATTTGCTGGCGTGCGGCTTCAACCACTTCTGGCACGCCGACGACACCGATCAGGGCGGCACGCACGGCGGCGACCTGCTGTACCTGCAGGGTCACAGTGCGCCGGGCATCTACGCGCGCGCCTTTCTGGAAGGCCGCATCAGCGAAGAGCAGCTGCTGAACTTTCGCCAGGAGGTGCAGGGCAAGGGGCTGTCGAGCTATCCGCACCCCAAGCTGATGCCCGAGTTCTGGCAGTTTCCCACGGTGTCGATGGGCCTGGGGCCGATCATGGGCATCTACCAGGCACGTTTCCTCAAATATCTGCACGCGCGCGGGATTGCCGACACCGCCCGCCGCAAGGTGTGGGTGTTTTGCGGCGACGGCGAAATGGACGAGCCAGAGAGCATGGGCGCCATCGGCTTGGCGGCGCGCGAGGGGTTGGACAACCTGATCTTCGTCGTCAACTGCAATCTGCAGCGGCTCGACGGGCCGGTGCGCGGCAACGGCAAGATCATTCAGGAGCTGGAAGGCGACTTCCGCGGCGCGGGCTGGAACGTGATCAAGCTGCTGTGGGGCAGCAACTGGGATCCGCTGTTGGCGCGTGACAAAGAGGGCGTGTTGCGTCGCATCATGATGGAGACGCTCGACGGCGACTACCAGGCGTTCAAAGCCAACGATGGGGCGTTCGTGCGCAAGCACTTCTTCGGTCGCCATCCCAAGGCGCTGGAACTGGTGGCCAAGATGAGCGATGCCGACATCTGGGCGTTGCGCCGCGGCGGGCACGACGCGCGCAAGGTGTATGCGGCGTTTCACCGTGCCTACCACCACAAGGGGCAGCCGACAGTCATTCTGGTCAAGACCGTCAAAGGCTACGGCATGGGACGCGCGGGCGAAGGCAAGAACACCGCGCACCAGACCAAGAAGCTGTCGGATGAGGACATTCGCTACTTCCGCGACCGCTTCAACATCCCGATTCCGGATAGCGAGCTGTCCAAGATTCCGTTCTACAAACCGGCCGACGACACGCCGGAGATGAAATATCTGCACGAGCGCCGCAAGGCCCTGGGGGGCTATCTGCCGCGGCGCCGCGTCCAGAGCGACGAGCAGTTTACCGTGCCGTCGCTGGAGACCTTCAGGGCGGTGCTGGAGCCCACGCCCGAGGGGCGCGAGATTTCCACCACCCAAGCATACGTGCGGTTTCTGACGCAGTTGCTGCGCGACCAGGCGCTGGGTCCGCGCGTGGTGCCCATTCTGGTCGATGAGGCACGCACCTTCGGCATGGAAGGGCTGTTCCGGCAGGTGGGCATTTACAACCCCAAGGGGCAGCTGTACACGCCGGTGGACAAGGACCAGGTGATGTACTACCGGGAGGACAAGGCGGGCCAGATTCTGCAGGAGGGTATCAACGAAGCTGGGGGGATGAGCTCGTGGATCGCGGCGGCCACGTCGTACTCGACCAACAACCGCATCATGATCCCGTTCTTCATCTACTACTCGATGTTTGGCTTTCAGCGCTTTGGCGATCTGGCCTGGGCAGCGGGCGACATGCAGGCGCGCGGCTTTTTATTGGGCGGCACGTCGGGGCGCACCACGCTCAATGGCGAAGGGCTGCAGCACCAGGACGGCCACAGCCACATGATTGCGGCCACCATCCCGAACTGCGTCAGCTACGACCCGACGTTTGCGCACGAGGTGGCGGTGATCCTGCACCACGGCCTCAAGCGCATGGTCGAGCGGCAGGACAATGTCTTCTACTATGTCACGTTGCTCAATGAAAACTACGCGCACCCGGGCCTGACGCCGGGCACCGAGGAGCAGATCATCCGTGGCATGTACCTGCTGCGGGAGGGGCCGAAGATGACCCCGCGCGTGCAGCTGCTGGGCAGTGGTGCCATCCTGCGCGAGAGCCTGGCGGCACAGACCCTGCTGGCGCAGGACTGGGGCGTGGCGGCCAATGTGTGGAGCTGCCCGAGCTTTACCGAGCTTGCGCGCGAAGGAGCAGATTGCGAGCGCTGGAATATGCTGCACCCCACCGCGACGCCGCGCGTGCCGTTCGTGACCCAGCAGCTGGATGCGCACCCCGGACCGGTGGTGGCTTCCACCGACTACGTGCGCGCGTTTGCAGAGCAGATTCGCCCCTATTTGCCGAAAGACCGCACCTACAGGGTGTTGGGGACTGACGGTTTCGGTCGCAGCGATTTCCGCTACCGCTTGCGGCGCCATTTCGAAGTGGATCGTCACTACATCGTGTTGGCGGCGCTCAAGGTCCTGGCCGACGAGGGCACAGTCCCCGCAGCGCGCGTGGTCGAAGCCATCCAGCGCTACGGCATCGACCCCGACAAGGTCAATCCCCTCTACGCCTGAGCATCGCGGGAGCTACGCATGGCACTGATCGAACTGAAGGTTCCCGACATTGGGGATTTCCAGGATGTGGCGGTGATTGAGCTGCTGGTCAAGCCGGGAGACCGGGTGGTGGTGGATCAGTCGCTGATCACGGTGGAAAGTGACAAGGCGTCGATGGAGATACCGGCCAGTCACGCGGGGGTGATTCGCGAGCTGCGGGTGGCGCTGGGTGACAAGGTCAGCGAAGGGTCGGTGATTGCGCTGTTGGAGGCGGAAGGGGTGCAAGCGCCGGTCCCGGCGGCGGGGGCGCCGACGCTGTCGCCTGCGGGCGCGCCGGCCGACGGTGCCGGCACGGCTGCCGCGGCGGGGCAGGTGGGTACGGCGGGCGCGCCGACCATGGGTGCCGGAACGCCTCCCGCGACAGGCACGTTCGTCTCGTCCGAAGGCGCGTCGGCTGCAGCGGTCACAATGGACGCGGCGTCGCAACCGCCGTCGGCAACGACCACGACCGCAACCGCGGTGGCAGCCGCCGCCTCTGCTGGCGTGGCGGCGCCCGCACATGAGCCGATGCGTCCACCGCTGGGGCTGCCACATGCGTCACCCGCGGTGCGCAAGTTTGCGCGTGAGTTGGGCGTGCCGCTGGAGGAGGTGCCCGGCTCGGGCCCCAAGGGCCGCATCACCCGCGAGGATGTGCTGGCGTTTACCCGCGCTGTCATGGCTGGACAGCAGCAAACGCGCGCTCAGGCGGCCAAGACACCGGTTGCGGGGGGCGACGGGGGTAGTGCGCTGGGCCTGCTGCCATGGCCGAAGGTGGACTTTGCCAAGTTCGGACCGATCGAGCGCCGGGAGCTGTCGCGCATCAAGAAAATCAGCGGCGCGAACCTGATGCGCAACGCGGTGAT
Organism: Tepidimonas sp.; assembly: GCF_036824975.1. Taxonomy (GTDB): domain Bacteria; phylum Pseudomonadota; class Gammaproteobacteria; order Burkholderiales; family Burkholderiaceae_C; genus Tepidimonas. The sequence goes on from NZ_DAISZC010000022.1 coordinate 3,942, forward strand.
GATTCCGGCCGTCACCAACCACGACGACGCCGACATCACCGAGCTGGAGGCGTTTCGGCTGCAGCTCAACAAGGAGCACGAAAAAAGCGGCGTCAAGGTCACGATGCTGGCCTTCCTCGTCAAGGCCTGCGTGGCGGCGCTGCAGCGTTTCCCCGAATTCAACGCCTCGCTGGACATGGACAGCGGCGGCGAGGCGCTAATTCTGAAGCGCTATTGGAATATCGGTTTTGCCGCCGACACGCCCAACGGGTTGGTGGTGCCGGTGATCAAAAACGCCGATCAAAAAGGCGTGCTGCAAATCAGCCGCGAGCTGGCCGAACTGGCCGCCAAAGCCCGCGAGGGTAAGCTGTCGCCAGCGGAGATGTCGGGCGCGACGTTTACCATCTCCAGCTTGGGCGGCATTGGAGGACGCTATTTCACGCCCATCATCAACGCGCCCGAGGTGGCGATTCTGGGGGTGTGCAAGAGTCGCTGGGAGCCACAGTGGGATGGCCAGCAGTTCGTGCCACGCCTGATGCTGCCCTTGTCGCTGACGTGGGATCACCGCGTCATCGATGGCGCAGCGGCGGCGCGCTTCAACGCCTATCTGGGCCAGATCCTGGCGGACTTCCGCCGCGTGCTGCTGTGAGAAAGGCGCGACGATGGCACTGATCGAACTGAAGGTTCCCGACATTGGGGATTTCCAGGATGTGGCGGTGATTGAGCTGCTGGTCAAGCCGGGAGACCGGGTGGTGGTGGATCAGTCGCTGATCACGGTGGAAAGTGACAAGGCGTCGATGGAGATACCGGCCAGTCACGCGGGGGTGATTCGCGAGCTGCGGGTGGCGCTGGGTGACAAGGTCAGCGAAGGGTCGGTGATTGCGCTGTTGGAGGCGGAAGGGGTGCAAGCGCCGGCCCCGGCGGCGGGGGCGCCGTCTCCGTCGCCAGCCAGCGCACCGGACGCCGCTGCCGACGAGCTACCCATGAGCGCCGCGGCAGCGCCGCTTTCCCACTGGGGTGGCCCGGTTGCCTCGGGCACCCGCGCGGTAGCAGGCGCTGCGCAGGATGCGTCGGCCAGTTCCATCGCAGGGGCGGCTGCGGCAGCGCCCGCGGTGGGGGCGGGACCGGCGGATATCAGCTGCGATGTTTTGGTGCTGGGCGGCGGGCCCGGGGGTTATTCGGCGGCGTTTCGCGCTGCGGATTTGGGCCTGGATGTGGTGCTGGTGGAGCGCTACCCGACGTTGGGTGGAGTCTGTCTGAACGTTGGCTGCATTCCTTCCAAGGCGTTGCTGCACGTGGCTGCGGTTTGTGAGGAAGCACGCCACTTGTCGCAGGTCGGCATAGCGTTTGGCGAGCCGCGCGTGGACCTGCCCGCGCTGCGTGCGCACAAAGAGCGCGTGATCGGCAAGCTCACCGCCGGCCTGGCGGCGATGGCCAAAATGCGCAAGGTGCGTGTCATGCGCGGCACCGGCAGCTTTCTGGACGCCCATCGCGTGGTGGTCGAGGAAACCACCGGCGCCGGGCGGGATAAAACCGGCGCACAGACCGTCGTGGCGTTTGCGCGTTGCATCATTGCCGCCGGCTCACAAGCGGTGCGCTTGCCGTTTCTGCCCGATGACCCGCGCATCGTGGACAGCACGGGCGCACTGGCGCTGCCCGAGGTGCCGCGCCGCATGCTGGTGATTGGTGGCGGCATCATTGGGCTGGAGATGGCCACCGTCTACAGCGCCCTGGGCGCGCGCATCGATGTGGTCGAGATGGCCGATGGTCTTATGCCCGGAGCCGACCGCGATTTGGTGAAGGTGTGGCAAAAGCTCAACGCGCATCGCTTCGATCGCATCATGTTGCGCACCCGCACGGTGGCGGCCGAGGCGCGCGCCGACGGTGTGTGGGTGCGGTTTGAAGGGGCGGACGGCAGTGTACAGGAGGGGGTGTACGACCTGGTGCTGCAGGCCGTCGGGCGTCGCCCGAACGGGCGTCACATCGACGCCGACCGCGCCGGTGTGGCCGTCGATGAGCGCGGGTATGTGCCGGTGGATACGCAAATGCGCACCAACGTCGCGCATATCTTCGCCATCGGCGACATCGTCGGGCAGCCGATGCTGGCGCACAAAGCGGTACACGAAGGCCATGTGGCGGCCGAAGTGATCGCGGGTGAACTCAAGGGCGACGCCGCGTTGGCACGTTCGGCCTTCATCGCGCGCGTCATTCCCAGCGTCGCCTACACCAACCCCGAAGTAGCCTGGGTAGGACTGACGGAGGACCAAGCCAAAGCGCAGGGCATCGCCGTTGACAAGGGGCTGTTTCCGTGGTCAGCCTCTGGGCGAGCGATCGCAAACGGCTGCGAGCAGGGCTTTACCAAGCTGCTGTTCGATGCGGCAACGCACCGCATCGTGGGTGGGGGCATCGTCGGACCCAGTGCGGGCGACATGATCGGTGAAATCGCGCTGGCCATCGAAATGGGGGCCGACGCCATCGACATCGGGCGCACCATCCATCCGCACCCCACGCTGGGCGAAACCATCGGCTTGGCAGCAGAAGCGGCGCACGGCCACTGCACCGATTTACCGCCACCGCGACGCTGAGTGCGCAGTACCGGGCGCGGCAGCCCGGACACGCGCTGCACTTGATGCGCGTCAAACCGGCACCCTCCGTTCGGGACTAGGATGGGTTCCAATTTCGATACCCTATGGAGGATGCAACGATGCGAACGATGACCGCAAGGGGATGGGTCGTGGCCGGCTTGATGGCGTGCGCCAGCGCCGCCGTGTGGGCACAGGCAGGCGCGCGTGCCGTCTCGGTCGATCCGCTGGTGATCGGCGAAGTGGTGGCGCGCGATCGCTGCGCGGTCTGCCACGGGCCGTGTGGTCAGAGTGTCGCGCCGAACTATCCCCGCCTGGCCGGGCAAAACGCTCAGTATCTGTTCAATCAGTTGCAGGCCTTTGCGCGCGGCGAGCGCCTGGACACTGCGATGCAGGAAAAGGTCAAGGGCCTGAGCGCGACAGAGCTGGAGGCGGTGGCCGAGTACTACGCGCGGCAGAAGCCCGGCAACACGCCCAGCGGTGACGAACTGCTGCTGGCGGTCGGTCGCTACATTTACGAACGGGGCAACCGCCACAGTGGCCTGCCGCCGTGCGCCACCTGCCACGGTGCCCAGGCGCAGGGCAGTGCCGAGCTGCCGCGGCTGGCCGGGCAACACCCCGCCTACATCCAGCGGCAGGTGATGGCATTTCGCGATCGCAACGGCCCGCGCGACAGCCCCGTGATGCGCGTGATGGCGCACCGTCTGAGCGACCTCGAACTCGAGGCCGTGGCCGCTTACCTGGGCAACCTGAAGTAACGCGGGCGGCGGGGCTGCCTGCAGGGCCCTTGGCGCCCCCATGCGGGGCCCGCAACGGCGGGCGGCGGCAACGCATTTCCGAGACGCCTTCAGCGGGGGAAAGCGCCGTGGGCAGGGTAGGGAGCCGGTGCCGTTGGGTGCGGTGAGACTTCAGCAGTGGGTGGTCGGTCCGGGGCGCAGCCGCCCGCAACCGCCTCAGGCGATGTCGCCCCCGTCTTCCACCAACCCGCCCATGACGTGACTGAAGCCACCGTCGACGTACAGGATTTCGGCGCTGATGCCACCAGCCAAGTCACTGAGCAGAAACGCCGCGGCATGGCCCACGTCGTCGATGGTAACGTTGCGCCGAATGGGCGCGTTGTCGGCCACCACGCCCAAAATCTTGCCGAAACCCTTGATGCCGCTGGCCGCCAGCGTCTTGATGGGGCCGGCCGAAATACCGTTGACGCGCCAGCCGCGCCGATGGCGGCCCAGCGATTCGGCCAGATAGCGCACGCTGGCTTCTAGGCTGGCCTTGGCCAGCCCCATGGTGTTGTAGTTGGGCACCATGCGCACCGACCCCAGGTAGGTCAGTGTCAGCAGCGCCGCGTTGTCGTTCAGGTAGGGCAGCGCCGCCTTGGCCATGGCCGGGAAGCTGTAGGCGCTGATGTCGTGCGCGGTGCGAAAACCCTCTCGGCTGAGGCCGTCCAGAAAATCGCCGGCGATGGCCTCACGCGGCGCGTAGCCGATGCTGTGCACGAAGCCGTCGAAGTGCGGCCAGTGTGCCGACAGATCACGGAATAGCCGCTCGATCTGGGCGTCGTCGCTGACGTCGCACTCGAAGACCAGCGATGAGCCGAATTCGGCCGCAAACTCGGTGATGCGGTCCTTGAAACGCTCGCCCACGTAGCTAAACGCCAGCTCCGCGCCCTGCGCATGGCAGGCGCGGGCGATGCCGTAGGCGATCGAGCGATTGGACAGCACGCCGGTGATCAGCAGCTTCTTGCCGGCCAGAAATCCCATGGTTGTTGCTCCTTGGTGTCGGAAATCCTGCAGAATTGTCGCATGCGTCTATGCCTGCCTGATGCGTGTCACCGCTGGCCTGGGGGGCGCAGTGCCACCACGGCGCCACCAGCATTGGCCCTTGCGCCGATGCCTGCGCACATGACACCGTCCGCGTGGCTGGCTGCGGTATTGCGGCATGGGCTGTTGGCGGCGATGCTGGCCGCTGCGGTGCCTGCCGCCTCGGCGGCGCACGGCTACGCGCTGTGGGACCGGCTGCAGTACCCGCCCGACTTCACGCACTTTCGCTACGTCAACCCGCAAGCCCCCAAAGGAGGCGAGCTGCGGCTGGTGAGCAACCTGCGCACCTCCACCTTCGACAAATACAACCCCTTCACGCTGCGCGGCAGCGCTCCGGCTTACCTGGCTGACTTGTTGTTCGACACGCTGCTGGTGGGGGCAGCGGACGAGTTGGGCGCGGCGTATGGGCTGCTGGCCGAGGACGTGTCGGTGGCGCCGGATCGGCGCAGTGCGACCTTTCGCCTGCGGTCACAGGCGCGTTTTCACAACGGCGCCCCCGTGCTGGCCGAGGACGTGCGGCACAGCTTCGAGACCCTGACCGGCCCCCATGTCTCGCCGGCGTACCGGACGCTGCTGGCCGACGTGGCCGGTGTCGAGGTGCTGGACTCACGCACGGTACGCTTTCACTTTCGTGTGCCCAACCGAGAGCTGCCCCTGGTCGTCGGTGGCCTGCCCATCTTCAGCCGTGCCTGGGGTGACAGCATCGATCCCCGCACCGGGCAGCGCAAGACGTTCGATCAGGTCGTCACCGACATCCCCATCGGCAGTGGGCCGTACCGCATCGGTCCGGTCAAGTTCGGGCGTGACATCACCTATGTGCGCGACCCCAACTACTGGGCGCGCGATTTGCCGGTGCGCCGCGGTCAGTTCAACTTCGACCGCATCACAGTCAAAATCTACAAGGACAACACCGCGCGGCTGGAGGCCCTCAAAGCGGGCGAATTCGACCTGATGCGTTTCTTCTCTGCCGGCGACTGGGCGCGGCGCGTCAACGGCAAGCGCTTCGACAGCGGCGAACTGGTCAAAGGCGAGTTCCGCCACCATCTGCCCACGGGGTTTCAAAGCTATGTACTCAATACCCGCCGGCCGCCGCTGGATGATATCCGTGTGCGGCAGGCGCTGGAGCTGGCGCTGGACTTCGAGTGGATGAACGACCGCCTGTTCTACGGCAGTTACCAGCGCGTGCGTGGGCTGTTTGGCAATACCGCCTGTGCCGCGCGAGGGGAGCCCGACGCTGCGCAGCGCGCGTTGCTGCAGCCTTGGCGTAGCCAATTGCCCGAGGCGGTGTTCGGTCCGATGGCCGAGCCGCCGCGCACCGACGGTCCCCAAGGCCTGCGGGACAATCTCAAACGGGCGCAGGCGCTGTTGCACCAAGCCGGCTGGACCTTTCGCGACGGTGCGCTGCGCAATGCCGAGGGGCGCCCCTTGGTGCTGGAATACCTGGACAGCAACGAGGCGGGCGTGCGCGTGGTCACACCGTGGGCGCGCAACCTGGCGCGCATCGGTGTGGAGCTGCGTTTCCGCTCGGTGGACTTTGCGCTGTACCAGCAGCGCCTGCGCACGTTCGACTTCGACATCGTCTCGCTGGCCTTTCAGGGTACCCACCACCCGGGTGCCGAATATGCCGATCTGTTCGGCAGCGAAGCGGCGCGCACGCCGGATTCCGGTAATTTCACCGGCATCGCCAACCCGGCGGTGGACGACCTGATCCAACGCATGGTGCAGGCGTCGGACGAGCCGAGCTATCTGGCCGCGTGCCGCGCACTGGAGCGGGTGATCGCGCACAGCCACGTGTTGATTCCGCAGTGGTCGGCGCCGACTCATCGCCTGGCCTACAACGCCTGGCGTTTGGCTCACCCGCCCGAGATGCCGCCCTACGCCAGCGGCGAAGGTTGGGCGATCTCCACCTGGTGGGCGCGGCCCGCACCAGCGTCTCCCCGGTAGGGCAGGAGTCTGACCGTGTGGGCCTATGTCGTCAAACGCCTGCTGCTGATGATCCCGACCCTGTTTGGGGTGCTGCTGCTGACCTTCGTCGTGGTGCAGTTCGTGCCCGGCGGGCCGGTGGACCAGTATCTGGCCGAAGCGCGTGCCGGGTTGGGCAGCGGTGCTGAGGGCGGCGGCCTGGCGTACCGCGGCGCGCAGGGGGTGGACGCGCAGCGGCTGCAGCAGATCAAGGCGCTGTACGGCTTTGACAAACCGGCGCACGAGCGCTTCTGGCAGATGCTGGTGCAATTTGCGCGCTTCGACCTCGGGCAGAGCTTTTTTCAGAACAAGCCGGTGGCGCAGCTCATCTGGGAAAAGCTGCCGGTGTCGATGAGTCTTGGGCTGTGGACGTTTTTCATCAGCTACGGGGTGGCGGTGCCGCTGGGTATCGCCAAAGCGGTGCGCGCGGGCTCGCGCTTCGATTTGCTGACGTCACTGCTGGTGTTGGTGGCGTACGCCATCCCCGGGTTTGTGCTTGGGGTGGCGCTGCTCGTTATTTTCGGTGGGCAGCTGCAGTGGTTTCCCTTGCGCGGTCTGGTCAGCGACCACTGGGCCGAGCTGTCGTGGGGCGCGCGCATCGTTGACTACCTGTGGCACATCACGCTGCCGGTGCTGTCGATGGTGCTGGGCAGCTTTGCCGTCACCACGATGCTGACCAAGAATGCGATGCTGGAGGAGATTCGCAAGCAGTACGTGCTGGTGGCGCGCGCCAAGGGGCTCAGCGAACGCCAAGTGTTGTGGAAGCACGTGCTGCGCAACGCGCTCATCCCGATCGTTACCGGTTTTCCCGCGGCCTTCATCGGCGCGTTCTTCACCGGCAGCCTGCTGATCGAGACGCTGTTCTCTCTGGATGGCCTGGGGCTGCTGAGCTACGAGAGCGTGATCCGGCGCGACTATCCGGTGGTGATGGGGACGCTGTACCTGTTTACGCTGATCGGCCTGCTGACCAAGCTGGTGAGCGACCTGTGCTATGTCTGGGTGGACCCCCGTGTCAAGTTCGACTGAGCTTCAGGAGGCGGGCCCGGCCTTCGCGTCGGCCCTTGTCAGCCCCAGCCCGGCGCGCCGGGCATGGCGGCGCTTTGCGCGCAACCGGCTGGGATTCTGGAGCTTGGTGCTATTCGTGGCGCTGACCGGGGTCAGCCTGATGGCCGAGCTGATCTCCAACGACCGTCCGCTGGTGGTGCGCTATCAGGGCCAGTGGTACTGGCCGCTGTGGAACGACTACCCCGAGACCACCTTCGGTGGTGACTTCGAAACCCCCACCGACTATCTGGACCCGTTCGTGCGCGCGCGCCTGGCCGAGCCCGGCAACTGGGCGCTGTATCCGCCCAACCCCTACGGCCTGCAGACGCTGAACTACTACGACCGCGCACCGCTGCCGTCCCCGCCCAGTCGCGACAACTGGCTGGGTACTGACGACCGTGGGCGCGATATGGTGGCACAGCTGCTCTACGGCTTTCGGGTCAGCGTGCTGTTTGCGCTGGCGCTGACGGCCATCGGCGTGGTGCTGGGGGTGCTGGCCGGCGCCGTGCAGGGCTACTTTGGCGGGCGGGTCGACCTGACGATGCAGCGCCTCATCGAGATCTGGAGCGCGATGCCCGAGTTGTATCTGCTGATCATCTTCAGTGCCGTGTTCGCCCCCAGCGTGGCGCTGCTGCTGGTGCTGCTCAGCCTGTTTGGCTGGATGGGGCTGGCCGATTATGTGCGGGCGGAATTTTTGCGCAACCGCCAGCTCGACTACGTGCGGGCGGCACGTGCGCTGGGGCTGGGACACGGGGCCATTATTTGGCGGCACATTCTGCCCAATAGCCTCACGCCGGTGGTGACGTTTTTGCCGTTTCGCATGAGTGCGGCCATTTTGGCGCTGACGTCGCTGGACTTTTTGGGCCTTGGGGTGCCGCCGGGCACCCCCAGCCTGGGTGAATTGTTGGCGCAGGGCAAGGCCAACATCGACGCCTGGTGGATTTCGCTTTCTACCTTCGGCGTGCTGGTGCTGACCCTGGTGTTGTTGACCTTCATGGGTGATGCGCTGCGCGATGCCCTGGATCCGCGGCGGGCCGACGGATGAGCACGGCGTCCGTGGCATCGTCCCCTTTGCTGAGCGTGCGCGGACTGTGCGTGCGCTTGGGCGCGCGCGAGGTGGTGCGCGATGTGGCATTCGACGTGGCACCGGGCGAGAAGGTCGCCCTGGTGGGGGAGTCGGGGTCGGGCAAAACCGTCTCGGCGCTGAGTCTGCTGCGTCTGCTGCCCGACGCCCAGGTCAGCGGCAGCGTGTGCTTTGACCGGCAGGAGCTCACGACGCTGAGCGACCGCGCCCTGCGCGCGCTGCGGGGCGACGCCGTCGGCTACGTCTTCCAGGAGCCGATGACGGCGCTGGACCCGCTCTATCCGGTGGGGGAGCAGATCGCCGAGGCGTTGCGCGCCAAGCGCGGCCTGCCGGCCCGGCAAGCGTGGGCGCAGGCCGAGCACTGGCTTGAGCGGGTCGGCATCGACAAGGCACAGCAACGTGCGCGCCAGTACCCGCACCAGCTCAGCGGCGGTCAGCGCCAGCGCGCCATGATCGCCATGGCCCTGGCGCTGCAGCCGCGCTTGCTGGTGGCCGATGAGCCCACCACCGCGTTAGATGCGTCGCTGCGCCTACAGATTTTGGCACTGCTGGGCACGCTGCAGCGCGAGCTGGGACTGGCGGTGCTGCTCATCACCCACGACCTGCCGCTGGTGCAGCGCTTTGCCGACCGCGTGGTCGTGATGGAACATGGCCAGGTGGTGGAAAGCGGCGCCGTGCAAACGGTGTTTACCGCACCGCAGCATCCCTACACCCGGCGTCTGCTGGCCAGCCGTCTGTCCCGGCTGCTGGAGCCGGACGGCGACTGCGTGGCAGGCGGTGCGCCGGGCGCGCTGACGGTGGGCGCGTCGCCGCTCGCTGGCAGTCGCGGCGACGATGTCCCGTTGCCGCCAGCGGTGCTGCTGGCCGAGGGGGTCAGCGTGGACTACCCCGTGTCGCGGCCGGGCTGGCGGGGTTGGTTTCGCCGTCAGACGTTTACGGCGTTGCGGCAGGTCGCGGCGCGGCTGGAGCCTGGACGCACGCTGGGCGTGGTGGGCGAGTCCGGTTCGGGCAAATCGACCCTGGCGCTGGCGGCGCTAGGACTGCTGCCAGCGCACGGTATGTTGCGTGTGATGGGGCGGCCGTGGCGGGGGGGCGCGGCTGATCGCTCACTGCGACGCGCGGTGCAGGTGGTGTTTCAGGATCCGTATTCGTCGCTGTCGCCACGGTTGACGCTGGAGCAGATCGTGGAAGAGGGCCTGCGCGTGCACGAACCCGACCTGTCGCGCCAGCAGCGGCGCCAGCGGGTGGTGGCGGCGCTGCGCGACGTAGGCCTGATCGATCCGTCCTGGCCCGCCGACGAAGTCCACGCGTGGCTGCAGCGCTATCCGCACGCTTTCTCGGGGGGACAGCGGCAGCGCATCGCCATTGCCCGCGCGCTGATCGTGCAACCACGCCTGCTGGTGCTGGATGAGCCCACCAGCGCGCTCGACGTCACGGTGCAGCGGCAGGTGGTCGAGCTGCTGGTGCGGCTGCAGCGCGAGCGCGGATTGGCCTACCTGCTCATCACGCACGATGTCGATGTGGTGTGGGCGATGGCACACGAGGTGTTGGTGCTGCGCTCGGGCGAGGTGGTGGAGTCGGGGCCGGCGCGGCAGGTGCTGGAGCACCCCACACATGCCTACACGCGGCAGCTGCTGGCCGCCTCGGGCCTGGGGGGTGCAGCAGGGACCGGCGTCTGACGCGGTCACGACCGGAATGGCTGCACGGCTGCCGGGGCCAGCCACGGCCCATCGCCATCAAGCCGGCACGCCGGTGCGGCACGCGCCGAGTCACTGCATCGTGGCCCGCTGGCGGCGCAGGATGGGCCAGCGGCCCCACGCGCCGATTCACCGTACCCCGGTTGTGCCCGACTGTTGGTCGCCAATGACCCGCCGGTTATGTTCCAATTCGGTTTGGGCCGACGTCACCGGCCAGGCGAACGATCCTGTTGAGTGCATTGCTCTCACCTGCATCACCATGAGCGCTCCCCCCCCGATTGCGGAACCGGTTGGCGACGCCCCGCAGCCGGCGTCGCCCCTGAGCTGGTCTGCCCCGCTGCGTTGGCTGCGCCTGGGCTGGCGCGACTACCGGATCAATCCGCTGCCCGGCCTGCTGCATGGCGGCCTCATGGCCCTGTTCGGTCTGATTTTGTGGTTGGGCGTGCGCGACCAGTTCTGGCTGCTGGCCGGCGCCTTCACCGGATTTCTGATCATCGCCCCCGTGCTGGCCAGCGGCCTGTACGCGGTTAGCTGGTATTTGGAGCGCGGTGAGAAGGTGTGCTGCGCGGAAGTGGCGCAGCTGTGGACGTCGGGTGACCGGCGCCTGATGGCCTTTGGGGCATTGCTGGCGCTGGCCGGCACCGGCTGGGTTCTGACCTCGGCCGCGCTGATCACGCTGGCCTCACCGGTGCCGATCCGCGCGCCGGCCGATTTCGTGCGTCACATCGTGCTCGACCCCCACCTCGGCCTGTTCGAGGTCTGGTTGCTGCTGGGCGCTTTGCTGGCCGCACCGGTGTTTGCCTCCAGCGTGATGACGCTGCCGATGCTGGTGGATACGCGCACCCCGCTGTGGGTCGCCGTGGGCGAGAGCTGGCGCGCAGTCGGCAGCCAGCCGCTCGTCATGGGCCTGTGGGCCCTGTGCATCGTGGTGCTGGTGGCGGTGGGCATGGCGCTGGTGATGGTCGGGCTGATCCTCACCGTGCCGCTGCTGGCCTACGCCAGCTGGCATGCCTACCGCGACTTCGAGCGCGCCGGTCTCATTCGGCCGGTGCGGGGGTGAGGCTGCCGATGGATGGAACGTTGTTCGGCTTGACCGAAGCGCAGATCGCGCAGTTCGGTCTCACCTTCGGCGTGGGGGCCTTTATCCTGTATATGCTGTTTATCGTGCTGAACCTGGCGCGCGAGTCCAAGGCCGGCAAATTCGGCACCTTCGTGCTGTTTCTGGTGCTATCCTTGGGGATGCTGGGTTTCATTGCCAAAAATATCATTCAGTGGGTGTTGGGTATGTAGCCTTGCGGGTGGGGGAACGACGCAGCCGCGCCCGCGTGCGGGCATCCCCATCCCACTGCTCGACCCCGACGCAATCGACAAACGCCGATGACGTCACACCCGACTTTTATCATCCCGCATCGCGACGCCGACGAAACCTACGTCGTCGGTGAACCGGTGCTTGCAGCCGCCGTCGAAGGGTGGAACGGTCGGGTCGTCGACGGCCATCTCGTCGATTTCCAGCCGCAGCTGGGCATGCTCAAGCTGGTGCCAGCCGGACAGTCCCGCCCTGTTTCGCTGCGATTTGCGCAGATCAAGCGCTTGCGCATTCCGCCCAAGCCGGGCACACCGCTGCCGTTCCTGCCGTCTGGCTACGCGGATGAGTCCTTGCGGCCGTTCGCCGTGCGGCTGCGCGATGGGGCGGTGTATGCCGGGTTGTGCCACGACTGCCGCCGGCAGCCGCACGGGGTGTGGATTTTTCCGCGTGTCGTCAGCGGTGACGATCCCGAGCGTGTCTTTTTGCCGCGCCAGGGAATCGCGGGGCTGGAGTTCCGGCGCGCGGACGGGCAGGCGCTGGCGGACAGCGGCTTCGGGCAGACGCTGCTCGACGCGGACACCGCGGCCGAGCCTCTCCCCGAGCCCAGTGCCCCAGCCATGGTGGAGACGCCAGAGCAGTTGCGCGAAGCGCTGGAGCGGCAGGCGCGCCTGAAGCCGGTGCCGATCGGTGAAGCGCTGATCGGATTGGGTAAAGTCAGCGCAGCGCAGCTGCGCGAGGCGCTGGAGCGTCAGAAGCGCGAGCCCAATCAACCCCTGGGCCAGATGCTGGTGAAGATGGGGCTGATCCAGCCTTCCGACCTGCAGGTGGCGTTGGCGCGCAAGATGGGCTACCCGTTCCTGGACGTGCGCAAGTACCCGCTCGACATGGCGGCGCTGCGGCTGGTGCCAGCGCCGTTGGCGGCACGCCTGCAGGTGCTGCCGGTAACCTTACAGGGATCGGCGCTGGTGGTGGCGATGCCCGACCCGCTGCAGTTCAAGGCCATCGACGAACTCGAATTCACCGCGCAGCGCAAGGTGATTCCGGTGGTGGGCGTGGCCGCCGCCATCCAGGGGCGCATCACCGAGGCCTACCGCTCTGTCGGCCTGACTGACGACGCGCCGCCGGGGCCGAACACCACCTCGAATCCGATGGCGCCCGAGCGCAACGTCGAAGCGTGGCAGCTGGTGGCCGAGCTGGCGAGCGACAACGGGGTCGACGGTGCGGACGAGCGGCCGATCGAGCAGTCCGACAATACGCTGGTCAAGCTGGTCAACTCGATGATCATCGAGGCCTTTCACCAGCGCGCGTCGGACATCCACATCGAACCGTACCCCGGGCGAGAGAAGGTGGTGATCCGCTTCCGCGTCGACGGCGAGCTGCGCCCCTATCTGGAGCTGCCCTCCAATTACCGCAACGCGCTGGTGGCGCGCATCAAGGTGATGTGCGACCTCGACATTTCCGAGCGGCGCAAGCCGCAGGACGGCAAGATTCACTTCCGCCGCTTCGGGGGGCTGCCGATCGAGCTGCGCGTGGCCACCATTCCCACCGCCAACGGACTGGAAGACGTCGTGATGCGCATCCTCAACGCATCGGAGGCATTGCCGCTGGAGGGATTGCATCTCAGTCCGCGCAATCTGACCGAAATCGAGCGCGTCCTGACGCGACCTTATGGGTTGCTGCTGTGCGTTGGGCCCACCGGTTCGGGCAAAACCACGACCCTGCACGCCGCTTTGCGGCGCCTCAACACCCCGAACCGCAAGGTCTGGACGGCCGAAGATCCAGTCGAGATCACGCAGCGGGGCCTGCGCCAGATTCAGGTCAACCCGAAGATCGGCTGGACCTTTGCCAACGCGCTGCGGGCGCTGTTGCGTGCCGACCCCGACGTCATCATGGTGGGCGAGATCCGGGATGCGGAGACGGCCGAAATGGCGGTGGAAGCGTCGCTGACGGGACACTTCGTCATGTCAACGCTACACACCAACTCGGCGGCGGAAACGATTCTGCGTTTGCGCGACCTGGGGGTGGATCCGTTTTCGTTTGCCGACTCGCTGCAGGCCATTCTGGCGCAGCGCCTGGTGCGGCGGCTATGCCCGGCGTGTGTACGCTATGACCCCGTGTCGCCTGAGCGTTTGGGCGAGCTGATGCGCGACTACCAAGCGCAGCTGCCGCCCGACCATCCCTTGCGCGATGAGGCTGCGTTGGAGCGCGAATGGCGGGCTCGTTTCAGCCGTGATGGTGAATTGCGGCTGGGCCACGCCCCGGGCTGCTCCGAATGTGGGCAGACCGGCTATCGAGGGCGACTGGCGCTGCATGAGCTGCTGGTGACGACACCCGCGATGCGGCAGCTGGTCCAAAGCAGTGCCTCGCCGGCCGACCTGATGGCGCAGGCCATCCGAGATGGCATGCGTGCCCTGCGTCAGGACGGGATCGAAAAAGTGCTGGCGGGACTGACCTCGCTGGCCGAGGTGCGCGCCGCCAGCAACATCTAGCCGGACGCAGGCTCGCCTACTGCGCCGCGCATGACGCGGCGTTCGTGTCCAAGGCGGTGGTGTCTATCAGCAGGATGTTCGGCGCGGCCCATGACGCGATGCATGGTCGCGGACGCGTCAGCGGTGCCAGACCTGTGCCCAGGCGCGTGCGCCGCCAGGGCGGCGGCGCGGGCGGCACGTCTGGTCCGCGCCGTCAGCAACCGCGCGTCATCGGCATCTCCACCTCGGTGCGAGTGGCGGCGTACTTGGCCAGTTCCAACTTGGCGATGGCGTTGCGGTGCACCTCGTCGGGGCCATCGGCCAGCCGCAGCGTGCGCTGGTGCGCGTAGCTGCGTGCCAGCGGCGTCACCTGCGACACCCCGGCCCCACCCCAGGCCTGAATGGCCCAGTCGATGACTTGGCAAGCCACGTTGGGCGCCACCACCTTGATCATGGCGATTTCGGCCTTGGCGGCTTTGTTGCCCACCGTATCCATCATGTAGGCCGCCTTGAGCACCAGCAGCCGCGCCTGCTCGATCAGGCAGCGTGCCTCGGCGATGCGCTCGTGCCAGACGGTCTGGGCCGCGATCGGCTTGCCAAAGGCGATGCGCTGGCTCAAGCGCTGGCACATCAGCTCCAGTGCCCGCTCGGCCGCACCGATGGAGCGCATGCAGTGGTGGATGCGACCCGGCCCCAGGCGCCCCTGTGCGATCTCGAAGCCGCGGCCTTCCCCCAGCAGCACGTGATCCAGCGGCACGCGCACGTTCTCCAGCACCACTTCCATGTGACCGTGGGGCGCATCGTCGTAGCCGAATACCGACAGCGCGCGCACCACGCGGATGCCCGGGGTGTCGGCGGGCACCACGACCATCGACTGCTGAGCGTGGCGCGGCGCCTCCGGGTTGGTCTTGCCCATGACGATGTAGACCGCGCAGCGCGGATCGCCGGCGCCCGATGACCACCACTTGCGTCCGTTGATGACGTAGTGATCACCGTCGCGCTCGATGCGGCACTGGATGTTGGTGGCATCCGACGAGGCCACCTCCGGTTCGGTCATCAGGAACGCGGAGCGAATCTCCCCGCGCAGCAGCGGCTCCAGCCAACGGTCCTTGAGGGCCTCGCTGGCGTAGCGCTCCAGCGTCTCCATGTTGCCGGTGTCGGGCGCGGAGCAGTTGAAGACCTCGGCGGCCCACGGCACCCGTCCCATGATTTCGCACAGGGGTGCGTACTCCAGATTGCTCAGCCCCTCGGGGGCGCGGGGGGAATTGGGCAGAAACAGGTTCCACAGCCCGGCGGCACGCGCCTTCGGCTTGAGCTCTTCGATCACGCGCGCGGGCAGCCACGGGTTGCCAGCGGCGCGGTTGGCCGCCACTTCCTCCTCATAGCGTTCTTCGTTGGGGTAGATGTACTCGTCCATGAACGCCGTCAGGCGTTCGCGCAGCGCTTGCACGCGGGGGCTGTAGGCAAAGTCCATGGCGGGGCTCCTGGCATGGGTAAGGACAGAGGTTTTGAGAAAAACGGGAAGCGGAGGTGACCGAGCTGGGGGGCGTGCCATCCTCCATCAGCGTACGGACCTGTGCATCGGGTCACGGTATGCGGGCGGCTTGATCGTCACGGGTCAGCCATAGCGCTGCGCAAAACGCCAGGCCAGTTGGGCCAGCGGCCGCGCCCCGGCGGCGCTCTGCCGGGCCTGGGCGCTGGAGGCAATACCCAACTCCACCCGCTTGGCGATCCCCTGCAGAATGGCCGCCAGGCGGAAGGCGTTGTAGGCGAGGAAGAACGGCCAGTCGCGCCGCAGCGCCTGCGGGCTGGTAAAACCAGTGCTCTCGCAGTAGCGTTCGATATATTCGTCCTCGGAAGGAATGCCCAGGGCCACCCAGTCCAGGCCACCGATGCCCCGAAAGGCGCCGGGCTGGATGTGCCAGGACATGCAGTGGTAGCTGAAATCGGCCAGCGGATGGCCGAGGGTGGACAGTTCCCAGTCCAGCACCGCCACGATGCGTGGCTGCTGCGGATGAAACATCAGGTTGTCGAGCCGGTAGTCGCCATGCACGATGCTGACGAGTTGCTCGTCTTGAGCCAGCGCCGGCAGATGTTCGGGCAGCCACGCCATCAGCGCCTCCATCTCGGGAATAGGCTCGGTGATGGAGGCGACGTACTGCTTACTCCAGCGGGCGATCTGGCGCTCGAAGTAGTTGCCCGGTTTGCCGTAGTCGGCCAGTCCCACGGCTTGGACGTCCACCCGGTGCAGCGTGGCGAGCACGCGGTTCATCTCCAGATAGTGGGCGCGGCGGTCGGCAGGCGTCATGCCGGGCAGCGCGGGGTCCCACAGCACTCGGCCCTCGATGTGCTCCATCACGTAAAACGCGCGGCCGATGACCGATTCATCCTCGCACAGCACACCCATGCGCGGCACCGGTACGGCACTGTGTGCCAGCGCCTGCATGACGCGGAACTCGCGCTCGATGGCGTGCGCCGACGGCAGCAGTTTGGCCACCGGCCCGGGCTTGGTCCGCATCACATAGGTGCGCTTGGGGGTGCGCAGGCGGTATGTCGGGTTGGACTGCCCGCCCGGGAATTTCTCGATGGACAGCGGCCCGCGAAAACCGCTGACGTGTGCCTGCAGCCAGCGCTGCAGCGCGTCCGCATCCAGGGTGTGCGCGGGCAGGGGGGTGGCGGTGGGGGGGGTGTCGGTCATGGCCGCAGCAGGGACGGATTGACCCCGCGGTCGGCCCAGCCGCCACGGGTCAGGGTTCGGATTCGACGATGCGCAGCAGCTGGGCGCGGTCGCGCACCACCAGGCCTCCGGGCTCGATGCGGATGGCACCCTCGCGCTCCATCGACTTGAGCTCTTGATTGACGCGTTGACGCGACGCGCCCAGCAGCTGGGCGAGTTCTTCCTGGGCCAGATGCAATCCGATGCGGATCTCGCTGCCGTTGGCCAAGCAGGGCAGGCCATACGAACGGCTCAGGTGCAGCAGTTGCTTGGCCAGACGCGCACGCAGCGGTAGGGTGTTGAGGTCCTCCACCAAGCCAAACAGCGTGCGGATGCGGCGTGCGTGTAGCCGCAGCAGCGCCTCGTACAGCTCGACATGCTGCTCCAGGATGCGCTGGAAATCGCTGCGCGCCACGCACAGCAGCGTGGTGGCGCCATGGGCGTAGGCGTCGTGCGTGCGTGCATCGCCATCGAACATCGCCACGTCGCCAAACCACACGCCCGGCTCGACGTACGTCAGCGTGATCTGCTTGCCCGTGATCGAGGTCGAGCTGACGCGCACCGCGCCCTTGGCCACCGCGCTCCAGACCGTGGGCGGGTCGCCGCGAGCGGCGATCAGCTCGCCGTCGCTGTAACGTTTGACGTAGGCACATCGCAAAATGTCGTGACGCAGGGAGGGGGACAGGCTGGAAAACCAGCGGCCTTGGTTGATAGCCTGGCGCTCCTCCATTGTCAGGATCGGTTCATCCAGGGGCTGTCGTGTGAGCGACTGCAGGGACATCGTGGGGTCTCCTCGGTGACATCGGGCGGATCGCCTCAACGGTAGTTCGGGGGCCGTTTGTCCAGAAAGGCGCGGATGCCTTCACCAGCGTTGGGGTGGTGCAAGTTGCGCACGAAGTGGTCGCGCTCCTCGCGCAGCTGGCGGCTCAGACTATGTTCCGGCGCGTCGTTGGCCAGCGCCTTGATGCTGGCCAGCGCGTTGGGCGCCTTGGCGTTGAGCCGTTCGCACAGGGCCAGCGCCTCGGCCAGCGCCTCGCCGGGGGCGGCCACAGCCGTCACCAGACCAAGTTGGTGCAGCCGCTCGGCGCCCATCCGCTCGCCCAGCATCAACAGCTGCAGCGCAGTGGCACGCGGCAGCTGACGCAGCAAGGCCCACGAGGCACCGCCATCGGGCGACAGCGCCACATTCACGTACGCCATCACGAACACGGCGTCGCGCGCGGCCACCAGCAAATCGCACGCCAGCGCGAGCGAAAAGCCCGCTCCTGCGCAGGCTCCCTCGACCGCGGCCACCACCGGCTTCGGAAAACTGCGCACCGCCTCGATCCAGCTATGCAGCGCCTCGATGCTGGCGGCCTGCACCTGCGGCGGCTGCTGCCGGTTGGCCAACAGCCGCTGCAGATGGCCCCCGGCACAAAAGGTGCCGCCTTCGCCGGTGATGACGACCGAGCGCACGTCGGCGTTGCGCTCGGCGGCGATCAGCGCTTCGATGCCGGCGACGTAAATCTCGGGCCCCAGTGCGTTGCGATGTTCGGGGTTGTGGATGGTCAGCACCAGCGTGGCGCCGTGGCTGCGGGTCTTGAGTGTGGCGGTCATCGCGTCAGTCCTCGGCGTGCAGCAGACTCAGGCCCAGCGCGCCGCGACGGCGCAGCCAGGGCGAAGGGCGGTAGCGCATGTCGCCATAGACGGTCTGCAGGTTGAACAGTACCTCCAGCACGTTCGCGGCACCGATGCGGTCGCCCATGGCCAGCGGGCCGGCCGGGTAGCCCAGTCCCAGTGTCACGGCGGTGTCCAGATCGGCAGGGGTGCAGATGCCCTGCTGGCAGATGTCCGCTGCGATATTGACGATGGTGGCCAGCACCCGCTGGGTGACGAAACCACCGCTGTCGCGGATGACGCTGACCGCTTTACCATCGCGCGCGAACAGCGCGTGCGCGGCGGCGCGCATGTCACTGCGGGTGGCCGGGTTGGTGGCCAGCACGCGGCGCTTGACGGCGCCATCCGGCAGCAGCATGTCGATGCCGACGGTACGACCCGGCTCCAGCTGCTGCACCGCCGCCACGGTGGTCACGTCGTGGCCCAGCGGAGCCGCGACGATCAGTGCCCGCTGCGACGGCTGGGCACCGGTTTCGATGGTCGCGCCCAGGTCCTTGAGCAGTTGCAGCAGTTCGGCGCGGCGCGCCGCGCGTGCAGGGATCCACACTGGGGGCAGCTCGGCCACGGCCGGCACGGGCGGTTCGGCCGGCACCTGCGCCACACCGTCCACATAGCGATAAAACCCCTCGCCAACCTTGCGACCCAGCACACCCCCCGCCAGCCGCTGCGCGGCAATCACACTGGGGCGAAAGCGCGGCTCTTCGTAGTACTGGTGGTAGATCGATTCCATCACCGGCTGCGACACATCCAGCGCGGTCAGGTCCAGCAGCTCGAACGGCCCGAGACGAAAGCCCCCCTGATCCTTGAGGATACGGTCGATGGTGGCGAAGTCGGCCACGCGCTCGCCAGCGATGCGCAGCGCTTCGGTGATATAACCGCGACCGGCGTGGTTGACGATAAAGCCGGGCGTGTCCTGCGCCCGCACGGGCGTGTGGCCCATCTGGCGCGCAAACGCGCACAACCGCTCGGTCACGGCAGGGTCAGTCCTCAGGCCACTGACCACCTCCACCACCTTCATCAGCGGCACCGGGTTGAAAAAGTGAAACCCTGCCAGACGCTGCGGTGCACGCAGCCGGCTGCCGATGGCCGTGACCGACAGCGAGGAGGTGTTGGTGGCCAGCACAGCCCCGGGGGCGACGATGTCCTCCAGTTGCGCGAACAACGCTTGCTTGGCGTCGAGCCGCTCGACGATGGCTTCGATGACCAGATCGCAGTCCTGCAGCTGCTGCAGATCGGCCGCCGGACGCAACCGCGCGGCACAGTCAGCAGCCTCGGCGGCGCCCAGGCGCCCCTTGTCGACGAGCCGCTGCCAAGTCTGTGTCAGGGACTGGCGGGCCACCTCCACCGCGTCCGGATTGACGTCCATCAGGTACACGTTGGCACCGGCCTGGGCAGCGATTTGCGCAATGCCGCGTCCCATCGCGCCGGTGCCGACGATGCCGATGTTGCGAAAAGACAGTACTGCGCAGGATTCAGCCATGTTGAGTTCCGGGATTGGGGATCGAATGTGACAGAATCGGCCCACGACGTCGAGTCACGCTCCGACTCTGTCCAGGAAAATGCATGCATCCCCGAACCGCGCTGGCCACCCTGCTGCTCGTGTCCGCCCTGGATGGACACGCCCAGTTGCTGGGAAGCATTCAGGGCGCGGTCATCATCGGGCGGCCGCTCGATATTGTGGTGCAAAGCCGCACCGTCCCGGGCAGCGATGCGCAGGCGCTGTGCGTTCAGGCGCAGGTGCACTACGGAGAAACGGTACTCGCGCCATCGGACGTCCAGGTCAGCGTGGAAGGCAGTGGTGAGACGGGCCGCCTGCGTGTCCGTGCCGACAAGCCCGTCGACGAGCCGTTCGTGACCGTGCAGCTGCGCGTGGGCTGTCCTGCGCGCTTTGCACGCTCGTACACCCTGCTGGCCGACGTCGAGCCAGCGGCTCCAACCCCGCCGCCGACGGCCGCGCCAGCGCGCGTGGAAGCGGCTGTAGCGCCTATGGCGGAGCCTTTGGCGCCGGTGGTGCCGCGGGTGAGCGCACCCTCCGTTTCGCCAGCGCCCGAAACACCCATTCGTTCGCTGGTGACGGCGCCCCGTCCCCCCGGGGTGGCGCGGCTGGCGTCGAAGGTGCCCGTGGTCCGAACCAGACCAGTGGCCGGGCAGCAGGACGCGGGTACGGCAGTGGCGCCGCGCGTAGCCGAAGCACCTGCGCCCACAGGGCCACGTCTGAAGCTGGAGCCTGTCGACCTGGGGCAGGGCGGGCCGATGGCCGATGGCGCTGGGTCGCAGGTCAGCGCGGGCGCCGTGACGGGCGACGCGGCGGCAGCCGGTGGCACCGCGTCGGCGGCCGGTGCCGACCCCGCTGCGCTGCAACAGGAGGTGGCGGCGTTGCGGGCCGAGCAGCAGCGCCTGCTGCTGGCGGTCGAAAGCCTCAACCGTGAGCTCACCGCCGCGCGCGAGTCGCAAAACGGAACGGCCTGGACGGTGGCGCTGGGAGGCGTGGCGGTTCTGTTGCTGGCCGCTCTGGCCTGGATGTGGCGCCGGCAGTCCCAGCAATCAAGCCACCTGGCGGCGAATCGGTGGTGGGCAGCGACCGTTCGCCCCGCGCAACCTGAGTCAGTGGGCGTGCCGCCCCCCCCGGTGCCGGGTGAGGCACCGGCGTCCGCAGGCGTGCCGCGCCCCACGGCCACCGCTGAAACCGCGGCACCCGCACCAGCGCGGGCCGAGGTGCGCGCCGAGGGCTCGGCGGCGGCCATGGCCGGACTCGAGGTCAGCGAGGCCGGGGCGTCGGTGTTCCAGGAAGTGCCGGTTGCGCCATTGGATCCGGCCGCGCTGCACGATCTGTGGAGCCGGGTCGATTTTTTCGAGTCCCTTGGTCAGATCGGCGATGCGGTCGCCGCCTTGCGCACGTTCGTGCAGGCATATCCGCGCGCATGTGAAGCGCCGTACCTGCGCTGGTGGGCGCTGGCGCAGCAGCACAACCGCGACCCCCGTTCGGCCCAGGCGATGTACGAACAGCACTATCAGCGTCTGATGCCGATGGCGATCGACGATCCGGCCGGCCTGGAGGCCGATACGGCCTTGATCACGGCGCTGCAACACGACTGGCCGACCGAAGCCGCACGGGCACGCATCGAAGCGGCGCTCGTGTCCCAGCCCGGAGAACCGCTGGCGCCCCTGCAGGTGCGCACGCTGGCCGCGTTCGACGACCTGATCACACTGCACGGCCTGCTCGATCTGCTGCCGCTGATGGAGTCGGCGGCTGCGCCAGCGGCGGCGGCGGCCTCGCAAGGGGTGCCGTCGATGCTCGATTTCGAACTGCCGGATGTGGCGGACATGTCCCCGCGTCCGAAGGCCGAGCCGGCCGCGCCGGCTGCCAGGCGCAGCGACGACGCCCTGGACTTTCATCTGGACGACTGGTTGTCCCCGGCCCCTCCCGCTCCGCCAGAGCGCGGTTGAGCACCCGACGGCTCGGCTCAGCGCCTGACCTGCAGTGCGCCGGGGTTGACGATGTGGGTGGGTGTGCCCTTGATGTAGTTGACGACGTTGTCGAACGCGGCACCGAAATATTTTTCGTAGCTGTCGAGTTCGACGAAGCCGATGTGCGGGGTGCAGACGCAGTTTTCCAGCCGCAGCAGCGCGTGCCCCTGCAGGATGGGCTCGGACTCGAACACATCGACTGCTGCCATGCCCGGACGGCCGCGGTTGAGGGCCGCCACCAGCGCGTCAGGCGCGATCAGCTCGGCGCGTGACGTGTTGACGAAGAGGGCGGTCGGTTTCATCTGCAGCAAATCATCCAGCGTGATGCAGCCGGTGGTGCTGTCCGCTAAGCGCAGATGCACGCTGAGTACATCGCTGTCGGCAAACAGTGCCGCTTTGCTGTCGTACACCTCGAAACCGTCGGCGCGGGCGCGCTCGCGGCTGGCCTCACTACCCCAGATGGCCACCCGCATGCCGAACGCCCGGCCGTAGCCGGCCACCAGGCGTCCGATGCGCCCGTAACCCCACACCCCGAGCGTGCGTCCGCGCAGCACCATGCCCAGGCCGAAGTTGGGTGGCATCGAGGCTGCTTTCAACCCCGACTGCTGCCACGCACCATGCTTGAGGTTGCTGATGTAGTGTGGCAGGCGCCGCATCGCCGCCATGATCAGCGCCCAGGTAAGCTCCGCAGGCGCCACCGGGTCGCTCACGCCCTCGGCGACGGCGACGCCGCGCTCGGTGCAGGCCTGCACGTCGATGTGCCGCCCCACCGCGCCGGTCTGCGCGATCAGCTTCAGCCGCGGCAAGCGCTCCAGCAGCGCCCGCGTGATCTGCGTGCGCTCGCGGATCAGCACGACGATATCCGCGTCGCGCAGGCGCACCGACAGCTGGCCGACCCCCTTGACGGTGTTGGTGTAGACCTTGGCGGGATAGGGATCGAGCTTGTGGGCGCACCGCAGCTTGCGCACCGCATCCTGGTAGTCGTCGAGGATCACGATGTTCATGCGCGCGATTGTGCCCGCAACGCCTGCACTGTCGCGCACGCAGCGCCCGCGGGCGACAGCGCTGCCGCACGTGTCCTACCATTGCGAGGATGAACGCGATCTCGCCCACGGCTGGCGCGGCAGCGGCGGGCCCCATGCCCTGGCGGCGTGACGCCACCGTCATCGGCCTGGTCGGACTGGCACATGCCACGTCCCACTTCTCCCACCTGCTGCTGGCCCCGCTGTTGCCGATTTTTATGCGCGAGTTCGCGCTGAGCTACTCCGACGTAGGGCTGCTGACCAGCCTGTTTTTCCTGCTGTCTGGTGTGGGGCAGGCCCTGTCCGGCTTCCTGGTGGACCGGGTGGGCGCGCGGCCTGTGCTGTTTGCTGCCATCGCTCTGTTCATGGGTTCGGCGCTGGCGGCGGCGCTGGCCGACGGGTATGCGGGATTGCTGCTGGCCGCCGTGCTGGCGGGCTTGGGCAATGCTCCGTTCCACCCGGTGGATTTTTCGATTCTGAATCAGCGCGTTTCCCCCTCCCGACTGGGGCACGCCTTCAGTGTCCACGGCCTCACCGGCAATCTGGGGTGGGCGCTGGCGCCAGTCTTCCTGGTGAGCATCACGGCGCTGAGTCACTGGCGCGTGGCGTACTGGGCGGCGATCGGGGTGTACGCGGCCGTGTGGGCGCTGCTGTGGTGGCAGCGGGACCATCTGCGGACCGAGGTGGTGGCGCGGCCCGCTGGAGCATCGCGCAGGCAGGAGCTGGCGTTTTTGCGGCTACCGGTGGTGTGGGCCTGCTTTGGCTTTTTTCTGCTGTCGACGATGACGCTGGCAGTGGTGCAGACCTACGCCACGCCCATTCTGCAGGCGGTGCATGGGGTGCCGCTGGAGACGGCGGCACTGACCGTGACGGCCTACATGCTGGCCGGCGCTGTGGGTATGCTGGCAGGCGGCTTCGTGGCCGCCCGCTTCGTGGCGGTGGACCGGGTGGTGGCGCTAACCCTGGCGGCAGGGGCGACCCTGATGCTGCTGGCCGCCAGCGGCTGGCTGGGTGGACTGGGCTCGATGGCGCTGCTGGC
>NZ_DAISZC010000111.1:0-2906 GCF_036824975.1 Tepidimonas sp.
TGGCGCTGGATGCCCTGCGCAAAATTTACCCCGACGTAAATATCGCCAGCCACATCATTGGCGACCCCATCACCATCTCGTGGGAGGCCGACCCCCATTTTTTGGGTGCCTTCAAGGGCGCGCTGCCCGGGCACTACCGCTACAACCACCGCATGTACGGCCACTTCATGCAAGATGGTCTGCCCGAGCGCGAGCGCGGCATCTTCCTGGCGGGTGATGACATCTCCTTCACCCCCGCGTGGGTGGAGGGGGCGGTGCAGACGGCGCTCAACGCGGTGTGGGGCATCGTGCGCCATCTGGGCGGCGGCTGTCATCCGGACAATCCGGGACCGGGTGAATGGTATCCGTACATCGGCCCCATGGCCCTGCCCGACTGAGTGGCGCGGCAACGGGCGCTGAGGCGGGGGCAGTAGCTGGCGCGCCACTGATCACGCTGCGCCTGTGGCGGCGCTGGGGTGGTGGTGTCCAGCGGCGCGCGCCGCACCACCCCGGTGTGCGTCGCGGCTTGCGGCCTGACAGCGACTCGGGTTACCGTACCCATGCGGCCCTATCGTAAGCTATGGGGTCATGCAAAACCCTGATCAAACCGCGTTAACAGCCTCCCCTTCGGGCAAGCTCAATCCGCGTCAGGCGCTGCGCGTGGCGCTGTGGCAAACCCCTATGCCGGCGCCGGGCGACAGCGTCGGCGCCCTGCAACGCTTGGCGCAGGCCGCACAAAGCGCCGCCGCGCAAGGTGCGCACTGGCTGCTGACGCCCGAGATGGCGCTGACGGGTTACCTGATCGACCCGGCCCGGCTGGAGCACCTGGCCGAACCGGCCGATGGTGCGCTGGCGCAAGCGATTTGGCGTCTGGCGCGGGAGCATGGCATCGGCATCGTATACGGCTGGCCCGAGTTCCACGCCGCCAGCGGCAAACCGCACAACGCGGTGCAAGCCGTTGGCCCCGACGGGCAGCGGCTCGCCGTGCATCGCAAGGTACACCTGTTCGGCGCAGCCGATGCCGAGCGGTTTACGGCGGCATCCGTTGTGGCCGCGCCATTCGAATGGCAGGGTTGGCGCATCGGCCTGCTGATTTGCTACGACGTCGAGCAGCCTGCAGCGGTGCGCTCACTTGCCCAACAGGGCGCGCGCGTCATCTTTGCACCCACCGCCAACATGCTGCCCTACGACGATGCGCCGCTGCTGACGGTGCCGCGGCTGGCGGCGGAAAATCATGTGGCCATTGCGTATGCCAATGCCTGCGGCCGCGAAGGCGCCACGGTGTATGCCGGCTACAGCACCGTCTGCGGCCCGCGTGGTGAGGTGATGGCGCGCGCCGGGCGTGGTGAGGCGCTGCTCATTGCCGATATCCCGGGTTGAGTCGATCCAGCCGCCTCAGCAAGCCGGGCCAGGTCAATGCACCCGCGCCCTGGCCGCGCGTGACCTGCCGCGCCTGCGCCTGCGCCGTGGCGATGATCGCCGGATCGATGGCCATCCGCTCGCAGCCGCTGGCCAGCGCGCGCACCTGAATCGCGCACACAGCCTCGAACAGGTACATCGCCACGAAGGCGTCGGCCACCGTCGGCCCGAGCGTCAACAGGCCATGGTTGCGCAGCATCAGGAAGTTTGCCTGCCCCAAGTCGGCCACCAGGCGTGCCTTTTCGTCCTCGCGCAGTGCCACGCCTTCGTAGTCGTGGTACGCCAGGCTGGACAGCACGAAGATCGCCTGCTGCGACAGCGGCAGCACCCCATGTTTCTGCGCCGACACCGCTACCCCGTTGAGCGTGTGGGTGTGCAGCACGCATTGCGCGTCGTGCCGCGCGGCGTGAATCGCGCTGTGGATGGTGAAGCCTGCGGGGTTGACCGGGAAGGGGCAGTCGTCCAGCTTGTTGCCGTGCACGTCGATCTTGACCAGGCTGGACGCCGTGATTTCCTCGAACAGCAGGCCGTAGGGGTTGATCAGGAACTGGTCGTCGGTGCCCGGCACGCGCGCCGTGATGTGGGTGAACACCAGATCGTCCCAGCCGAAGGCTGCCACCAGCCGGTAGGCGGCCGCCAGATCGACGCGTACGTGCCATTCGTCGTCACTGACCTGGCCCTGGCGGCTGGGGATGTCGAGCGGGATCATGCGGGTCTCCTCGGAGCGATCGATGAAACGTGAGGGCCGGGACGTCGCTGGCCCCGGGGTGGCCGACGATAGGGGGCAAGGCGGCTGCCGGACTATCGCCGGCGCGACAGAGGTGCATGCACGGTAATCTCCCTACGCGACGCCGCACCGCCGCGTGCCGGGTGGGCCGTGCCCGGTTTCTCCGCCGGCTTTTAATGTCCGCAGAACAGGGCTTTGGCTACGGCCGCTGACTTGCACGTCACGGTTTGCCTCCCCCATTTGGGGGAGGCGAGTCGGCGAATTGCCACGCTAAACTGGAAGCGCGTTTTGTGTTACTTCGCCACGCAACAACATCATGCGAAAAACTGTATCTTCAGGATGGGTCATCCTCGTGCTGTCTGGTTTCCTTTCCGGCTGCGCCACTCCGGAGGTTGTGCAAAGCAAGCAGGTGGGTGACTCGGAAAAGAGTTGTGACCAGTTGCGCTCTGCCTACGTCGAAGCTCAGGAATTCGAGGCGAAGGCGCGTAAAGAGCGTACGGTTACGGGCAGGAATGTGGCTGCAGCCTTGTTTTTCTGGCCGGCTTTGATTGGGACGTATTCGAACACAGAAGAGGCAATCAATGCGGCGAAAGACCGGCAAAGGCACCTGGAAAAGCTGGCAGAAGAAAAGCGCTGTAAATTGAACTGACGCAAGCGGGCGTGTGGCTGGTGGCCGGCGGTTTCCATATCTGGCTATAGCGGGTGCGGCGATAGCGCCTGAGATTTCGGCGCTCGCCCCCAAAACTCCGCCCGCCCGTAGTGTTCCTTCAGAAAATCCACC
>NZ_DAISZC010000023.1:0-3661 GCF_036824975.1 Tepidimonas sp.
GGCGCTGGCCGACGACGTGCGGCGGCTGCTGGCGCAGGGCTGAGTGCTGCCAAGCCACCCAGTCCGGTGGGTGGGCACTGGACACCCGCCCGTGCGCTGCGCTCACGTGCCCACGCAGCGCCGGGTTCAGCTTTGTTTGTCGGCTTCCGACGTGAAGGCGTCGGCGTAGAAGGCATCGGCGGGAAGCCCCGCCGCCGCGTAGTCGCGGCGCGCCGACTCGATGACGATCGGCGCCCCGCACGCGTACACCTCGAAGCCCGAGAGGTCTGGGTGGTCGGCCAGCACCGCTTGGTGCACAAAGCCGGTGCGACCATGCCATCCGTCTTCAGGCACGGCATCGGAGACCACCGGCACGTAGGTCAGCTGGGGCAGCTGGGTGGCCTGTTCCCGCGCCCAGGCATCCTGGTACAGGTCGTGCGGCCGCCTTCCGCCCCAGTACAGCCAGGTGGGGCGGGTGATGCCCTTGTGCTGCATGTGCTGCACGATGGCTTTGATGGGAGCGAATCCGGTGCCCGAGGCCAGCAGAATGATGGGTTTGTCGGAGTCCTCGCGCAGGTAGAAGCTGCCAAACGGCCCCTCGATGCGCAGGATGTCCTTTTCCTTCAGCGTGCCGAATACGTGGTCGGTGAACTTGCCGCCGGGCATGTGGCGGATGTGCAGCTCCAGCGTGGGCACGTCGCCGCGCAGATGGGGGGCGGTGGCCATTGAGTAGGCGCGGCGCGCGCCGTCGCGCAGCAGAAACTCGATGTACTGCCCGGCGTGATACTGGAAGGTATCGTTGGCCGGCAGTTGCAGCTGCACGATCATCACGTCGGGCGCAGCGCGCTGCAGCGCCAGCACGCGCACCGGCAGTTTCTTGATCGGAAAAGCACCGGCGGCGCTGACCTGGCGCGACTCCAGCACGATATCGCTGTGCGCGGTGGCGCAGCACGTCAGTACCAGACCGGCCGCCTCCTCCTCGGCGCTGAGCGCCTTGCTCTGGTGCGGACCGTGCGTGACCTGACCCGACAGCAGACGGCACTTGCACGAGCCGCAGGCACCGTCCTTGCAGCCGTAAGGCAGGCCGATGCCTTGCCGGATGGCGGCGGCGAGCAGGGTTTCGCTGTCGGTGGCCGCAAAGGTGCGGCCGCTGGGTTGGACGGTGATGGTGAATGTCATACTTGGACACAGGCGGCGGATGTGCCGCAAAACGGACAAAGCGAGATTGTCGCAAAAGCCACCACGGCACGGCGTGTGCCCGGTGGGGTCGAGTGTGCCGCGAAGGATGTGAATCGATGCTGAATGCAACGGGTGGGGCGCTGCCGGCGCGATTCCGGCGGTCGCGCGTGCTGATCGTGGGGTGCGGAGACGTGGGGCTGCGCGCCGTCCGCCTGTTGGCCGGCCGGGCCCGGCTGCTGGCGCTGACCTCGTCACCCCAGCGGGTGACCGAACTGCGGGCCGCTGGGGTGACGCCGCTGGTAGGCGACCTGGATGTGCCGGCTACGCTCGGGCGCCTGGCGGGGTTGGCAGCGCGCGTGCTGCATCTGGCGCCCCCGCGCAGCGATGGAGTCGGGCGCGATCTGTGGCGGGATGCACGCTCGCGCGCGCTGGCACAGGTCCTGGCTCGGCGTGTGGTGCCGACGGCGCTGGTGTACGCCTCCACCAGCGGGGTGTACGGTGACTGCGCGGGCGCGTGTGTGCGCGAGACACGGCCCGCTGCTCCGGCGACACCGCGCGCCTGGCGGCGGCTGGATGCGGAGCGCCAATGGCGCATGTTCGGACGCCGCACGGGCACGCGCGTGACGTTGCTGCGCATTCCCGGCATCTACGCCCCGGACCGGCCCGAAGGGCCACTGCAGCACCTGCGGCGCGGCACGCCGGTGCTGCGCGCCGAAGACGATGTCTACACCAACCACATCCACGCGGACGATCTGGCGCGGGCATGTGTGCTGGCGCTGTGGCGCGGCCGCCCCCAACGTGTGCTGCACGTCTGCGACGACAGCGAGCTGCGCATGGGCGACTACTTCGACCTGGTGGCCGACCTGCACGGCCTGCCGCGACCGCCCCGGCTGCCGCGCGAGGGGGCCGAGCGACAGCTGCCGCTGATGCTGCTGTCGTTCATGAGCGAGTCGCGCCGACTGGATAACACGCGCCTGAAGCGCGAACTGCGCCTGCGGTTGCGCTACCCGGACGTGCGCGCCGGCTGGACGGCAGCGCGTTGAAGCGCACGCCGAGGCGGCTATGGGCCTGCAACGGCGGCGGCTTTTTTAGCCTGCCCTCAATGTATCGCGTGCCAGCCAGACCGTGTAGGCCGCGTAGGCCAGCACCAGCGCCGCGCCTTCGAAGCGGTTGATGCGCCCGGGCCGGCCCTTCCAACCGAGCCCTAGCACGAACAGCGCCACGGTCAGGGCGGCCATCACCGGTAGGTCGCGTTGCAGCAGCGCCGCCTCGCTGGACAGCGGATGGATCGCACCAGCTAAGCCCACCACGGCTAACGTGTTGAACAGGTTGGAGCCCAGCACGTTACCCAGCGCCAAGTCGTGCTCGTTTTTGCGTGCAGCGGCAATGCACGATGCCAGTTCGGGCAGTGAGGTGCCCACCGCGACGATGGTCAGACCGATGATCAGGTCGCTGATCCCGGCGGCCTGCGCCAGCGTGACCGCGCCCCACACCAGCAGCCGCGAGCTGCTTAACAGCAGCGCCAGCCCGCCCACCGTCCAGGCCCAGGCGCGCGCGGGTGTCATCGGGTGGGCGTCGAGTTCGGCCTCGGTTTCGGTGGCCAGCGGATCGGGGCCCTGGCGCATGCCCTGCCAGATCGACCAGCCCAGTACCGCGGCGAACACCGCCAGCATCAGCAGCGCCTCGGCGCGCGCCAGCTGCAAATCCCACAGCAGGCCCAGCGCCAGCGCGGTGACGGCCAGCAAAATGGGCAGTTCCTGTCGCAGTACCTGGGAGTGGACGGTGATGGGGTTGATCAGTGCCGTCAGCCCCAGAATCAGGCCGATGTTGGCGGTGTTGGATCCGAAAGCGTTGCCCAGCGCAATGCCGGGTGCGCCTTCCAGGGCCGATAGCGTGGACACCGCCAGCTCCGGTGCCGAGGTGCCAAACCCAATGATGACCGCACCGATCAGCAGCGGCGGCAGCTGGTAGTGGCGCGCCAGGGCCGCGGCCGCATCGACGAAGCGGTCGGCCGACCAGACCAGCACGGCCAGTCCACCCACGATGGCCAGCAGCGGCATCAACCAAACGTCCATGGCAGGAAAGGGTGTTGGATCACGACGCACTGGGGACCTAAGCTGCGGCTGCGCGCACCCGCCGCTGGGACGCGGGTCTGGACGGCCCGTGCGCGCCATGGCGCTGAAACAGTGGTTTTTGGCCGCCTGCTACCGCACGTGACGATGGTGCCGGAAGCCGGACTCGAACCGGCACGGTGTCGCCACCGGCAGATTTTGAATCTGCTGCGTCTACCTATTTCGCCACTCCGGCACGCAGGTCGTCATTATCGCACACGTGCCGCACCGGCTGGCCCGTGGCATGATGCAGACCTGTACCTGCCGACACTGGCCGATTGCCGACGTCGGCTTCGACTTCGACCCACATCGCCATCGTTCCATGACGTCTCCTGCATCCGCTTCGGGCAGCCGCCCGGCGGCCCGGCGCCGGGCGCCGCGCCGCTACCCCA
>NZ_DAISZC010000023.1:3761-27729 GCF_036824975.1 Tepidimonas sp.
TCCGCTTCGGGCAGCCGCCCGGCGGCCCGGCGCCGGGCGCCGCGCCGCTACCCCACCATCGAGGATGCCATTGGCGGCACGCCGCTGGTGGCGCTGCAGCGCATCGGCGAGCCCGACAATGGCCAGCGCAGCAACGTCGTGCTGGGTAAGTTGGAGGGCAACAACCCCGCTGGTTCGGTCAAGGATCGTCCCGCGCTGTCGATGATCCGGCGCGCCGAGGAGCGCGGCGAGATCCGCCCCGGCGACACACTGATCGAGGCCACCAGTGGCAACACCGGCATCGCGCTGGCCATGGCCGCCGCCATCAAAGGCTACCGCATGGTGCTCATCATGCCCGAGGACCTGTCGGTGGAACGCGCGCAGACGATGAAGGCGTTCGGCGCCGAGCTGATCCTCACGCCCAAGAGCGGCGGCATGGAGTACGCGCGTGACCTGGCGGAGAAAATGCAGCGCGAAGGCAAGGGCCGGGTGCTGGACCAGTTTGCCAACCCCGACAACCCGCGCATCCACTACGAGACTACCGGCCCGGAAATCTGGAAGCAGACCGGCGGGCGCATCACGCACTTCGTCAGCGCGATGGGCACCACCGGCACCATCACCGGGGTGGGGCGGTACCTGAAAGAGCGCAACCCGGCCATTCGCATTATCGGTGCGCAGCCCAGCGAAGGCTCACGCATTCCGGGCATCCGCAAGTGGCCGCCCGAGTACCTGCCTAAGATCTACGACCCTGCGCAGGTCGATGAGCTGGTCTACGTCAGTCAAGCCGATGCCGAGGCGATGTGCCGCCGACTGGCGCGCGAGGAGGGCATTTTTGCGGGGATTTCGGCTGCTGGGGCGTGCTGGGTGGCGCAGCAGATCGCCGCGCGCGAGCGCGACGCCACCATCGTTTTCATTGTCTGCGATCGCGGCGACCGCTATCTGTCCACCGGCGTCTTTCCGGCGTGAGGCCGGGGAGGAGCGCTGCGGTTGGGCTTGCGTGCCTGCGCGAGCGCCATGGGCATGGCAGCCCCCGCGGGTGCGACCCATGCGTTGTACACCCGCGCAACGCCGCAGCCATTGGTGTGCGCCTACGCCAGCCGATGTGCGTGCGGCTGGTGTTGTTATCGATGTGGGCTTGTGCGTGGGGCAACGCCGCTGCACCGCATGCGACTGACGTTTCCAGGTGCAGCCGCAGGTGGCCGATACGCGGCACCGCTGACGTGCACACCGGGTAAACCCCTAACCCCGCCCAGCCTGGGGTAACCGAGGCTTTTGGCAGCGCGCCGTACAATATGGGCCCAACGAGGTGTTTTGCCGATGAATATCGATCGCGAAGTGGACGCACGCGGCCTGAACTGTCCGCTGCCGATCCTGAAAGCCAAAAAAGCGCTGGCGGAGATGAGCAGTGGCCAGGTTCTGAAGGTGATTGCCACCGACGCGGGCTCGGTGCGCGACTTTCAGGCGTTTGCCAAGCAAACCGGCAACGAGCTGCTGCACCAGGAATCGAACGACGGGGTGCATATTTCGGTGCTCAAGCGCCGCTGAGGCTGCGGCCCAGCGCGCCGCAGTGCGGGGCCGTGGTGCATCGACAGCCGCCTACGGGCGGTAGCGGCCACAGTCACGGAAGGGGGCTGGCAGCGAGACGTGTGGCCACACCCGGTCAATCAGATGTCGCCCCAAACCATCACCTCCGTTGGTGATGGCTGAAGGGCAGGTCACTTTTCAAGGTGATGCCATCCCAGTTGAGCGCTCACCTCACACGGTAAGTCGGGTTTTTCCAGCCCTGTCAACCTGTGTCGATGTAAGCCGCTGCGCGTGGCGCTTCGGGTGCCGGGGGGCGGCAGCTCTGTCCCAGGCCCGCAAGACGCCCGGCGGCTTAACCGAGCCGCGCCAGCTGCGCCTGCACTTTCTCCAGCGCGGCGGAAAAGTCCGCCAGACGCTTGCGCTCCTGCTCGATCACCGCTGGCGGGGCCTTGGCCACGAATGCCTCGTTGGCCAGCTTGCCCTGTGCCTTGGCGATTTCGCCCTGCAGCCGCGCCACTTCCTTGCCCAGGCGGGCCTTCTCGGCGGCGACGTCGATGGGCATGAAGAGGCACAGGCGCGCGTCGCCCACCACCGCGACGGGCGCGGCCTGCGCGGCGGCCGTCCACTCGGCTTCGCTGGCAAAGACGCGTACTTCGCTGAGCTTGGCCAGTGCCTGCAGTGCGGCGGCCCAGCGCTGCAGAAACTCGCCGTCACCCAGCGCGTATAGCGGCAGACGCTGCGCAGGCGACACACCCATTTCACCGCGCAGGCGGCGACAGGCCTCCACCACGGCCTTGAAGTGCGCTACCGCGGCCTCGGCAGCGGGGTCGATGCGCTGCGGCTGCGCCTCAGGGTAAGGGGCGATGCTGACCGACGGCCCTGCGCGCTCGGCCACCGGGGCCACTTTCTGCCACAGTTCCTCGGTGATGAAGGGGATGATGGGGTGCGCCAGGCGCAGAATGGTTTCCAGCGTGCGAATCAGCGTGCGCCGCGTGGCGCGCTGC
Source organism: Tepidimonas sp. (assembly GCF_036824975.1). Taxonomy (GTDB): domain Bacteria; phylum Pseudomonadota; class Gammaproteobacteria; order Burkholderiales; family Burkholderiaceae_C; genus Tepidimonas. The sequence continues at coordinate 6,269 of NZ_DAISZC010000023.1, forward strand.
TGGGCGGCGTCGCCGGTGTGCAGCTGCACCTTGGCGATTTCCAGATACCAGTCGCAAAACTCGTCCCATACGAAGCTGTACAGCGCTTGCGCTACCAGGTCGAGCCGGTAGTCGGCAAAGGCGCGCGCGATGTCGGCCTCCACGCGCTGCAGCGCCGAGACGATCCAGCGATCGGCGGCAGAAAAACTCAGGTAGCCGTGGAAAGGGCCACCGGCGGCACACTGGTCGGGAGTGTGCTCGGCCAGGCCGCAGTCGTGCCCTTCGCAGTGCATCAGCACGAAGCGGGTGGCGTTCCATAGTTTGTTGCAGAAGTTGCGGTAGCCCTCGCAGCGCTTGCTGTCGAAGTTGATGCTGCGCCCCAACGAGGCCAACGCCGCGAAGGTCAAGCGCAGCGCATCCGCGCCGTAGGCTGGGATGCCGTCGGGAAACTCCTTTTCGGTGGCCTTGCGGATGGCGGGGGCGGTTTCGGGTTTGCGAAGCCCGGTGGTGCGTTTTTCCAGCAACGCAGGCAGGTCGATGCCGTCGATAAGGTCCACCGGATCGAGCACATTGCCCTCGGACTTGCTCATCTTGCGGCCCTGCGCGTCGCGCACCAGGCCGTGGATGTAGACGTGGCGGAACGGTACCCGGCCGGTGAAGTGGGTGGTCATCATGATCATGCGCGCCACCCAGAAGAAGATGATGTCATAGCCCGTGACCAGCACGGTGCTGGGCAGGTAGAGGTCGTAGTCGCTCAGCGGCGCGGCAGACGCCTGCGCTGTGCTCGCGGTTGCCGCCGTGCTGGCGTGGCCGGTTGCGACGGGGGGCTCGGCCGCCTCGGGCCAGCCCAGCGTGGAAAACGGCACCAGGGCGCTGGAGTACCAGGTGTCGAGCACGTCGGGGTCACGCCTGAGGCCCGCAGCCAGCAAGCGCTGGCGCTGCTCCGCGCCCAGGTGCGCCACGTAGGCCTCGAACTGGGCGCGGGCGTCGGCTTCGCTGCGCGCCACGTACACGTTGCCCTCTGCGTCGTACCAGGCTGGGATTTGGTGCCCCCACCACAACTGGCGGCTGATGCACCAGTCCTGGATGTTGCTCATCCACTGGTTGTAGGTGTTGACCCAGTTTTCGGGAATGAAGCGCACCTGTCCGCTGGCCACCGCGTCGATGGCTTTTTGGGCGATCGATTTGCCCGTGGGGTCTTGGTCCGACACCTTGGTCATGGCGACGAACCACTGGTCGGTCAGCATTGGCTCGACGATCTGGCCGGTGCGCGCGCAACGCGGCACCATCAGGCGGTGCTTCTTCACCTCCACCAGCAGTCCGGCGGCGCGCAGGTCTTCGACGATGCGCTGGCGGGCTTCGAAGCGGTCTAGCCCGCGGTAGGCGGGGGGGGCGTTGTCGTTGATCTTGGCATCCAGCGTCAGCACGTTGATCAGCGGCAGCTGGTGGCGCTGCCCGACCGCGTAGTCGTTGGCGTCATGTGCCGGGGTGACCTTGACCACGCCGGTGCCAAAGTTGCGATCCACATAGGCGTCGGCGATGATGGGGATTTCGCGCTCGCACAGCGGCAGGCGCACGTACTGTCCCACCAGGTGGGCGTAGCGCTCATCTTCGGGGTGCACCATCACCGCCACGTCGCCCAGCAGCGTCTCGGGCCGGGTGGTGGCCACCACCAGTTGCCCTTGGCCGCTGACCAACGGATAGGCGATGTACCACAAAAAGCCGTCTTCTTCCTCGCTTTCCACCTCCAGGTCCGACACCGCGCTCATCAGCACCGGGTCCCAGTTGACCAGGCGCTTGCCGCGGTAGATGAGGCCCTGTTCGTACAGCCGCACGAAGGTCTCCACCACCACGCGCGACAGCCGCTCGTCCATCGTGAAGTACTCGCGGCTCCAGTCCACGCTGTCGCCCAGGCGGCGCATCTGCTGCGTGATGGTGTTGCCGCTTTTCTCTTTCCATTCCCAGACGCGGGCGATGAAATTCTGGCGCGCGGCCTCGGGTGTGGCGCCCAGGTCGTGGCGGCTCAAGCCCTGCTGCTGCAACTGACGCTCCACCACGATCTGCGTGGCGATGCCCGCGTGGTCGGTGCCCGGAATCCAGACCGTGTTGTAGCCGCGCATGCGGTGGTAGCGCGTCAGGCTGTCCATGATGGTCTGGTTGAACGCATGCCCCATGTGCAGCGTGCCGGTGACGTTGGGCGGCGGCAGCTGAATGGCGAAGTTGTGCCCGGCGCGTGCAGCCTCGGCGTTGGGCGCTGCGGTGCCGCGCCAGCCGGCCCGGCCGTAGCCGCGGGCTTCCCATTCGGGGCCCCAGCGGCGCTCGACGGCAGCGGGCTCGAACGACTTGGACAGGCTGTTCAGACCGGGTTGGGCGGGGGTCTCGGACATGGTCGAAGCGGGTGTGCACGAAAGGGGCACGCGGCTGCGCGCTGGGACCAGCAGCCGCGCCCCGAAACCGATGATGGAAGTGGGCAATTGTAGAGGGGCGCTTCGCCGTGCCTGGTTGGGGCGGCGGGGGTGCCGCGGCGGCAGGCGCGCCAGCCGGGCGGCGGTGGCGGATCGGCGCTTGCCGTGGCGCTGTGGTGGCGCGGGTCGTCACCGGTAGTGACGCCGGCGGGTGCGGCTTTTCACGCACCGGAAGGGTACGGACACTGGCGCGTCGAAACGCTCCTCCTCGAGCACAGGACTGTGACAGCGCTATGTATGGTATCCCGCCAGTAAATTGATCGTCTCTATAGTGCGCATTGCCTTTTCCGTATGGACGGCCGCGCGGTGCGGGGGTATGGTTACCGAGCCTGCCCGCCATGGGGGCGCGGCGGTGTTCCCGAACCACCTGAAGGAGAAGAGACGATGCCACAACTGAAAGGCTCCAAGACCGAGCAGTGCTTGAAGGACGCCTTCGCGGGCGAGTCCATGGCCAACCGGCGTTATCTGTATTTCGCCAACAAGGCCGATGTGGAGGGCCAAAACGACGTGGCTGCGCTGTTCCGCTCGACTGCCGAAGGCGAAACTGGCCACGCGCACGGCCATCTGGAATTTCTGGAGCAAGCGGGTGACCCCGCCACCGGCATGCCGATCGGCACCACGCGCCAGAACCTGGAGTCGGCCATTGCGGGCGAGACGCACGAGTACACCGATATGTACCCGGGCATGGCCAAGACCGCGCGGGAAGAAGGCTTCGACGAAATCGCCGACTGGTTCGAGACGCTGGCCAAGGCGGAGCGTTCGCACGCCAACCGCTACGCCAAGGCGCTGGCCGAGCTGGTTGACTGATTGACGCCCTGCGGGCGCGGGGGCATGATCCCCGCGTCCCTTGGTGGCCCGCGCCGCCGCGCGAACGCTTTGACAACCGAGTCGCCGCCACACGGCGACCCCACTCCAGGAGACGCTCATGGCCCGTGAAGGCAACCTCGAGCCACCGACCCGGCACCCGCTCGACTGGCGCAACCCCGGCTTCTATGACGAGGCCAAGTGCTTGGAGGAGCTCGAGCGCATCTTCGACATTTGTCATGGCTGCCGCCGCTGCGTCAGCCTGTGCGGGGCATTCCCTACGCTGTTTGACCTGATCGACGACGGCAAGACCGGCGAGCTCGACGGCGTGGACAAAGCCGACTACTGGAAGGTGGTCGACCAGTGCTACATGTGCGACCTGTGCTACATGACCAAGTGCCCGTACACACCGCCGCACGAGTGGAACCTGGACTTTCCCCACACCATGCTGCGGGCCAAGGCGATCAAGTTTCGTCAGGGCAAGGTCAAGACCGCGGAAAAGCTGCTGGCCGCCACCGATGTGCACGGCTCGCTGGCTGGCATCCCGGTCGTGGTGCAGACCATCAACGCCGTCAACCGCTCCGCTGTCGGGCGCGTCGCGATGGAGAAGGTGCTGGACGTGCACCGCGATGCTTGGCTGCCCCAGCTGGCCACACGGACACTGCGCCAGGCGGCGCCGGCCGCGCCCGAGTCGCTGCCTGTTGTCGATGGCGAGCGTACCCCGGGCAAGGTGGCAATTTTTGGCACCTGTTTCGTCAACGCCAACGAACCCGGTATCGGGCTAGACCTGCTCAAGGTGCTGGCGCACAATGGCATTCCGTACACCCTGGTGGAGAAGGAGCGCTGCTGCGGCATGCCCAAGCTGGAGCTGGGCGATCTGGAGTCGGTGGCTGCCGCCAAGGAAGCCAATATCCCGGTGCTGGCGCGCTACGCGCGCGACGGCTTCGCCATCCTCAGCCCGGTGCCCAGCTGCACGCTGATGTTCAAGCAGGAGCTGCCGCTGATGTTCCCGGACGACGCCGATGTGCAGCTCGTCAAGGAAGCGATGTGGGACCCATTTGAGTATTTCAGCGCGCGCCGACGCGACGGGCTGCTGAAGACCGACTTCACCCAGCCGCTGGGCAAGGTCAGCTACCAGATCCCCTGCCACGGGCGGGTGCAAAACATCGGCCGCCGCACCGAGGAGCTGCTCAAACTCATCCCCGGCACCGAGGTCAACACCATCGAGCGCTGTTCGGGCCACGCTGGCACGTACGGGGTCAAGAAGGCCACCCATGCGGTGGCGATGAAGATCGGCAAGCCCGTGTTCAAGACCATGGCGCAGATGAAGGATGGCAGCTCACCGGACTACATCAGCTCCGACTGTCCGCTCGGTGGCCACCACATCGCGCAGGGCTTCGAGGTTAACCAGCTCGGCTCGCCCAAGCTGGCCCACCCGCTGACGCTGCTGGCCACCGCCTATGGCCTGAAGGACGGGCACACCGGCTCCTGAGGGCATGCGGCAAGACATGTGACGCACCAGGCGCACGATGCGCCTTCTACCGATACGGGAGTGTGACCCATGATCACCACCATGCAACTCACCGGCCGCATCACCCGCGAGACGCTGATGCCGCTGGAGGCGTACGCCAAGTGGCGCAAGCAGCACAAGGGCGAGGTGATCGCCCACCGCAAGCTGCGCACCGTGCATCTGGGCGAACACCTGACGGTGCAGTTCGAAAGCGAGCTGTCGATGCGCTACCAGATCCAGGAAATGCTGCGCATCGAAAAGATCTTCGAGGAAGAGGGCATCCAGGTCGAAATCGACGCCTATGCCCCGCTGGTGCCGGATGGCACCAATTGGAAGGCAACGATGATGATCGAATACCCCGACGTCAACGAACGCCGGCGCGAGCTGGCGCGGCTAATCGGCATCGAAGACCGCATGTTCGTCGAGGTCGAAGGGTACGAGCGCGTTTATGCGATTGCCGACGAAGACCTGGACCGCGAAACCGAGGATAAGACCTCGGCGGTGCACTTTCTGCGCTTTGAGCTGACGCCCACGATGCGTGCTGCGGTCAAGGCCGGTGCAGCGGTCAAGCTGGGTTGCGACCACACGAACTATCCCGCACACGTGCAGATTCCGCCCGAAACCCTGGCCAGCCTGGCGGGGGACCTGCAATAATCAGGGCGCCCGCGCGGCGGGCGCACGGAGTGCGTGCTGTTGCGCTGCCGGCACCGCGACGCGCGGTCGTCGTGCTCGGGTGGCCCCGCCGGGTTTCCCACCCACTGGGGCGCGCTGGGGTGTGGGACGTTAGCGTGCTGTTGCGTGCGCTGATCCGGTGTCCGGCAAGCGCACCGATGGTGCACCGGCGGCCCTACGCCGATGGCCCTACTGGGGCGACTTGATGCGTTGTTGACGACATGCTGCTGGTTCTGTCCCCTGCCAAATCGCTGGACTACGAATCCCCCCTGCCCGCGGTGACGCCCAGCGAACCGCTGTTCGTTGACGACGCGGCCGAGCTGATCGGGGTGCTGCGCACACTCGCGCCGCAGCAGGTGGCCGAGCTGATGGACCTCAGCGACACCCTGGCGGCGCTCAACGTGGCGCGCTACCAGGCCTGGCAGCGGGAGTTCACCCCCGACAACAGCCGCCCGGCCATCTACGCCTTCAACGGTGACGTGTACGAAGGGCTGGACGTGCGCAGCCTGGCACCAGCGGACGTACAGTGGCTGCAGGCGCACGTGGCCATCCTCAGCGGCCTGTATGGCGTGCTGCGGCCACTGGATCGCATGCAGCCGTACCGGCTGGAGATGGGCACGCGGCTGCTGACGTCGCGCGGGCGCAACCTCTATCAGTTCTGGGGCGCGCGCCTGGCGCGGTATTTGGATAGCCGCGCGGCGCAGGACGACGGCGTGATCGTCAACCTAGCCAGCGAGGAGTACTTCAAGGCGGTGGATCGGCGCGCGCTGACGGCGCGTGTGGTGCAGTGCGTGTTCGAGGAGCGCCGTGGCGCGGGCTACAAGGTCATCAGTTTTGCCGCCAAGCGCGCGCGCGGCCTGATGACGCGCTGGGCCGCGCTGCAGCGTGTGCAGCGTGTGCCGGATCTGCAGGGCTTCGACCTCGAGGGCTATCGCTTCGCACCCGGGGTCTCGGACGCCGACCGCCTGGTATTCCGGCGCGACGCCGCCGCCGGGGCAGCAGCGTGAACGGGGGCGCCACACGCGAGCCAGCGTTGGCAAGCGCGCAGTCGGGACAGCGGCTATGGCCCAGACCATCACTGCGGAGCTGAGGCAATGGATCGTGCAGCAGGCGCGCGCCGGCTGCAGCCCGCAGGATGTGCTGGCGGCGATGCGCCAGGCCGGCTGGCAGGAGGAAGTGGCGTTGCAAGCCATGGAAACGGCGCTGGAGGAGCACGTAAGTGCGTTACCTCGTCGAGTCGCCACATCGGCCTGGGCGCGGCCGCGCATCGACCTGACAGGGTCGCCGCGCACGCTCGACCTGGGGGACCGCACCGTGCGCGTGCTGGCGGCGCTGCAGCAGCCACGGCTGGTGGTGTTGGCCGACTTGCTGTCCGATGAGGAGTGCGCGGCGCTGATTGCCGCTGCTGAGCCGCGGCTGCAGCGCTCGCGCACGGTGCAGACCGCCACCGGGGGCGAGGAGCTCAATCCCGACCGCACCAGCGACGGCATGTTTTTCCGGCGCGCAGAGACGCCGCTGATTGCGCGCATCGAAGCGCGGCTGAGTCGCCTGGTCCAGTGGCCGGTGGACCACGGCGAAGGGCTGCAGGTGCTGCGCTATCGGCCCGGTGCCCAGTACAAGCCCCATTACGACTACTTCGACCCGGGCGCACCGGGCAGCGCTCGGATTTTGCAGCGCGGTGGCCAGCGCGTCGCCACGCTGGTCATGTACCTCAACGACCCTGAGGCTGGCGGCGGTACCACGTTTCCGGACATCGGGCTGGAGGTGTACCCTCAGCGCGGCCATGCGGTGTTTTTCGCCTATGATCGGCCGGATCCGTCCACTCAGACCCTACATGGCGGCGCACCGGTGCTGCGCGGCGAGAAGTGGGTGGCCACCAAGTGGCTGCGCGAGCGTGAGTTTCAGCCGTGACGGCGGCGCCACGCTGAGACCGTGGCCACTGGTCTGACGTGACAGCGGCCTCTGGCGCCGACGCCGAACGTCGTGTCGGCTGCGTCGTGCCGGCTTGTGCCGTTGCGGGCCGACAGCCCACGGGCACCGGTACTCGTTGGCACCAAGGCTCGACCACAATCCCTCCAACGCTGCATTCCCATGAGTTCCGTTGACGATCCCGTCCCGCCGAGTGCCGACCGCGCGCCATCGTGCGGCGCGGCCGCCGATCTGCAGGCCGCGCCGTTGGGGCGGGCCAGCGTCTATGTTGACCGCTACGACCCTAGCCTGCTGTGCCCGCTGCCGCGTGGCCCCAAGCGCGCCGAAATCGGCATCGGGGGCACCTTGCCGTTTACCGGTGCCGATCTGTGGACCGCGTTCGAGCTGAGCTGGCTCAACGAGCGCGGCAAGCCGCAGGTGGCCATCGCCCACTTCGTGATTCCGGCCGAGACCCCCAACCTGATCGAGAGCAAGTCGTTCAAGCTGTATCTGAACAGCTTTCACCAGACCCGCTTTGCCGATGTCGAGGCGGTGCGCGAGCGGCTGCGCGCCGATCTGTCGCAAGCCTTGTGGCGCGGTAGCGAACAGCGCGGTAGCGTGGGCGTGCGTTTGCTGCTGCCGGCCGAGTGGGGCGCGCAGCGTGTGCAAACGCTGCCGGGCTTGAGTCTGGACCGGCTGGACGTGGAGTGCACGTACTACCAACCAGCGCCGCAGCTGCTGCGCGCCGACGCCACCCAACCCCCCGTGGAGGAGGTGCTGACCAGCGACTTGCTCAAGAGCAACTGTCTGGTTACCGGTCAACCCGATTGGGGCAGCGTGCAGATTGCCTACAGCGGCCACCCCATCGACCAGGCCGGTCTGCTGCGCTACCTGGTGAGTTTTCGCCAGCACCAAGAGTTCCACGAGCAGTGCGTGGAGCGTATCTTCATGGACATCTGGACGCGTTGCCGACCGGTGCGTCTGAGCGTCTATGCCCGCTATACGCGCCGCGGGGGACTGGACATCAACCCGTGGCGCACCAGCCATCCGCAGCCCCTGCCCACCAACGCCCGGCTGGCTCGGCAGTAGCGGCTAGCCGGTCAGCAGGCGCTGCATCAGTTCTGGGGTGCTGCCGCACTGGTACTTGCGTTGCAGCCGCGTGCGGTACACTTCCACCGTGCGCGGGCTGATGCCCAGCGCCCTGGCGATCTGTTTTGCGGTGAGCCCGCGCGCCACCAGCGAGGCAATCTCCCGCTCGCGGGCGGTGAGTTCGGCCCGCACCGGCCGGCGGGCGGACAGATCCTCGAACGTCCAGATGCCGGCGGCGTGCGGGTCGGCGCGATCGAGCGCACGGCCGGTGACGTGGCACCAGAAGATTTGTCCGGCCAGACGACCGCCCACGCGCCGCATCAGCCGCTCATCGCTGTACCAGCCCTGCGCGTTCAGGATCGGGGCGATGCGGGCGCCGGTGCGCTCGAATTCGTCGGCGCTGGGGTAGAGCAGACGAAAGCTCTGACCCACCAGTTGCTCTCGGCTGGCACCGAACATGTCGCACAGCGCCTGGTTGCAGTCGATCATGATGCGATGGCGCGACAGCACCAGACCCACCGGCGCCAGCTCGAAGGCCAGACGGTAGGCGTCGGGGCTGGCCAGCCCTTCGGCGGGCGCGCACGATTCAGGTTGGGGGGCGTTCATCGCCGACGCGGTAGGGGGTGTTGCAGTGGGACGGGTTGGCCAGTGCCAGCCAACCGGTGGCCACGGCGGCGGGCAGTGCCAGCCACGCTGCCGCCTCACCGCTGAGCCATTGTCCGGTGAGCGCCACGATAGCGCCGCAGCCAGCCAACGCCAGCAGTATCGCGGCGCGCCGCGGGGGCCGTGCATGTGGCTGCACGCGCTCGTCGCGGATCGCCGCCCAGCACCAGGCCGCCAGTGCCAGCGCCCCCCACAGTGCCACCGTCAGGCGCAAGAATGCGGCCACCCCGCCGTCGCAAAGGGGGGCCGGGCGCAGCGCAGCGTCCCCGCAGCCAAACGCCAGCAGGGCGAAGGCCAGTCCCGGGCCCAGGTGCAGCAGGGTCAGACCGACGAGCAGCAGGCGCAGCATGGCGGAATCGGGGTTGGTCTTTACGCAATACTACGTAAACGCAACCGGTGTATCGTACGACTTTCTCCACCGAAGGACAGGAGCGTGCGAGCATGAACAAGGTCTATCCCAGCGCGGCAGAGGCCCTGCGGGACGTGGTGCGCGACGGGCAGTTGATTGCGGTTGGCGGCTTTGGCCTGTGCGGCATTCCCGAGGCGCTGATCGATGCGCTGCGCGCCAGTGGCGTCAAGGATCTGACGGTGATTTCCAACAACGCGGGCGTCGATGACTTTGGTCTGGGCAAGCTGCTGCAGACGCGGCAGATTAAAAAGATGATTTCCAGCTACGTGGGCGAGAACAAGGAGTTCGAGCGCCAGTATCTGGCCGGTGAGCTGGAGATCGAGTTCACGCCGCAGGGCACGCTAGCCGAGAAGCTGCGCGCCGCCGGCGCCGGCATTCCGGCCTTCTTCACCAAGACCGGTGTGGGCACTATCGTGGCCGAAGGCAAGGAGCACCGCGAATTCAACGGTGAAACCTACATCCTGGAGCACGCGCTGTTTCCGGAGGTGTCGCTGATCAAGGCCGATGTGGCCGATCTGGCGGGCAACCTGCGCTTTCGGCTGACGGCGCGCAACTTCAATCCCGCCGTGGCGATGGCGGGCCGCATCTGCATCGCCGAGGTCGAGCGTATCGTGCCCACGGGCGCCATCGAGCCCGATGACGTGCACCTGCCCGGCATCTATGTGCACCGCATCGTGCACAACCCCACGCCCGAGAAGCGCATCGAGCGCCGCACCACGCGCGAGCGCAAGGTCTGACCGAACGACAAGGAGAGCGCCATGCCCTGGACGCACGACGAGATGGCCGCGCGCGCGGCCCAAGAGCTACAGGACGGTTTCTATGTCAACCTGGGGATCGGGCTGCCGACACTGGTGGCCAACCACGTCCCCGACCACATCGAGGTCTGGCTGCAGAGCGAAAACGGACTGCTGGGCATCGGCCCGTTCCCCTACGAGGACGAGGTGGACCCGGACCTGATCAACGCTGGCAAGCAGACCATCACCACCATCAAGGGTTCGGCGACCTTCGGCAGCCACGACAGCTTTGCGATGATCCGCGGCGGCAAGATCAACTTGTCGATCCTGGGCGCGATGCAGGTGACCGACAAGGGTGATCTGGCCAACTGGATGATTCCCGGCAAGATGGTCAAGGGCATGGGCGGGGCGATGGACCTGGTGGCCGGCGTCAAGCGCGTCGTCGTGCTGATGGAGCACGTGGCGCGCAAAAAGGACGGCACGGAGGATTTGAAGATCATCCCCGCATGCACGTTGCCGCTGACCGGCCAAGGCGTGGTGGACCGCATCATCACCGACCTCGGGGTGATGGATGTGACGCCCGAGGGACTGAAGCTGGTGGAGCTGGCGCCGGGGGTGACGCGCGAGTTCATCCAGAGCAAGACCGGGGTGCCGCTGCGGTGATGGGCGCCGCTGGCGCGCGCCGCTTGCGCGTGGGCCTGGCGCTGGGCAGCGGGGCGGCGCGAGGCTGGGCGCACATCGGCGTGCTGCGCGTACTGCAAGAGGCGCAGGTGCCGGTGGACGTGGTGTGTGGCACCTCCATCGGCGCGCTGGTGGGGGCGGCGTTTGCGGCCGGTGAGCTGCCGCGGCTGGAGGCCTGGGTGCGCACGCTCACCTGGCCGCAGGTGGTCGGTCTGATTGACCTGCGCATGGGCGGCGGGCTGATCGAGGGCGGCAAACTGGTGGCGTTTTTTCGCGAGCGCTTTGCCGACGCGGGCATCGAGCAGCTGCCGCTGCCGTTTGGCTGCGTGGCCACCGAGCTGGGCACCGGGCGCGAGGTGTGGCTGCGCGAGGGGTCGGTCATCGACGCGGTGCGCGCCTCCATCGCGGTGCCGGGGGTGTTTACGCCGGCCCGAGTGCAAGGGCGACTGCTGGTCGATGGTGGCTTGGTCAACCCCGTTCCCGTATCGCTATGCCGGGCCATGGGGGCCGACGTGGTGATCGCGGTTGATCTGAACTGGCACCTGATGGCGCGGCGGCATCGCGTAGCGGGGCGTGCCGCCCCGAAGCCGCGCGGCGGGCTCATCGATGCGTTGCTGGCGCGGCTGCAGTGGCGCGCTGACCCTAAGGCGACCTCCTCCGCTGCCGGAGGCGAGCAGCCGTCGCTGTTGGACGTGCTGACCACCAGTTTGAATATCGTGCAGTGGCGCATCACGCAAAGCCGTCTGGCCGGCGAGCCGGCAGACGTGATGCTGCGGCCCATGCTGGCCGACATCGCCGCCATGGACTTTCACCGCGCGGCGCCGGCCATTGCGGCGGGCCGCAAGGCTGCCGAGCAGGCGCTGCCGGCGATTGCCGACGTGCTGCAGGTGCTGGCGCCGCCAGGGTCTGCAGAAGCGACGGCAGCGGTGGGCGGGTCGGCAGACGGCTCCTCACCGCCGCTCTGACCGCCCGCGGGGTGGACGACCAGGGCGGCGGTCAAAACGGCGCCGGACTGTGCCACGCGCACCACTGGCCCCTGCGCGGGTGCGGCAGCGCCAGTGTGCAGGCATGCAGCAGCAGTCGGGGGGCGGCGGCCTGCAGCGCGGGCGGGGCGTACAGCTCGTCGCCCAGAATCGGGTGGCCCAGCGCGAGCAGATGCACGCGCAGCTGATGCGAGCGCCCGGTGACGGGTTGCAGTGCCAGCCGCGTGGCCGGATGCCGTCCCCAGTGCAGCCGCCGCAGCGGCTGCCAGCGCGTGTGGCTGGGCTTGCCGTGCACGAAGCACACCACGCTGCGCGGCCGCCGAGGCCAGTCCACCACCAGTGGCAGACGGATGTCGCCCCAGGCGTCGACACCTGTGCCCACGGGTGGTAGCGGCCAGCCCGCGACGATGGCTTCGTAGGTTTTGCGCACCTGGCGGTCGGCAAACGCGCGCGACAGCGCCCGCTGCGCGGCAGGGTGGCGCGCCAGCACCAGCAGCCCAGACGTGGCCATGTCGAGCCGATGCACCACGTATAGCGGCCCCCAGTGTGGCTGCAGACGGGCGACCACACAGTCGGCCTTGTCCGGCCCCCGGCCGGGCACCGACAGCAGGCCCGCGGGCTTGTCGACGACGAGCAGGTCGGCATCTGCATGCCGCACCAGCGGGTCGCCGGCTGGCGCCACCAGCGCCACCGGCGGCGGCACCACAGCCAGACCGTCGTCGTGGCGCCGCGTTGCCTGACAGGGTGGCGCGGCAGGGGTCCGGATGGCTGCGGCATTCATCCGGCTGCCGCCTCCACGAACAGGCGCAGGCGTCGCTGACCCTGCCATTCGTCCACCCCCAGGCGCCAGGCCAGCTGGGTGCGGGCGGGCAAGGGGTCGGCGCGGCCAAACCAGATGGCCTCGTGCTCCGTGCCCGCCACGCGCACGCGCAGCGCCAGGTGGCGTTCGCCAACCAGGCGCTGCTGTAGGATGTCGACCTCGTCGTGAAACAGCGGGGCCGGGAATCCCTGGCCCCACACCTGGGCTTCTAGCAGCTCAGCGGTCGTCAGCACCAGCTCGTCGGCATGCAGCGCCCCGTCGGTGTCCAGGCGGCGCTGCAGCGTGGCCTCGTCCAGCCAGCGCTGTGCCACCGCCTGCAGCGCCGCTTCGAAGCGTGGCAGCGCATCCACCGCTAGCGTGCAGCCCGCCGCCATCGCATGTCCGCCAAAGCGCTGCAGCACTCCGGGGTGCTGCTTGGCGATCCAGTCCAGCGCGTCGCGCAGATGAAAGCCGGCAATAGAGCGCCCCGAGCCGCGCAAGCAGGTCGCGCCGTCGTCGGTCTGCGCTGGGGCAAACACGAAGGTGGGGCGGTGCAGGCGGTCTTTCAGGCGCGCGGCGACGATACCCACCACGCCCTCGTGGAACGAGGGGTCGAATATCACCAATGCCGGCGGCGCGTTGTCCGGGTCGAGCGCGGCGCCATGCCGTTCGGCCACCGTCTGCAGCGCCTGCTCGCGCATGGCGCTTTCGACGTGGCGGCGCTCGCGGTTGATGGCGTCCAGCGTTTGCGCCAGCGCATGGGCGCGCTGCGGGTCGTCGGTGATCAGACAGTCGATGCCCAGCGCCATGTCGCGCAGCCGCCCGGCGGCATTGAGCCGCGGTGCCACCGCAAAGCCCAGATCGGCGGTGGTGGCGCGCGCCGCCGGGCGGCCTGCCACCGCCAGCAGCGCCGCCAGACCCGGGGGCATGGCACCGGCGCGGATGCGGCGCAGACCCTGCGCCACCAGGCGGCGGTTGACGGCGTCCAGCCGCACCACGTCGGCCACGGTGCCCAGCGCCACCAAGGGCAGCAGACCGTCCAGCCGCGGTTGCGCCACGGCATCGAAACAGCCGCGACGGCGCAGTTCGGCGCGCAGCGCCAGCAGCACGTAAAACATCACCCCCACCCCGGCCAGCGCCTTGGACGGAAAGCCGCAGCCGGGCTGGTTGGGGTTGACGATCACGCAGTCCTGCGGTAGCCGGGGCTGGCCGTTGTGCACCAGCGGCAGGTGGTGGTCGGTGATGAGCACCTGCAGGCCCAGCGCGCGGGCGTGCGCCACGCCATCCAGGCTGGCGATGCCGTTGTCCACCGTGAGCAGCACATCGGCGCCGAGCGCGCGCACCCGCTCAGCCAGCGCCGGGGTCAGGCCGTAGCCGTCGCGCGCGCGGTCGGGCACCACGTAGCGCACGCGGGCGCCGCCCACGGCTGCGCCCAGCGCGTGCAGGCCACGCCAGGCGGTGGCGCAGGCGGTGGCGCCGTCGCAGTCGTAGTCGGCCACGATGCCGATGGTGTGCCCGTGCTGCAGCGCATCGGCCAGCAGCTCGGCAGCTTCTTGCGCACCGCGCAGTGTCGTCGGCGGCGGCAGATGAGCCAGGTCATCGTCCAGCTCGCGGGCATCGGTGACGCCGCGCGCGGCGTACAGGCGCGCCAACAGGGGAGCGATGCCGGCCTGTTGCAGTGCCCAGGCGGCGCGCGCCGGGGTGGGGCGGGGCGTCAGCTTCACAGCGCGCTCCACCACGTTGCGGCACCGTGCCCGTCGTCATCGCGCCGGGCGTGGGGTGGGGGCAGCGCGCCGGGGTTGCGTCTGCCGCCCCAGGGCCACAGGCGCTGCCACCAGGGGCCGCTGTGGCGGGCCGGGGGGACGCCTGGCGCGCGCGCGCCGTCCGCTGGCGCCGCTGTTGGTATCGCGGCGGCCCAGGTGGTGTCCAGAGCGCGCGCCAGCGCGATGCACTGCGCCCGGTCCAGCCGCCAGCGCCGCCAGCCACGCTGCCCGCACAACGTCAGCCTGTGGGGCCGGTCGGCGCCCGCCTTGGCGGCGTCCCGCAGCCACGGGACGAGTACGGTGTCGCTCAAGCGCTGCCAGGCCGCAGACCAGTCCTGCACCGGCACTGCTGGCCCGTCAGTCCAGCCCTCCATCAGCGCCACATCGGCGTTGGCGGGCGTGGGGCCATCGCCGGGCCAGACGCCAGCGCCATCCAGCCACAGGCCGTTGACGGCAGGCAGCCCGCGCGCGGCACGCGCGGTATTGACCGGGTGCCGGTCATACAGCATCTGCGCTTCGTTGAGCAGCCGCAGCAAAGCGCGGCCGGCTGGGTTGCCCATGTCGGCGGCGCGCTGGCGCCGCCACCACGGGTCGGCGCGCCGGTGGGCCACCCGGCTGAGGCTGGCGCCGCGCCAGCTGTCCAGGGCAGGCCCCTCCAAACGCCAGCGCTGCGCCGATTCGACATACAGGCGCCAGCCGTCCTCGGCCGCCAACGGCGTCAGCGCGTCGGCCAAAGCCTGCGCCTCCTCGGCGGTGATGGCCAACGCCTGCGCCGGCACGATCTGGATGTGATCCAGGCTGGCTTGCCAGTGGCACGGGTGCAGCCACGCACACGCTACCCCGACGCGCTGCGCCGACCACGCGGCCCAGGGCAGGGCCCCGTCGGTCACGGTCCAGCCCAGAGCCGTGGCCAGCGCGTGCTCGTGTGGTGGCGTCAGGCTCCACGGGTCGCCGTCGTGCGCCGCTTCGGGGGGGATGGCGTGCAGCGCCCGCACCAGCGGCGGGGGCTCGGGGGGCAGTCCGTCCAGCGGCGGGCCGGCATGGGCGACGATCAGGTGGCTAGCCACGGTCATATGCGCAATTGTCGGCCATCCGGCCCGCGCATGACGACGCAGCGGGCGGCGCCGTCAGGGCACAATCGGGTCATCGATTGCTTCAGGCGCTCCATGGCTGTCCCCTACGAATTGCTGATCGGCTGGCGCTACACGCGCGCCGGCCGCGCCAGCCGCCGCAATGGCTTTATCTCGTTCATCAGCGCGGTGTCGATGCTGGGTATCGCGCTGGGTGTGGCGGCGCTGATCATCGTGTTGTCGGTGATGAACGGTTTCCAGAAGGAGGTGCGCGACCGCATGCTAGGCGTGTTGGCGCACGTTGAGGTGCTGACCTTTGGCGGCGAGGCGCTGCCCGATGCGGCTGCGGTGGCGGCGGTGCTGCGGCAGCACCCGCGCGTGCGGGCGGTGGCCCCATTCATTGCTGAGCAGGGGCTGCTGGCGCGGGGGCAGGACATGAAGGGAGTGGTGGTGCGCGGCGTCGACCCAGCCGCCGAGCCGGCGGTAACGGCGCTGGGGGCCGATTGGGCCGCGCAAGCGCTGGCGGCCCTGCAGCCCGGGCGCTTTGGCGTCGTGCTGGGGGCGGCGCTGGCGCGTGCGCTGGGGGTGACCACTGGCGACACCGTCACACTGGTGCTGCCGTCGGGGCAGCTCACCCCCGCCGGCGTGGTGCCACGGCTGCGCCAGATGACGGTGGTGGGACTATTCGACTCCGGTCACTATGAGTACGACGCCACGCTGGCGCTGGTGCACCTGGAGGATGCGCAGCGATTATTCCGGGTCGAGGGACCGACGGGACTGCGCGTGCGGCTGGACGACCTGCACGCGGCGCGCGAGGTGGCCATCGAGCTGGCGGCGCGTCTGCAGACGGCCGGCTTCGAGGGCCTGGCGGTGCGCGACTGGACACGCGCCAACCGCACCTGGTTTGCCGCGGTGCAGGTGGAAAAGCGCATGATGTTCATCATTCTGACGCTGATCGTGGCGGTGGCGGCATTCAACCTGGTCTCGACGCTGGTGATGACCGTCACCGACAAGCGCGCCGACATCGCCATCCTGCGCACGCTGGGGGCCAGCCCGCGCAGCATCATGGCGATTTTCGTGGTGCAGGGTGCGGCGGTGGGCGTCATCGGCACCGCGGCGGGGCTGACGCTGGGATTGGGGGTGGCCTTCCATATCGATACCTTGGTCCCGGCGCTGGAGCGTTTGCTGGGCGTGCATTTCCTGCCGCAGGACATCTACCTCATCAGCCGCATGCCCAGTGACCCGCAGGCGGCCGACATCGTGCCCATTGCGTTGATCGCGCTGGCGCTGGCGTTCGCCGCCACGCTCTACCCCAGCTGGCGCGCCAGCCGCATCAACCCGGCGGAGGCGTTGCGTTATGAGTAAGACAGCGCTGATCGGTCTGTTGATCGGAATGGGGTTTCAGTCCCCTTCCTGCGCCGATGGGCGCGCGAGGTCATGGCGTACGTGTCCATCCGGCGGGATCGGGCTGCGGGTACCTTCCGGCGCGGGGGCACGTCATGAGTGAAACCCAGATCGAGCCACCGCGGGCCGCGGAGTTGGGATCGGCGTCCGCGGGGGGCGCGTCGGCCGTGGTGCTGCAGGCGCGCGGCCTGGTCAAGCGCTTTGGCGAGGGGCGGCTGGATGTGACCGTCTTGCGCGGCGTGGACCTGACTGTGCATGCTGGCGAGACGGTGGCCATCGTCGGTGCTTCCGGCTCCGGCAAGAGCACGCTGCTGCACCTGCTGGGGGCGCTGGATGCGCCCACCGACGGGCAGGTGCACCTGATGGGGCAGGACCTGCAGCGGCTCGGACCGCGCGAGCAGGGCTTGGCGCGCAATCGCCACCTGGGGTTTGTGTATCAATTCCACCACCTGCTGCCCGAATTCAGCGCCTGTGACAACGTGGCGATGCCGCTGTGGATCCGGCGCAGCGACCGCGCTGAGGCGGCGCGGCGCGCGGCCGACTGGCTGCGGCGGGTCGGGTTGGGTGAGCGGCTGCAGCACCGGCCGGCGGAGCTCTCCGGCGGGGAGCGCCAGCGGGTGGCGATTGCGCGCGCGCTCGTCACGCAGCCCGACTGCGTGCTGGCCGATGAACCGACCGGCAATCTCGACCGTGACACGGCCCGCACGGTGTTTGGCCTGATGCTGGAGCTGGCGCGCGCCCAGGGCACGGCGTTCGTGCTGGTGACGCACGATCCCGAGCTGGCCGCGCGCTGCGACCGCACGCTGCGGCTGTCCGGCGGCGTCCTGAGCTCGATGGGCTAACCCCGGCGCGGTGCACCCCTCACGGCTGCGCTGCCTCCGCACAGGGGCGGGGCCGGCACGCCGCAACGCCACGGCGAAGACGGTCGAGCGGCAGCAGACCTAATGGGCGCTATCGGCCGACCGCATGGCCCACCGGCGGGTGGTGCGGTGGCGCTGTCCGTGGCAGCAGGACAGTTGGCCAAGACGGCGGCTGCCACCCTGCAGTCCAGGTGGGCCGCCGCAGCGACGACCGCGGCGAGACCGGTCGTCAGCGGGTCGTCGGATTTAGGGTTTACACTAATCACGATATTCGCAAGTAATCATATACTGCGGTTATGAACCCGTGCGCCTGCCCCCTGTCTGCCGACCCGCCGGTGGCGGTGTTCGAGGTCGTGGCGCGGCGCTTCAGCGTGTTGGGCGAGCCGACGCGGCTGCGCATCCTGCACACGGTGTGCCAGGCTGAGCGCTGCGTCAACGACATCATGCACGTGACGGGGCTGGAGCAGGCCAACGTCTCGCGGCATCTGGCGCGGCTGTACCAGGCCGGGCTGCTGACGCGACGGCGCGTGGGCAATCGGGTGTACTACCGGGCGTCGCGGTCGCCGGACCTCGAACTGTGCCGCCTGGTCGTGCAGCAGGTGATGGGTGTCCAGTCGGCAGCGCGTGCCGAGCGCAAGGCCGGTGGCCCGATCTCGGTGTTTCCCGTTCAGTCAAAGGAAGAAACCAGTGTCTGAGAATCTCCGTGATATCGTCGGCCGGGTCAAGCCCGCGCCCGAGAACCATCTCAGCCCCGAGCTGTTGGAGCTGGCGCGCAAGGCACGGCGCAGTTTCATGGCCAAGGCGCTGGCCATGGGGGCCGGTGCCGCAGGCGCCGCCGTGGGCGGTAAGGCCATCGCCGCCCCCGAAGGCGAAGATGCCATCCTCAAGCTGCCCGAGCACACCACCGGGCTGGGGCAGCCGGTGGCCGCGCGCGGCTACGGCATGCCCAGCAAGTGGGAAAGCAACCTGCAACGCCGCGAAAGCCCGGGTCTGACACGGGTGTCGCAGGCGTCGGTGAGCTTCACACCGCTGCAGGGCCTGTTTGGCATCATCACGCCCAGTGGTCTGCACTTCGAGCGCCACCACCAAGGCTGGTGGGACATCGATCCCTCGCAGCACCGCCTGATGGTTCACGGAGACGACGGGCTGATCAAGCGGCCGCGCGTCTTCACCATGGATGAATTGATGCGCCTGCCCAGCGTCTCGCGTATCCACTTCTTGGAGTGCGGGGCCAACACCGCGATGGAGTGGGCCAACGTGGCGGTGCCCACCGTGCAGTACACGCACGGCATGTGCAGCTGCTCGGAGTGGACCGGGGTGCTTCTGTCCACGCTGCTGGATATGTGCGGCATCGACCGCAAGCGCGCCAAGTATGTGCTGGCCGAAGGGGCGGACGGCTCGTCGATGACGCGCACCATCCCGATCGAGCTGGCGATGGACGACGTCATCGTTGCCTGGGGTCAGAACGGCGAGATGCTGCGGCCCGAAAACGGCTACCCGCTGCGCCTGATCGTGCCCGGGGTGCAGGCGGTCAGTTCCGTGAAGTACCTGCGCCGCATCGAAGTGGGCGACAAGCCCTGGGGCACCAAGGACGAGTCCATCCACTACATCGACCTGTTGCCCAACGGACTGCACCGCCAGTACAGCGGCATCCAGGAGTGTAAGAGCGTCATCACCTCGCCCTCGGGTGGGCAGACGCTGCTCGATCGCGGCTACTACAACATCACCGGCTTGGCGTGGTCGGGCCGCGGCACCATCAAGGCGGTGGACGTGTCGGTCGATGGCGGCCGCACCTGGCGTCCGGCCCGGCTGGAAAAACCCATTCTGCCCAAGGCGTTTACGCGCTTCAACTTCGACTGGGTGTGGGACGGCAAGCCGGCCATCCTGCAAAGCCGCGCCATCGACTCCACCGGCTATGTGCAGCCCAAGATCAACCAACTGCGGGCGGTGCGTGGCACGCGTTCCATCTACCACAACAACGCCATCCAGAGCTGGCTCGTGGCCGAAAACGGCGAAGTCTCCAACGTGCAGGTGTACTGAAGATGAAGCGTATCCAACACACTGTTCGCGCGGCCGCCGTTGCCGCGCTGCTGGCCGCGGGCTTCGCCGGGGCGGCGCACGCCAACAAGCCATGGTATGACATGGGCCGCGCGCCCACGCCGGCCGAGATCAAGGCCTGGGACATCGATGTGCGGCCGGACTTCAAGGGCCTGCCCAAGGGTTCCGGGTCGGTGCGGCACGGCCAGGAAGTGTGGGACGCCAAGTGCGCGTCCTGTCACGGCGAGTTCGGTGAGTCCAACGAGGTGTTTACGCCCATCGTCGGCGGCACCACCAAGAAGGACATCGAGACTGGCCGCGTCGCCAATCTGCGGCTGGAGGCCCACTACCCGCAGCGCACTACGCTGATGAAGGTGCCCACGATCTCGACACTGTGGGACTACATCAACCGCGCCATGCCGTGGAATGCGCCCAAGTCACTGTCGGTTGAGGATGTCTATGGCGTCGTGGCGTACATCCTGCATCTGGGCGACATCGTGCCGGAAGATTTTGTCCTGAGCGATCAAAACATCGCCGAGGTGCAAAAGCGTATGCCCAACCGCAATGGCATGACCACCGACCACGGGCTGTGGTTGCCCAACTATACCTTCTCCGGCAAGCCTGACGTGCGCAATACCCGCTGCATGAAGGACTGCCCGGTCGAGGGTGACATCAAATCCATGCTGCCGGATTGGGCACGCGACTCGCACGGCAACCTGCTCGAGCAGCAGCGTATCATCGGTCCGACGCGCGGCTTGGACACCACGAAGCCGCCGCGCAAGGAGCCGCTGACGCAGCGGGTATCGATGACGGCCCCGGTGCCGGCGGGTGTCGCCCAGGCCGATCCAGGTGCCGCCGCGAAGGCGCTGCTGGCCAAGAACGCCTGCACCGCCTGCCATGGCGTGGCCAGTAAGATCGTTGGTCCTGGCTTCAACGAGGTGGCTGCCAAGCACAAGGGCAAGGCCGATCTCGAAGGGTATTTGGTCGACAAGATCAAAAGCGGTGGTCAGGGCGTCTTCGGGGCCATTCCCATGCCGCCGCAACCACAGGTCAGCGATGCCGACGCCAAAGCGATTGCGGCCTGGATTGCAGCGGGCGCCAAGTGACCAGCGTGTGGGCGGGGAACCCGCCCACCTCGTAGCGTCTCTCAACAACGAGCCTCGGGGACGGGGCAATACACAGGAGCACAACGATGATGCGGAAAATGTTGTTTGCGGCGACGATGGGTGTGGCGGTGCTGACCGCGCCGGCGTATGCGCTCGATGCCGCTGCGGCCAAGGGGCTGGCGCAAAAGAATGCCTGCATGGGGTGCCATGCCGTTGACAAGAAGATGGTGGGTCCGGCGTACAAGGACATCGCTGCCAAGTACAAGGGGATGAAGCCGGAAGAGCTCGCCGCCTCAATCAAGAAGGGGGGCACGGGCAAGTGGGGTCCGGTACCGATGCCCGCCCAGCCGAACCTGAGCGACGCCGACGCGAAGGTGCTGGCTGAGTGGGTGCTGGCCGGAGCGCCTGACAAGTGATGTCCGCTTTGTGCGGGGTATGTAGTCGACAAGGAGTTAAAGATGAAGCAGAATCGACGCGCCGTGCTGAAGGCCGGCGGTGCGCTGGCGACGCTGGTGTCGCTGGGGG
>NZ_DAISZC010000024.1:0-21155 GCF_036824975.1 Tepidimonas sp.
GCCGCAAGCTGCGCTACGGCATGGTCACCATGTGTGTGGGCATGGGGCAGGGTGCGGCCGGCATTTTCGAGCGTGTGTGACACACAAGCGCACAGGCTTACCCCGATAATCGAAGGACAACCGGAAAGCGCACACGATGTCTGACATTCTCGAACACACCGAAGGGGGCGTCCTGACGCTGACTCTGAACCGTCCTGCACGGAAGAACTCGCTGACCAGTGCCATGTACGCGACACTGGCCGATGCGCTGGCGCGTGCGGCCTCGGACGCTGAGGTACGCGTCGCCGTCATCCAAGGCAGCGAAGCGGTGTTTTCCGCCGGCAACGACATCGAGGAATTTCTGTGCCAGCCCCCGGCTGGGCTGGACAGCCCTGTGTTTCGCTTCTTGCGTGCCATCGCCACGTTCCCCAAGCCGCTGGTGGCGGCGGTGTGCGGGCCGGCGGTGGGCATCGGCACCACGATGCTGTTCCACTGCGATCTGGTCTATGCCGGGGACAACGCCGCGTTTTCCATGCCGTTTGTCAACTTGGGCCTGTGCGCCGAAGGGGCGTCGAGCCTGATTGCGCCGCAGATGCTGGGCTACCACCGTGCAGCCGAGGCGCTGCTGATGGGCGAGCCGATCTACGCCGAGGCCGCGCTGGAGGTGGGGCTGGTCAACAAAGTGCTGCCGCCCGGGGAAGTCAACGCCTACACGCAGCAAGTGGCGCGCAAGCTGGCGGCCAAGCCGCTGACCTCGCTCGTCGAGACCAAGCGCCTGATGAAAGGCGCGCAGCAGGACGCCGTGCTGCAGCGCATGACCGAGGAAGGGGCGGTGTTTGGTCGCATGCTGCGCGAGCCGGCGGCCAAGGAGGCCTTTGCCGCTTTTCTGGAAAAGCGCGCGCCTGACTTTAGCCGGGTGTGATGGCCGGCGGGACCAGCGAGCTGAACTCGTAACGTGGTACCCGCCCCCTGGTCTTTTCTTTGTCCACTTCGCATACCAGGTCGATGACGCCCATCGTTCATCCCCCGGTGCCATCCGTGGCTTTCGAGGACGAGTTCCTCGAGGGTGTACGGCAGATCTTCGAAGAGAAGATCGTATTCAACCAGGTGCTGGGCCTGCGTGTGACCCAGATTGCGCCGGAGCGCGTGCGCGGGCACATCGCCATGCGGCCGCAGCTGGTCGGCCACTTCGCATACAACCGCATCCACGGCGGTGTCATCAGCGCCGCGCTCGACGCCATGGGGGGTCTGGCGGTGATGGCCGCCATTGGCGCGCGTCACCTCGATGAACCCCCGGCGCAGCGCTTGCAGCGCTTTGCCAAGCTGGGCACCATCGACCTGCGTATCGACTATTTGCGTCCCGGCATCGGCGAAACCTTCGATTTGGAGGCCGAAGTTCTGCGTTTGGGTTCGCGCGTGGCTTCCACCCGCATGGCCTTTCTGGCGGTGGACGGGAAGCTGCTGGCCTGCGGGGCGGCGGCTTACATCGTGTCGTGAGGCCAGCGGTGCAGTCCATGTTGCCCATCGTCTACATCAACCTCGACCGCGACGTGCAGCGTCGGGAGCGCATGGAAGCGTTGCTCGCACCACTGCCTTTCCCGCATCAACGTCTGGCAGGTGTGCTGTGGAGGAAACTTAGTGCGGCCGAGCAGGCACAGCTGTACTCGCCAGCGCTCAATGCCGTACAGTTTTTTCGACCGCTGGCCGATGGCGAGAAGGGCTGCTACGCCAGCCATCTGCGCGCCTGCGAACACCTACTGGCGTCCCAGAACCCCGCTGTGGTTGTGCTGGAAGACGACGTGTCGCTGGAGACGGGCTTTGCCGAAGTGGTCCACGCGGTGGCGCAGTTGCCGGCCGATAGCTGGGATATCGTCAAGCTCTACAGCCGTGAGGGGGAGCAGCCATGGGGCGAGCGGCCCTTGACGCCTAATCATCGGTTGATCACATACCGGCGTGTGCCAAGCATGAGCAACGGCTATATCCTTAGTCGCAGCGGCGCGCGCAAGCTGTTGGCGGGGCGTCGTCCGTTTGGGCGGCCGGTTGACGTCGACGTGCGTTACTGGTGGGAGTGTGGTTTGCGGGTGGCGGGGGTGACGCCTGCTGTCGTCACGATGGGGGCCATCTCTGAATCGAGCAGCATCTGGTCGGGGGGACGCCACCGACGAAGCTGGGGCGAGCGTTGGGTTCGCTGGAGGTTGCAGCTCGACTACACGATTCGCAACGCCTGGTACCGCCGACAGCAACAGTTACCGGCTGTGGGACCCATCGGGCGTTCGGAGTTCGGTTGAAGACTCCGGGGTTTCTCTGTCATCGTCCGTCACCAAGCGGCGGAACAGTTGCCAGTAAGCTGCCCGCATGACCAGACGATCGAAGCGCGCGCGTACCATCTGTTGGCCGGCCTTGGCCAGTCGCTGCCCCTGGCATTCGTTTGTGATGAGAGTAGCCAATGTGTGTGCTAAGGCGTGTGCGTCGCCATGTGGCACCAGCAACCCTGTGTTCCCGTCGTCGATCACTTCCCGAATGCCCTCCACATCGGAGCCTATGGCACAGCATCCGCTGGCCATGCCTTCGATCAGCGCCAAGCCCAGTCCCTCGTAGTGGGAGCTGAGCAGACAGTAGCGGACGCGGCCATAGAGAGCGGGCAAGTCGTCGACCGGACCGAGAAAACGTACCCACGGTGCGACGCCGAGTTGCTCGACCAAGCGCTCGGACCGGGCCCGCCAGCGACGGCTGCCGCCTCCGGCCACATAGAAGACCAACGGCGTGCCCTGGTCCACCAGCAGTCGCGCCGCGCGAATCAGCGTTTCGTGGTCCTTTTGCCGTGCAAACCGGGCCGCCATCAACACGGCGGATTCGCGCTCATCCCAGGGCAGACCAGATGGCCAGCGGGACAGGTCGATGCCGTTGTAAATCGTGATGCACCGCGCGGGGGGATGCCCCAGCCGCACCAGTGCCGCCCGCACCGCATCCGAAACACCGACCAGCGCATCGGTGCGGCGCGCCAGCCAACGTGACTGCCACAGCAGCCACCAGCCGTAGCGCTCACGCACATTGTGCTCGACATGCACCAGATGCGGCACCCCGGCCATGAGCCCGGCGTAGCGCCCCCACAGGTGGTCACTAAAACCATGGGCGACGAGAATGTCTGGGCGCCAGGTGCGGCAGATCTGCCACAGGCGCCAGATCGCAAGTAGGCGAGGGCGTGGCACAACGTCGACCGCCAGCCCACGTGCGCGCAACTCAGAGATACGCGCTGCCGGATCGTTGGCGCGACGCCGCAACACCAGCAGCGTCTGCTGTTGCGTGTCGTCTCCGCACAGGTCGACGGCCACCTGTGTGGCCCCTGAGAAGCCACCAGTGGCGAAATGCAAAACACGCAGGCGACGCCCCTGTCGGCGTAGCCCGGTGAGGTTGGTGTCGGCGCTTCGGTCACTCATGTGCGGCTCGCCGTGCGCGGGCAGCACAGTGCCCCGATCCACAGCAGGTTCATGAACAAGTACATCATGTTGCCGCTGTTGTGGGCAAACATGACCTGTGTCAAACCAAATCCTATGAAGCCAACCACCAAGACCAGTCCTGAGGCGGCAATGGCTTGTCGTTCGTCACGCTCCGTGCCGGGCGGCAGCGTCCTAGCGTGCCGCAGCGCTGTTCCATACACCACGAGCGGGACACCGTAAAACAGCGCAAGGCTCGTGATACCGAGAAGACCGGCCTTGGCCCACAGGTCCAGCCATTCATTGTGGGCGTGCCCAAACCGAAGCACCACCGGTGGGGCTTCGCCGGTTTCGACGCGCCGCTGCTTCTCCAGCGCATAGCCCGCTTCACTCCACCCCAACCAGGGACGATCCCATCCCATCTGCCAAGCCAGCTCCCAATGCGCCAGCCGGTGCCCGATCGAGTTCTCGCTTACCCGGGCTTGGTGATACAGCGTCCATTCCTGACGGATGTGTTCGATGCGGTTTTCAAGCGCTGGCCATTGCAGAGCCAGCAAAGCACCCGTGAGCGCACTAACCACCGCGATGGGGCCCCACGTTCGCCATCGGGGTGCAGGCTGTCTATCGCCCCGCGATGGCGTTCGGTGCAGCCACCACATCAGCAGCACGAGGGCAGGGGCGATGATCCAGCCTCCCCTCGTGCCAGAGGCCAGCGATGCATAAACGCCCGCTGCGACCGCACCCGCTGCCCACCAGCGTGTCACGCCGTTATGGGCGTATCGCCACCACAAGGCACTCCACAAAGCGAGCAAGAGCGCGATATTGCCAAACTGAATGGCATTGGTATATCCGGAAGCCCGTTCGGCTCCCAACCCATGGACTTGCCAAGCCGCGGTCAATCCCGCCAGCCAGGCCCCTGTCCAACAGCCGCGCCGTAGCCACACGCTGGGCGGGGTGGCACGGCACAGGGCTGGAATGGCCAGCAGAGCGAGGACATATTTGGCCGTTCGATCGAAGTCGCTGGGTTTGATGCCTGCTGTCCAGTCGATATCCAGGCGACCGATCCAAATCAGCGCCATGGCCGCCGTCGCCAAGCTGAAAGCGGCCAGTGCCTTCGACGAGTCACACTGATTTCGCCAGGGGGGTGTGACCAGTGTCCACGCCCCGGCCATCACCATGAGCAATGCACCCCAGGAGTAACCACTGGGCAATGCCAGGCTCAATGCAGGCAATACGAAGGCCGCAACGGCCAACAGGCGATTTACGGCGCCGCCTGGGCGCGTGTTAGTGAAGTCCATTGCAGAGCGGCTCAAGCGAGCTGCGCTGCGCGGGTCAATGTCTGCGTCCTGCAGACTCGCCAGCGCGCAGCCGATACACCGTTGCGCAGTACGGACACGCGGCCTCACCGGATTTCGCGACATCCAGGAACACGCGCGGATGGCTGTTCCACAGGTCCATGCCGGCCTTGGGGTTGGGGCAAAACACGCCGCCATGGGCGTTGAGGTCGCTGGCGGCCAGCTCGACGATCGCCGGTGGGGTGAAGGTGGCGGTGCTCATGGTTCAGACCAGGGTCAGCCAGTGGGCGTACTTGGGGTTGCGGCCGTTGACGATGTCGAAGAAGGCGCTTTGGATTTTTTCCGTGACCGGGCCGCGCTCGCCGGCGCCGATCTGCACACGGTCGAGTTCGCGGATCGGGGTGACCTCGGCCGCGGTGCCGGTGAAGAAGGCTTCATCGGCGATGTAGACCTCATCGCGCGTGATGCGCTTTTGTACCACCTCCAGCCCCAGGTCGCGCGCGATATGCAGCACCGTGTTGCGGGTGATGCCGTTGAGCGCGCCGGCCGACAGGTCGGGGGTGTAGATGACGCCGTCCTTGACGATGAACAGGTTTTCGCCCGCGCCCTCCGACACGAAGCCGCTGGGGTCGAGCAGCAGCGCCTCGTCATAGCCGTCGTCGGTGGCCTCCATGTTGGCCAAGATGGAGTTGGTGTAGTTCGATACCGTCTTGGCCTGCGTCATCGTGATGTTGACGTGGTGGCGCGTGTAGCTGGAGGTCTTGACGCGGATGCCGCGCTTGAGGCCTTGCTCGCCCAAATAGGCGCCCCAAGCCCATGCCGCCACCATCAGGTGCACGCGGTTGCCCTTGGGGCTGACGCCGAGCTTTTCGGAACCGATCCAGGTCAGCGGCCGGATGTAGCCGCTCTCCAATCCATTGGCGCGCACCACGGTGCGCTGCGCCTCATTGACTTCCTCCATCGTGAAGGGGATTTTCATGCGCAGGATCTTGGCGCTGTTGAACAGGCGCTGGGTGTGCTCCTGCAGGCGGAAGATGGCGGTGCCGCGCTCGGTCTTGTAGGCCCGCACGCCCTCGAAGGCGCCGCAGCCGTAGTGCAGGGTGTGGGTGAGCACATGCACTTTGGCGTCGCGCCAATCGATGAGCGCGCCATCCATCCAGATTTTGCCGTCACGGTCATGCAGCGGGAGCGGGGTTGCCATGTGGGATTCCTTGCGATGCGGGCCGACCCGGACCGTGTCGCAAAAACCGGCTCTCGGGCGGATGATGGGATATGGCAATTGTAGTGGCCCCACCGCCGGCCGTGACGGTGGGGCAGGTTGGGGTTGCGGTCGCCCTGCGCACGCCAGAGGCAGCGTCACCGCTGCCCTGGATGGTGGATAGGGGGGATGGAACGGCTTGGCGACGGAACGTCACGCCGACCGCAGCCCTAGGCGCAGGAGGAAGATGAGTGACAGACCGCGGTGTTTTTTCCTGATACGGGCGGGCCGACTGCAGCCCGAAACGGCGGGGTGCAGGCAGCACTGCTGCACGCGCCCCAGCGGGTCCACAGACCGAGCGCAGTTCGGCACGGCGGGGCCAAGCGGGGCGCGCCTGCCGGCGGCTGCGAGCCCAAAGCTGGAAAAAAACCACATTTCGCCCTAAAGTCGGGCTCAAGACAGCCGATAACGAAGATGAACCCGGGGCATGGGTCCACAGGGTGAGAGTTCGCGAGGGGTGCGCCATGTTGACCATATCTTCGATTGCTGTTGCGCCGATGCCGCAGGCTACGCCGCCGGTTGCGCGTGCGCAGCCGGCGGCGGCCGTGCGGCCCAGTAACGCCGTGGCCCGCGAAGAGACCGGGGCGGGGGTTACGCCGCAGGGGGAGGTGGCGCGTGTGCAGGCGCAGGGTGCGCCCTCGCCGCTGGCGCCGGTAACGCCGCCCCAGGAGGGGCAACGCGCCGACATTTTCAACAACGCCGCTGCTCCTGAGCGCTCGGGTCTGCCGCCAGCGGGTGCAGACGGGCAGCGACGCGCGGACGGGGTGCCCAGGCCGGGGGCCGCGGGTGCGTCAGATCAGGGCGGCGCAGCCGCGCGCGCGGCTGACGCGGGTGTGGTCGCCGACGCGCCCGGCGGGGCGCAGCAGCCGGCTGGCGAGTCCGGACGCAGCTCGCGGGCAGCGCCCGATGAGGTGGCGGCCGACCTGGCTGCGCAACGCGATGCCGCACGACGTGCCGAGACGGCAGCGGGGCCGCGCGGGCGGGAAGAGGCCGACGCCTCTGCGATCACCGTCAAAAACCCGGCGCTGGAGGCGCTGGAGACGCAGATCAAGGAACTGCTGCCCAACATGTGGAAGGCCAGCCGTGCCGCGGTGGACATGATGATCGGCGAGGAGGCGCGTGCCGCCGCGCAGGAGCGAGCCAAGCGGCTGGAGGAGTTGCAGACCCGTCTGCTGGCCAAGCCGCTGGCCGCTCTGCCGCCCGAAGAGGCAGCACAGACCTACTCCGCCACCCAGCAGGGCGAGCCGCCTGCTGTGGCGGGTACACGCATCGACCGCTTGGCCTGAGAGCGCGCCAGCGGCGTCAGATGCGGTGCCGCACGCCAGCGGTGGCCACGCGCTCCATGATCGCGCGCGCGATCTGTTTCAGCGGCAGCACCTCGTGCACCGCGCCTGCCTGGATCGCCATCTTCGGCATGCCAAACACCACGCAGCTCGCTTCGTCCTGCGCGATGTTGTAGGCGCCGGCATCGCGCATTTCCTTCATCGCTTCGGCGCCGTCACCGCCCATGCCGGTCAGCATCACGCCAATGGCGTTGGGGCCCAGCACGCGGGCACAGGAGCGAAACAGCACTTCGACCGAGGGTTTGTGCCGGTTGACCGGCGGCGAGTCATCCACCACCGCCACGTAGTTGGCGCCGCTGCGGCTCAGGTAAAACTGCTTGCCGCCGGGTGCGATGTAGGCGTGCCCGGGCAGGATTCGTTCGCCGTCGTGTGCTTCGGCCACGCGGATGCGGCACAGACTGTCCAGGCGCGCGGCGAAGCTGGCCGTAAAGCCGGCAGGCATGTGCTGCGTGATGACAACGGCTGGTGCGTCCGGGGGCAGCTCGACCAGGATTTCCTTGATCGCCTCGGTGCCGCCGGTGGAGGCGCCGATGCAGATCACCTTTTCCGTGCTCAGACGCAATGCCGGCGCCGCTGCGGATGACCCTGCCTGGCCGGAAGGCGCCGATGCCGCAGTGGGGGAAGCAGCCCCCGCCATGCGGGCTGGAGCGGGCGCGGCGGCCGGGGCAGCCGCCGGAAGGCGGCGCACGTGTGCGCGCGCGGCGATGCGGATTTTTTCCACGATGTCGTCGGCGAGCTGCTGCAAGCCGGACGCTACTCCCAGCCGAGGTTTGGCGACGAAATCGACGGCACCCAGTTCGAGCGCGCGCAACGTCGTCTCAGCCCCCTTTTCGGTCAGCGTGGACACCATCACGACGGGCATGGGCCGCAGGCGCATCAGCCGCGCCAGAAATTCCAGGCCGTCCATCTTGGGCATTTCTACGTCGAGCGTGATGACGTCGGGGTTGCGCTCGCGGATGATCTCGCGTGCCATGTAGGGGTCGCTGGCGACGCCCACGCAGGTCATATCGGGCTGCTTGTTGATGATTTCGCTCAGCAGACTGCGCACCAGCGCCGAGTCGTCGACCACCACCACCTTGATCTTGTCGGGCATACGAAAAAAACGTAACGTCAGAACAGATCCACGGTGCCGCCGGCGTTGGTCTGCGCCAGGCGCGTCGCCACGCCCTGGCGTTCCTGCGACTCGAGCGTATCGGGGTGGGCGTGGGCCAGCCGCTTGACCATGGCTTTGCCTGTCACCGGAAAAAACACCACCTTGCGCGGGTAGATGTCCATCACATCCTTGGAGACGACCGGAATGCGCTCGGTGGCGAGGTAGTCCAGCACGAACTGGGTATTGCGCTCACCGACGTTCATGCTGGTCATGCCGGCGATGACCGCACCGCCACCGAACACCTTAGCCTGCATGTACTCGCGCGAGGAACCGCGCTTGATCAGTTCGTTGATCAGCAGTTCCATCGCGTAAGACCCATAGCGCCCGGTGGTGTCGCCCGCGCCCTCAGGCAGCATGAAGTGATTCATGCCACCAATGCGCAACCGCGAGTCCCAGATGCAGGCGGCGATGCACGAGCCCAGCACCGTCATGATCAGGATGTCCTCGTCGCTGACGAAATACTCCCCCGGCAGCACCTTTGCGGCCGCATACTTGAAGTGCTGGTCATAGAAGAAAAAGGAAGCCTCCCCCGGCTTGCGCGGCCGTGACTTGAGCAGCTGCACATGCTGTGGGGTGCGCACGGGTGGGCTCATACTTTTTCGTAAATGGTTTTTCCGCGCAGCCGGAAGAGATCACGCGCGTCGCTGAAGTTTTCCGCGTGGCCGACGAACAGCGTGCCGTGCGGCTTGAGCAACCGGTGCAGCCGCCGCAACACCTGGCGCTGCGTCGCATGGTCGAAGTAAATCATCACATTGCGACAGAAAATGGCGTCGAATTCTTCGCGCAGGGACCAGTGCTCCTCGACCAGATTGAGCGTGAAGAACTGCAGGTGTCGCTGCAGCTCGGGCTTGACACGCGCCAAGCCCTCGTTGGCACCGGTGCCGCGCAGGAAATACCTGCGCAACTGCTCGGGGCTGACCGCACGCAGCTGCTCGAGTTTGTAGATGCCGCGCTGGGCGGTCTGCAGCACACGCGTGTCGATGTCGCTGGCCCAGACCCGGAACGCACCCTGGATGCCCAGCACGTCGGCCAGCGTGATGGCAATCGAGTAGGGCTCCTCGCCGGTGGACGAGGCACTGCACCACACCTTCCACTCGCGTCCGCTGCCGCCTTCGCGCACCAACCGCGCCAGTTCGACGAAATGATGATTCTCGCGGAAGAACGAGGTGAGGTTGGTGGTCAGCGCGTTGACGAATTCCTGCCACTCGTCGGCGTCCGGGTGGGCTTGCAGCCAGTCCAGGTAGTCGCGAAAGCTCAGGTGCCCCGTCTCGCGCAGACGACGCGAGACGCGGCTGTACACCATGGCCTGCTTGCCCTCATGCAGGCTGATGCCGGCGTGGCGGTAGATGAGTTGCCGGATGCGCTCGAAATCCTGCTGCGTCCACACGAACTCGCGTGTCTGCAGTGTGGCGGCGGCATCCGGCATCATGGTATCCGTCGGGCGGCAGACAGGGTCACTGGCGCACACGCCGCACCAAGGCAGACGTGTCCAGAATCAGTGAGACACTGCCGTCACCCAGAATCGTGGCCCCCGAGACATTAGGCACCTTGCGGTAGTTGGCTTCCAGGTTTTTGATGACGACCTGTTGTTGACCCAGCAACTCATCGACCACCAGCGCCACGCGCGAGCCGTCCGACTCGATGACGACCATGATGCTGTTGGCCGATGGATCCTCGCCACGGCGCGGCACCGCAAACAGGCGGTCGAGCTGAATGACGGGCATATATTCTTCGCGCACCTTCACCAGCTGGGCGCTTTGCGCCACGGTGTTGATGTCGGTGGCGGTGACCTGGAACGACTCCACCACCGACGACAGCGGCAGGATGTAGACCTCGTCGCCCACACGCACCGTCATGCCGTCCATGATGGCCAGCGTCAGCGGCAGGCGCACTTTGACGCTCATGCCGTAGCCCTCGGCCGAGTCGATTTCCACCGAGCCGCCCAGCGAGGCGATATTCTTCTTGACCACGTCCATGCCGACGCCGCGGCCAGAGACGTCGGTGACCACCTCGGCGGTGGAGAAGCCCGGCGCGAAGATCAGCTGCCAGACCTCCTGATCGCTCATGTCGTCGGAGCAGGGGATGCCGCGCTCGCGCGCCTTGGCCAGCAGCTTGGCGCGCGACAGGCCGCGGCCGTCGTCGCGGACCTCGATCAGGATCGAGCCGCCCTGGTGCGCCGCCGACAGCGTGATGGTGCCGACCTCGGGCTTGCCCTTGGCCAGACGCTCGTGCGGCAGCTCGATACCGTGGTCGCAGCTGTTGCGGATCAGGTGCGTCAGCGGGTCGGTGATCTTCTCGATCAGGCCCTTGTCCAGTTCGGTGGCCTCGCCGTGCGTGACGAGTTCGACCTTCTTGCCGAGTTTGCCGGCCAAGTCGCGCAGCATGCGCGGGAAGCGGCTGAAGACGACCGACATCGGAATCATGCGGATCGACATCACCGATTCCTGCAAATCGCGCGTGTTGCGCTCGAGGTCAGCCAGGCCGGAGAGCAGCTGCTGGTGCAGCGTGGCGTCCAGATCGCGGCTGTACTGCGCCAGCATGGCCTGCGTGATGACCAGCTCGCCGACTTGGTTGATGAGCTGGTCGATCTTGCTGACCGACACCCGCAGCGTGGTGGTTTCGAGCTGGGCACTGGCTGCAGCCCGGGCGGCCTTGGCGCTGTCGCGCGCACGCGCATCCGCCTGTGCGGCGGCGCCGGGCGCAGCGGCGGCACCCTCTGGCCCGGTGGCCTCCGGTGCCGAGTCGGTCTGGACGGCGGCCGCATGCTGCTCTGGTGTGACCGGATTGCCTGGCGCGCCGGCAAACAGGCCGTAGCCCTGTACCAGATCGGGCGCCGGGCTGGCCACACCGCGGGCGTCGGTGACGGTGGCTGCCACCGGGCTGCCGGGAGCGCCGGCAAACAGGCCATAGCCTTCTTCGATGACGTCTCGGCTGTGTTCGGCCGCGATGGTGCCGGCGGGTGCGGCGGCACCCCCCGCATCATCAGTCGGCAGCGGCTCCAGCACCACCTGCTCGCGTGCCACATGAAATGCGAACAGGTCGAGCAGCTCGTCGTTGCTGCCCGTCGTTTCGATGTCGTAGATCCGCACCGCGCCGTCATCACGCTGGCCGATGATGCGGCCCAGACCGGCGATGTCGCGGAACAGCTCTTGGATGGCATCGGCCTGGGCCATGTGCGTCAGCGGCCCGATGCGTGCCCGCAGGCGGCGCAGCGCGCCCGGGGGGGCCGCCGCCGGCATGCCCGCGGGGCCGACCGGCCCGGCCACGGGGGCCTGCGCCGGGGCAACAGCCGTCGATGCGGCAGCAGGCGCAGGCGCCGGCGCCGCCATCGGCGGGGGCGGGGCGGCCGTGGCCGCGGGGACCTGCCCCTGTGCCAGCGCGCGGATACGCGCCACCAGTGCACTGGTTTCGGGCGGCTCGCCGCCCAGGCCCTGGTGGCGGGCCAACAGGCCCTTGAGCGCATCGCTGGACTCCAGCAGCACGTCCACCATGGGCGCGGTGGGCTTGAGCTCGTGTCGGCGCAGCTTGTCCAGCAGCGACTCCATCTGGTGCGTCAGCTCCGCCACGTCCTCGAACCCGAACGTAGCCGCTCCGCCCTTGATCGAGTGCGCGCAGCGGAAAATGGCGTTGAGCGTCTCGTCGTCGACCGTGTCCAAATCCAGATTGAGCAGCAGCTGCTCCATCTGCTGCAGGTTCTCACCCGCCTCCTCGAAGAAGATCTGGTAGAACTGCGTCAGGTCGAAGCCGTCGGTTGCGGTGTCAGCCATGGCGTCGCTTTCAGGGTGGCAGGATCAACGGATCACCTTGCGAATGACCTCGATGAGCCGATTGGGATCAAACGGCTTGACGAGCCAGCCGGTGGCCCCCGCCGCGCGTCCCGCCTGCTTCATCTGGTCGCTCGACTCCGTGGTCAGAATCAAAATCGGCGTCGTGGCGTACTGGGGATGCTCGCGCAACTTGCGCGTCAGCCCGATGCCGTCCAGTCGCGGCATGTTCTGGTCGGTCAGCACCAAATCGAACTTCTGCTTCTGGGCTTTTTCGTAGGCGTCGACGCCGTCGACCGCCTCCACCACCTGAAAGCCCGCTCCTACGAGGGTGAACGACACCATCTTGCGCATGGACGCGGAATCATCTACGGCCAGGATCGAGTGCATGGGACCAACCTTTGGGCGTTCGGGATGACGTCAGAACAGCTCGACGGAGCCGGCGTCCATCTCGCTCTGGGTCACGGGATTCGGATTTTGCGGCAGGTGCGTCACCACCATCCCGACTTCGTCTTCTTCGGGCTCCATCACCTGCTCCGCCAGCATGTAGGCGCAGCCGCGCAGCACCTTGCCAGTGTGCACCAGCAGCTGCGTGGCCAAGTCGTGAAACTGCAATTCCAGCACCGCCTGGTTTAGCGTCTGGCGCAGCTCGGCAACCGCCCCCTCCGCGCCGCGCTCCGCCGCCAGCATCTCCGCCAGCGCAATGGCGCGGTTGAAACGGTCTAGCAAATTGCCGGTGGCGTGATCGAGCAAGCCTTCCAGGCGTTTGAGGTCGTTCATCGCTACCAGCAGGGAATCCTGCAGGTCGGCCACGGCAGCCAGCCGTACCGACACCGTCGGCTCGTCGTCCGGGTCGGGCGGCGCGGGGCGAGGCTCGACCACGGTAACCTCTTCCCGTGGCCAGCGCCGGCGCTGCGGGGTGGGGGAGGGAGCGGTGCTGTCTGCCATTGCGTAGCCCTGCAAGAGGCCCCAGAGTCGATGCAGTAACTATAACGGCAATCTGGCCCTCGGTCAGCCCACCCTGACCCGGTGGCGCGTTGCTTGGCCCGGCGCACGTTGGGCGGGTTGGTGTCGGCTGTCGGTCGCGCACCGGTTGCCGCGCGGACGGTACGCGCGTCACACGGTACCGTGGCCTCATACCCCGGGTGACGGTCGGGATACCGACAAGGGCCCGGTTTGACCCGGGAATCGCTCACAATATGGAGGGTCGAACCGGACGGGGCGCACGGGAGCGCGGTCCTGCTGTCCGGCTTCGCACCGCTTTTTCGGGTTTGCGCCGTGCTGCGACTGTTGCATCTGGAAGACAACCCCATCGACCACCAGCTGGTGGTGCGCGCCCTGCGCCGCGCCGAGGTCGAGGCGGAGGTGATGCTGGTGGATACACTGGCGGCGTTCCAGGCGGCGCTGGCGGCTGAGGCACCGACCGTAGACGCCGTGCTGGCCGACTACCATCTGGCCGGTTTCTCCGGCATGCAGGCCTGGGAGTGGCTGCAGGCCAGCGGGTATTCGCTGCCCTTCATCCTGGTGTCGGGCGCCATCGGAGAGGCCACCGTGGCTGACGCCATGGTGCGCGGTATCAGCGACTATGTGGACAAAAACCAGCTCGCGCGCCTGCCCCATGTGCTGCAGCGCGCGCTGGAGCTGGCGGCCACGCGCCGGGCGCAGGCCGAGGCCGCGCGTGAGCTGGCCACGTCGCGCCAGCGGCTGCTGGAGCTGACCGAGCACTTGCAAACCAGCATCGACCGCGAGCGCGCCGACATCGCGCGCGAAATTCACGACGACATTGGCGGGGCGCTGGCCGCGGTCAAGCTGGACCTGGCGTGGCTGGCGCGGCGGCTGGAGGACGCCGAGGCGCTGGGGCACGTGCAGGCGGCCCTGGCCATGACCGAGCACGCGCTGGGAGCGAGCCAGCGCATCATGCGCAACCTGCGCCCGGCGGTGCTGGACCAGGGGCTGATGGCGGCGCTGGACTGGCTGGCGCGCACCTTTGCCGAACGCACCGGTCTGACCGTGCAGCTGCGCGGGCGCGTGCAGGCGGCGCTGAGCAACCGGCACGAGATGGTGGCCTACCGCACCGTGCAGGAGGCGCTGACCAACGTGCTCAAGCACGCGCAGGCGCGGCGCGTCACCATCGACGTCAGTGATCTGGAGGGCCACCTGACCGTAGAGATCGCCGACGACGGGTGTGGCGCCAGCGCCGCCGAACTGGCCAAGGAGCGCTCGTTCGGGTTGCTGGGGCTGCGCGAGCGTGCTCAGTCCGTGGGCGGGTGGCTGGATGTCATTACCGCGCCGGGGCAGGGGATGACGCTGATTTTGTCGCTGCCGCTGGACGGGGCGCTGGCGGTGCGGTCCGCCGAGGAGGACGAGGCATGATCCGAGTGGTTTTGTGTGACGACCACGCCGTGGTGCGGCGCGGCATTCGCGACACGCTGCTGGAGGCCA
Organism: Tepidimonas sp.; assembly: GCF_036824975.1. Taxonomy (GTDB): domain Bacteria; phylum Pseudomonadota; class Gammaproteobacteria; order Burkholderiales; family Burkholderiaceae_C; genus Tepidimonas. The sequence goes on from NZ_DAISZC010000024.1 coordinate 14,669, forward strand.
CCGATATCCGCGTGGTGGCCGAGGCGGACAGCTACCCCGCCCTGCGCGAGGCGCTGCGCCGCGAGCAGCCTGATGTGCTGCTGCTCGACGTCGATTTGCCCGGGCGCAGCGGGCTGGAGATTTTGGCCGTGCTGCACGAGGAAGACAACCCGGTGCGCACCGTCATGGTCAGCATGTACCCGGAAGACCAGTACGCCATCCGCTGCCTGCGCGCCGGGGCCATGGGTTACCTGAACAAGGGGGGGGACCCGCAGGCCCTGATCGCCGCGGTGCGCACGGTGGCGCAGGGGCGCAAGTACATCACGCCCGAACTGGCGGAGCTGCTGGCCAACCACCTGCAGGCACCCGTTGGCGGCGAGCTGCACGACACCCTGTCCGAGCGCGAGCTGCAGACGCTGCGCCTGATCGCCTCGGGCAAAAAGCTGTCGCAGATTGCCGAGGCGTTGATGATCAGCCCCAAGACGGTCAGCGTTTACCGCGCGCGCGTGCTGGAAAAGCTGGGCCTGAGCAACAACGCCGAGCTGACCGTATACGCCATCCGCAATAAGCTGGTGTAGCGCGGCTGGCCCGGGCACCGCTGACAGCAGGGTGGCGTCGTCGCGGCGTCGGCATATGGATGGCCTGCGCTCAAGGCGCGCTATATCCCGTACAGGGCCGCCAGGCGCTGCATCAACTGCTGCACCGGTTCGGCCAGCATGGGCAGCATTACCGCGATGCCAACCAGGCCTACCGACAGCGTCAGCGGAAACCCGATGGCAAACACGTTCATCTGCGGCGCAATGCGCGAGATGATGCCCATGACCACGTTGACGAACAGCAGCAGCGCGATCAGGGGCAGCGCGATGCCCAGGCCATAGGCAAAGATCAGGCTGCCCAGCTCGTGCAGGCGCATGCTGCGCAGCGCGGCCCAGCTGCCATCGCCCACCGGAAAGGCGACGAAGCTGGCCGCCACTGCCTGCAGCAGCATCAGGTGACCGTTCATCGCCACGAACAGCAGCATCGTCGCGTTGCCGTAAAAGCGCCCCACGGTGCTGGCTTGCGCGCCGGTGCTGGGGTCGAAAAAACCGGCAAAGTTCAGGCCCATCTGCAGGCCCACGATTTCGCCCGCCATTTCGATGGCGGCAAAGACGATGCGCGCTGCCAGCCCGATCGACAGGCCGATGGCGAGTTGCTGCACCACCGCTCCCAGCGCCTGTGGGCTGTTGAGCGGCAGCGTCACTGCCGCGGGCAGCGCCGGCTGGATGCACACCGCCATCACGAACGCCAGGCCAATGCGGGTGCGCAGCGGCACCGAGCGCGCCGACAGCAGCGGTGCTGCCGAAAACACCCCCAGGATGCGCAGGAACGGCCAGAACACCGGCGCAATCCACGCCATCAGCTGCGCCTCGGTGAAGGTCAGCGCCGGGGTGTCCATCGGGGGGGATTTAGACCGCGTAGTCGGGCAGCGCCAGCAGCACGCGCCGGATGTACTCCACCAGCGTGGTCAACATCCAGGGGCCCACCAGCAGCAGCACGGCAATGGCCGCAATCAGCTTGGGCACGAACGACAGCGTCGCCTCGTTGATCTGCGTCAGCGCCTGAAACAGGCTGATGATCAGGCCGACGACGAGCACGGCCCCCAGCACCGGGGCCGAGACGGCCAGCAGCGTGAACATGGCCTGCTGGGCCAGGGTGAGGACGGCTTGGGGTTCCATGGGCAGAATCCGGTCGGGGTGAATGAGGTCGGTGGCGGGCAGTGCGCTCGAGGGTGCCGTCGGGTGGCTCCGGTCGCTGCGGGCGCCGCGGCCCGCGCGGTCGCTACGGGGCGGCAAAACTGGCGGCCAGCGAGCCGATCAACAGGTTCCAACCATCGGCCAGCACGAACAGCATCAGCTTGAACGGCAGCGCCACCAGCACTGGCGACAGCATCATCATCCCCAGCGACATCAGCACGCTGGCCACCAGCATGTCGATGATCAGAAATGGAATAAAAATCATGAAGCCGATCTGAAATGCGGTCTTGAGCTCGCTGATCACGAATGCCGGCACCAGCACGCGCAGCGGCGCCTCATCGACCGTGGTGGTGGGGGGCAGCTTGGCCAGATTGACGAACAACTGGAAGTCGGCCTGCCGGGTCTGCGCCTTCATGAACTGGCGCATCGGCTGTTCGGCAGCGGCCACCGCCTGCTCGAAACTGGCCTGTCCGGTGCTGTAGGGCACGTAGGCGGTTTCATAGACCCGGTCCAGCGTCGGCCCCATGACGAAGAAGGTTAAGAACAGCGACAGGCCGATGATGACCTGGTTGGGGGGTGAAGCCTGCGTGCCCAATGCCTGCCGCAGCAGCGACAGCACGATGACGATGCGGGTAAACGCCGTCATCATCAGCAGGATGGCAGGCAGGAACGACAGCGCCGTGAAGAACAGCAGGGTCTGGATCGGCACCGAATAGGTGGTGCCGCCCGGCCCCTGGCCGATGACCAATGGCAGCTGACCCGGTGTGCCTTGGGCAGCGGCGTCGAGCGCACCCGCCAGCAGCGCCAGCGCAGCAACCCCGCGCAGGCCGTGCATGGCGAATGCGCGCAGCGCCATGCGATACTGGCGCACTTTTCTCATCGTGGGTCACCCACCTCAGCATCAGTTCCGGGCGGCGCCGCAGCCGCCTTCGGCCCTGCGTCCGCCGCGCCTCTGGTGCCGTGCAGCGCAGCACGCATCACACCGGCATAGTCGGACGAGCCTTCCGGCGCAGCGGGCTGTGCCTTAGCGGCGGGGTCGGGCGCCTTGGCGCCCAGCGGCCGCACGTGCAATGTGCGCACGTGCTGGGGCGTCACGCCCAGCGTCAGCTGCACCGGCCCGCCGGGCCCGTCCAGCTCCACCACGACGACACGCTGCTGCGGCCCCAGCATCAGCTGTGACACGACACGCAACGCGGCGCCGCCGCCAACGCCGGCGGGCAGGCGGCGGCGCAGCCAGCGTACGGCCCACGCCAGCACGGCCAGCCCCCCCAGCAGCGCCAGGGCCGGCACCAGTGTCATCGCATCGCTCGTCATGGGGTGGGCCGTGTGGGGTTTCAGTGCTTGCTCAGGCGTCGCAGACGCTCGGAGGGGGTGACGATGTCGGTCAGGCGAATGCCGAACTTTTCGTTGACCACCACCACCTCGCCCTGGGCGATGAGATAGCCGTTGACCAGCACGTCCATCGGCTCACCCGCCAGCGCGTCGAGCTCGACGATCGAGCCCTGTGCGAGCTGCAGGATGTACTTGATCGGCACCTTGGTGCGGCCCAGCTCCACCGACAGCGTCACCGGGATGTCCAGCACCATGCTGATGTCGTTGTTCCCGGTGGGGGCTGGTGCCGGGCCGTCGAAGTGTGGCGCACTGGCGAAGGCATCGCCGCTGCCGCCTGCGCCGGCGGTACCGCTTTGTTCCTGTAGGGCCTGTGCCCACTCGTCGGCCAGCGCCTGCTCGTCCACCGGGCCGGCCGGGGTGTCGTTGTCACTTGTCATAGTTCATTGCTCCGTGTGCGTGCCAGGTCTGGTCACTGCTGCGGATGGTGCGCACCACCTTCAGCGCATATTTGCGGTTGTGTGTGCCGTACTCGCACTCCAGCACCGGTACACCATCCACCTTGGCCTGGATGATCGGGGTGCGCTCCAGTTCGATGAAGTCGCCCACTTTCATCGCCAGCAGCTGCTCCACGGTGGCTTCGGCGGTCGCCAGCTCCGCCACCAGCTCCACCTCGGCGGCCTGGATCTCTTGGCTGAGCAGCTTTACCCAGCGCCGGTCGACTTCCATCGAGTCGCCCTGTGTGTTGGAGTACAGCAGGTCGCGGATCGGCTCCAGCGTCGAGTACGGGATGCACAGGTGCAGTGAGCCCGTGATGTCGCCGATCTCCAGCGTGAAGCTGGTGCTGACCACAATCTCACTGGGTGTGGCGATGTTGGCGAACTGCGGCTGCATCTCCGAGCGTTGGTACACCAGCTCCAGCGGGTAGATGCCTTTCCACGCCTTTTTGTATTCCTCCGACACCACGTCCACCATACGGTTGATGACGCGCTGCTCGGTGGGTGAAAAGTCCCGTCCCTCGATGCGGGTATGGAACTTGCCCGTGCCGCCAAACAGGCTGTCGATGACGCCGAAGATGAGCGTGGGCTCGCACACGATCAGGCCGCTGCCGCGCAACGGCCGCACCGCCATGATGTTGAAGTTGGTCGGCACCACCAGGTCGCGCAGGAACATGCTGTACTTTTGCACCTGCACCGGGCCGACCGACACCTCCGGGCTGCGGCGGATGAAGTTGAACAGACCCACGCGCAGGTTGCGGGCGAAACGCTCGTTGATCACCTCCATCGTGGGCATACGCCCACGCACAATGCGCTCTTGGCTGGAGAGGTCATAGGTGCGGATACCGCCCGTCTGCACCTCCTCCTTGGCCAGCTTCTGGCTTTCACCGGTGACGCCCTCGAGCAGGGCGTCGATCTCGTCTTGGGAGAGAAACGCGTCGCTCATGGTGTCCTCCGGCGCTGGGGCCGCCCCTTACTGCACGATGATGCTGGAAAACAACACCGCCTCCACCGGGCTGTAGCCGCGATGCTCCTCGGTGTCGGTGGTCTTGCGGATCAGCGTCAGGATTTCGTTGGCCAGCTCCTCCTTGCCCTCGGCGCTGAGCAGTTGGTCGGCGGTGCGGCGCGAAATCGCCATCAAGATGCCGTTGCGGATCGCCGGCATGTACTGCTTGACCAGGTCCGCCGTCGGCGCGTCCTCGACTTGCAACGTGATACCGACCTGCGCATAGCGCGTCGAGCCCGCATCGGCCAGATTCACCACCACCGCGTCCAGCGGCATGAAAGTCGGTGGCCCGGCGGGCTTCTTCGGCTTGGCCTTGGCCTCGGCCTTGGCTTTGGGGGCATCGGCGCCTTCCTCCTCCTCGTCGGCGCTCTTGCTCATCAGCAAAAAGGCTGCCGCGCCGCCGCCCAGCAGCAGTACGAGCAGCACGCCAATGATGATGATCAGCAGCTTCTTGCTTTTCGGCTTTTCCGCGGCGGCAGTTTCTTCGGATTTGGCCATGGTGGTGCACTCGGTCGAACAAAGCTAAAGGGTACGGTGGCGGTCGCCCTGCGGCGGCTGGCGTCACATCCCCTTGGGACATCAACGGCCAATTATTGTGGCATGCAGTGCCGTTACGACCTTCCTGCAGTGCCGATTGTGCGCCCCGCCGCCACCGGAGCAAAAGGACGAACAGCACGGCGCCGTCGGGGCTGTTGTGGCGAACGCCGTCTACCATCTGCCGGTGTCAGGCGTACACGTCCAGCCCGGTACTGCCGCGCCGCAGGGGGTGTGCGGCGGCAGCAGCGGCGGGGACGGTCAGCGCCACGCGCGTCTGCAGCATGCGGCCGGAGCGCCCCGGGTCGGCGGGGCGGTCGCCGCCCTGCCCGCGTGCGCCCACGTCCACCTGGCCCAGCGCCAGTCCGGCGCGGGCCATCGCGTCGGCCAACGCCGTGGGAGCCTGGGCCTGGATCAGCTGGCGCAGTGCGGCGTCGTCGGTGCGAAATTGCAGCTGCGCCACGCCGTCGGTCACCTGCACGTCCACCGTCAGCGGGGTGTCCAGGCCGTCGCGCACGTCGAAGCTGGCGCGCTGCGCGCGCCCGGCACTCCACAGGGAGACCTGGGCGCCGATGGCTTCGAATGCGCCGTGCAGCGCCTCGCCCAGCACCAGCCCGAAATCGTTCGCTGCGGCGCTACGGTCGAGGCTTTCCAGAGGGGATGGCCCGCCGGGGACGCCTGGCATGGCGGCGCCGCTGCTGCGGCCATCACCGTTGCTGCCGGTGTGGGCTGCCCCGGCGCCGGGGCGTTCGCCGCCGCCAACGGACGCGGCGGCTGCGCCCGCGGCGTCCGCGCCGGGCGTGCTGGGGCTGGCTGCGGCCGGGGCAACGGCGCTTGCCTGCAGTGGACGCGCCGCCACTGCTGCATCGGCGGCGAGCATGCTCCGGGTATCGGCGGCCGACGGCTGGGGAGCAGCGGCCCGGGATGCAGCGGTGGGTGCGCGCCCCTTGCTGCGCGCCGCCAGCGCGGCAGGCGACGGTGCCGCGGCCCCCTCATCGCGCTGCCCGACCCCCGGTGTGCGAGACAGCTGGTGCGGGTCGGTTGGCAGGCTGGCACGGTCGGGCGCGGCGTCCAGCGGGCCGGTCGCCACAGCAGTCAGTGTGTCGCGTACCCCGTCTGTGGGTGTCTGCGCGCCGCCTGCGGCGCGGTCGGTCTCCGCCATCGCGGCGGGCATCATCAGGCTTGCCAGTAGCGGGGCCATCCCGAGGGCGCTGGCGTCAGCGGAGCAGCGGGTGTCCGGGGCCGCGCACCGCTCATCGTCGTCGCTGTCCTGGCCGCCAGCTCTGCCGTCTGTGGCGACCACGTGGTCAGGACGAGAAGCTCCCCATTGTGGGCTGTTCTGGTGGCCGGCTGCGCCGTCAGCGTCGTTTGTGTTCAGGGCCTCGTCATCGGCGGCGACCAGGCCTTCC
>NZ_DAISZC010000024.1:21255-27611 GCF_036824975.1 Tepidimonas sp.
GCCGTCAGCGTCGTTTGTGTTCAGGGCCTCGTCATCGGCGGCGACCAGGCCTTCCAGCAAAGATGCAAAGACGTCACGGGCGGCGGGGTCGCCGTCGCGGGCCCCCGCACTAGGCCGGTGCGAGCTGGGGTGGGCGGTGGCATGAGTGGCGGCTTCGGCTTTCATCGGCAACTCTCCTCAGGGCATCATCGTGGCGCGCCGCCGGTGCTGGGCGGCAGCCATCTCGTCGGTGGCTTTCTGTTCGACGCGGCGTTGCTGCTCCAGCCAGCGTAGCTGGCGCCGCTGCTGGATGCGCTGCAGCGTCGCCAAGGCCCGCTCGGCGTGCTGGACCCGGGCCTCGGCGTGCGCCACGCGCTCTTGCAAGCGCTGCAACACGTCGGTCTGAAAGGCGATGGCTTCTTCCAACCGCGCCACGAACTGGCGCTGCGTGGCCAGCAGCATGGGCGTGACGCCGGCGCTGGCGCGCTGCAGCCAGCGCGCGTCGGCGTCGCGCGTGTAGGCACGCAGCTGCTCCATCTGCCCCTGAGCGGTGAGCTGTTCGCGGCGCACCGCGGCCAGCGCCTGCAGCGCATCGTCGCGCCGCCGCTGTGCCAGCTCCATCAGGACGGCCAGATCGCGCGTGGGCTTCATGCACGGCCTCCTGCGCCACTGCGGGCACCGGCGCCGGCCGCCGCAGCGAGCAGCTCGGTGAGCTGGCGCACGCTGCTGTCGAACGATGCCCCTTCGCGCATGTCTTGCGTCAGCAGCGCCACCATCGCTGGGTGCAGCTGGATGGCCAGATCGGTGTCGGGATCGCTGCCGCTGACGTAGGCGCCCAACTGGATCAGGTCGCGGCTCTTCTGGTAGCGCGAATACAGCTGCCGAAAGCGCCGTGCCAGCGCCCAGTGCTCGGGGCTGACCACGTTGTGCATCACGCGCGAGGCCGAGGCCTCGATGTCGATGGCAGGGTAGATGCCGGATTCGGCCAGTGCACGCGACAGCACGATGTGACCATCCAGGATGGCGCGGGCAGCATCGGCAATCGGATCCTGCTGGTCGTCGCCTTCGGACAGCACGGTGTAGAACGCCGTGATGGAGCCGCCGCCTTCAGGACCGTTGCCGGAGCGCTCCACCAGCTGCGGCAGCCGGGCAAAGGCGCTGGGCGGATAGCCCTTGGTGGCGGGGGGCTCGCCAATCGCCAGTCCAATTTCGCGCTGCGCCATCGCGTAGCGCGTCAGCGAATCCATCAGCAGGAGCACGTGCTGGCCCTCATCACGGAAACGCTCGGCAATGGCGGTGGCGTAGTGCGCGCCTTGCAGCCGCACCAATGGTGGGGCGTCGGCGGGTGCCGCCACCACCACGGCGCGGCCCCGGTCCTGCGGACCCAGAATGTCCTCGATGAACTCCTTGACCTCGCGGCCGCGCTCGCCAATGAGGCCGACGACGATGACGTCGGCCTGCGTGTAGCGCGCCATCATGCCCAACAGCACACTCTTGCCCACGCCCGAACCGGCAAACAAACCCAGCCGCTGGCCGCGCCCGACGGTCAGCAGCGCGTTGATGGCGCGCACGCCGGTGTCCAGTGGCTGGCGAATGGGGGCGCGCTGCATGGCGTTGAGGGGTGGGCGCTCCAGCGGCTGCGCCTGCACACCCAGCAGCGGCCCACCCCCATCGAGCGGGTGCCCGTAAGCATCCACCACCCGCCCCAGCAGCCCCGCACCGAGCGGCAAGCGCAACACCCCTCGGTCATTGGGGACAATGGGATGCGGTGCATCGCCCAGGCGCGGACGTGGGCGGTACGGGGGCAGGGGCCGCACACGCGCGCCCGGTGCCAGCCCGTGCACCTCGCTGGCTGGCATCAGGAATGCGCGGCTGCCTGCAAAGCCCACCACTTCGGCCAGCACCGTGCCGTGGGGCTCGTCGGGCGCCAGCGGGTCCGGATTGGGGTCGATGACGCACTGCGAACCCACCGGTGTGCGAATGCCTTCGGCCTCCAGCACCAAACCCGCCAGGCGCGTCAACTGGCCGCTGGCCTCCAGCGGCGTGGGCTGATTGGCCGCTTGCCGCGCGGCATCCACAAAGGCTTGCCAGGTGCGCAGGTCAGCCATGGGAGGGGGCCTCCTCTGCCTGGGTCAGATGGCTTGAGGCACAGGCGACGGGCTCGCCATCGGCGGGGCGGTCCTGTGCCGCGGCGACGGGGGGCTGTCCGGTCGCACCGGCCGGCAAGGCGGGCGCGTCAGCCGCTGGTGCGCCGGCAGTGGTTAGCGCGTTTTCACCGTTGCACCCGGGCTCGGGTGACATCGTCAGGTCCGATTTCCACGGCTCGTCCAGTCCCAGATTGGCCACGGCGCGCGCCCAGCGGCGCTCCACCGTGCCGTCCACCACGCCCAGACGCGTTTGCACTATGCACCCACCAGGGGTCACGCGCGCATCGGCCTGCAGCCGCACTTGGTGGCGCTGCAGCGCTTCGCCCAACATTGGTTGCAAGCGCTGGGCGTCCTGTGGGTGCAGGCGCAGCACGGCCGGGCGAGCGTCGTCGCTCAGCATCGACAGGGCCTCCTGCACCACGGCCTGCACCGGGCCTAAGGACTGCGCCAGTTCGCGCCGTACCACTTGGCGCGCCACATCGCAGGCCAGCAACAACACCTGCTGCGCCAGCTGCTGTTGCACCGCGTCCAATTCGGCCTGCGCACCGGCCATCACGTCCGCGACGCGCCGCGCCAGATCCTCGGCCTGCTGACGCAGTGGGGCGGTCAGCGCCTCGCGCATCTCTTGGGCGCCAGTTTGCCGTCCCTGCTCGAAACCCTCTGCAAAGGCTTGGGCACGCGCTGCTTCCACATCCTCCGGCGTAATCGGCGGCGCAGCCGGTTCGCTGGGGGTCGCGCGCGCTGCATCGTCCACCGGCTCGAAGGTCCAGGCGCTGACCGCCTGCACCTCCTCGCGCGGGATGAAGCGTTGATACGGGTGCGCGCTGCGGTTAGACGAAGGCATCGTCGCCGCCTCCTCCGATCACGATTTGGCCCTCGTCCACCAACCGGCGCACAATCTTGAGGATTTCCTTCTGCTGGCCCTCCACTTCCGACAAGCGCACCGGTCCACGCGACTCGAGATCCTCCTTGAGTGCCTCGGCCGCCCGGCTGGACATGTTGGACAGAATCTTGTCGCGCAGCTCTTGCGAGGCACCTTTGAGCGCTACCACCAGCACGTCGGCCGACACCTCCTTGAGCACCATTTGCAGCGATTTGTTGTCGAGCTTGAGCAGGTCCTCGAAGGTGAACATCTTGTCCATGATCTTTTGTGCCAGATCCGGGTCCTGCTCGCGGATCGCATCCAGCACGCTGGCCTCCAGGCTTGTGCCCAGCAGGTTGATGATTTCGGCCGCCGTCTTGACACCGCCCAGCGAGCTCTTGCGAATCTTGTCGCCGCCGGCCAGCACCTGATACAGCGCCTCGTTGAGGTCCTTCAGCGCCGTGGGCTGAATGCCCTCCAGCGTCGCGATGCGCAGCATCACCTCGTTGCGCGTGCGCTCGGTAAAGTGCTTCAGGATGTTGGCGGCGTGGTCCTGGTCCAGATGCACCAGGATCGCCGCCAGGATCTGCGGATGTTCGTTGCGCAGCAGTTCCGCGACCGACAGCGGATCCATCCACTTCAGGCTCTCGATGCCCGAGACGTCGCCCCCTTGCAGGATGCGGTCGATCAGCAGCGCGGCTTTGTCCTCGCCCAGCGCACGCTTGAGCACCGCGCGCACGTAGTTGTCGGTGTCGGACACCAGCAGGCTCTGCGACGCCGCTTCGCGGGTGAACTTCTCGATGACGGTGTCCACCTTCTCCTTGGGCACCGTCCTCATGCGCGCGATGGTCTCGCCCAGGCGCTGTACCTCCTTGGGCGAGAAGTGCTTGAACACCTCTGCCGCCTCTTCCTCGCCCAGCGACATCAGGAAGATGGCGGCGTCCTGCAGTCCGTCATCGGTATCGGCCATGTTTGCTCACCTTGCGCGTGCGCCGGCTGCGGTCGTCCTCAGGTGCCCTCGGTGCCCATCCAGCCCTTGAGGATGTTGGCCACCGCCACCGGGTTCTCCTTGGCCAGGCGGCGCGCGTCGGCCAGCCGCAACTCTTCGGCGGTGGGCTCATTATGAGCCGGTTGCGGCAGGCCGGGGCGCTCCACCACTTCGCCCACCACCGCGTCCACCTGGCCGCCGGGGCCGGGCAGCGCGGCCGTGGCGCCTGCCGCCGCCGCGGCCTCGGCTGGGGGCGGCGGCTGCATCATCTTCAGGGTCGGCCGCACCAGACCAAGGAAGATCAACAGCCCCACCAGCAGCAGACCCAGCGACGGAGCGGCGCTGCGCAGCAGGTCCTGCACGTCGGGGTCGCGGTACCACGGCACCTCCACCGGCTCCACCTTGGGCTGGTTGAAGGGGGCGTTCATCACGTTGATCGAGTCGCCGCGTTCGCCGTTGAAGCCGATGGCGTCGCGCACCAGCGCCTGGATTTGCTCGAGCTGCTGCGGCGGCAGTGCCGCCGTTGCGGGCCCCTTCTTTGCGTCCGGGTTGGGCAGGTGGTTGATGACCACCGCGGCGGTCAGGCGGCGCACGGTGCCGCTGGCTTCGCGCGTCACGGCCACCGTCTTGTCCACCTCGTAATTGACGACCAGCTCGCGGCGGCGCAGGGCGTCGGCTGCCGTGCCCGGCACATTGCCCGCGCCCACCACGCCCACAGGAGGCGTGGGGCCGTTGATGGGCGCCTGCGTCGGTCCGGGTGCGATGTTCGACACGGCCCCTGGCACCCCGGCGGGCTGTGCGCTGCCGGGGGCGTTTTCCTCCACCGTTTGCGAGCTGCGCACCGCCGCTGGCTCGTTGCCCTGGTTGGGCCGGTGCTGCTCACTGGTGCGCTCGGTGATCGAGAAATCCACGTCCGCGGTCACCGCGGCGCGCACGTTATCGCGCCCCACCACCGGCTCCAGCAGGTCCAAAATGCGCTGCGTATACATGCGCTCCAGCGTGCGCACATACTCCAGCTGGCGCGAATCGATACCTCCGTCGCCCTCGGCGCGCTGCGACAGCAGCGCCCCGTTTTGATCGATGACGCTGACAGCCTTCGGGTCCATTTCCGGCACCGAGCTGGCTACCAAATGCACGATGCCCGCCACCTGCGTGCGGTCGAGCGTGCGCCCGGGGTGCAGTGTCAGCAGCACGCTGGCCGAGGGCTTTTGCTGTTCGCGGAAAAACCCGTTTTGGTTGGGCAGCGCCAGATGCACGCGCGCATCGGCCACCGACTGCAGCGACAAGATGGTGCGTGTCAGCTCCCCCTCCAAGCTGCGCTGAAAGTTCACCCGCTCCTGAAACTGCGTCATGCCTAAGCGCGTGTTGTCCATCAGCTCGAAGCCCGCCACCGTGCCCTTGGGCAGGCCCAGGCTGGCCAGCTTCATGCGCACGTCGTTGACGCGGTCCGCGGGCACCAAAATCGCGTTGCCGCCGTCGGCGTGCTTGTAGGGGATGTTCATCTGCGACAGCTGCGCCAGGATCGCGCCGCCGTCCTTGTCCGAGAGGTTGGCGTACAGCACCCGGTAGTCCGGACGGTTGAGCAGATAAAACGCCACGGCCAGCAGCGCGACCATGGCCAGCACGCCCGCGCCCAGCGCCGCCTTGCGCGGCGCACTCAGACGCTGCCACCCGGCCAACAGCGGCGGGGTGGGGCGTGCGGTGTCGGTTCCCGGCAGTGCCGGGTCCAATTCGGCGACGGCAGTGGTCGAGGTAGCCATGCGGCGCATTATCCGCACCGGCATGCGCTGCACTAAAGCGCGAACAGACGGGCGGTGACGGGTCTATTCGCGCTTAAGCCGCGGGCGGCCCGGACGCTACCATGCGGGCACGCGCTTGGAGCCCCGGTCAGGCTTGTGTGTCCTCTTCCAGCACTAACCCGGCGTCGTTTCCTGCGTGTTGCTAACCGCGTTGCCAATGGCCTGTCATCGAAACGGAGTCACCCCATGGATCTGCGCCTGCTGCCCATGCACACCGCGTCGATGAGCCCCGCTCAGGTGGCTGCCTTGCGCGCCGCACAAAAGGCCCTGGCGGCCAAGGCCGCGGCCGGTGCCATGCCGGTGGCGCCTGCCACGGGCCCGGGGGCGGCGTCGGCCACCGGGGCGGTGTCCCAGTCCGGCTTTGGGGATGCGCTGCGCACTGCGCTGCGCGAAGTCAGCGCAGCGCAAAACCGCGCCAGCGCCCTGCAAAACGAGGTGCAAAAGGGCAACCGCAACGTCAGCCTGGAAGAAACCATGGTGGCGATGCAAAAGGCGCAGATCGGCTTTCAGGCCGCATTGCACGTGCGCAACCGCATGATGCAGGCCTACACCGACGTGATGAACATGCAGGTCTGACGTTT
>NZ_DAISZC010000112.1:0-2857 GCF_036824975.1 Tepidimonas sp.
GCGTGTCGCCATTCGTCAACAACACCCCGCTGGTGATGGTGATGATTCCGGTGGTCACGGCGCTGGCTGTTCGGCATTCGCTGGCGCCGTCGCGCCTGCTGATCCCGCTGTCCTACGCCACCATCTTGGGAGGCATGGTGACGCTGGTGGGCACTTCGACCAATCTGTTGGTCGATGGGGTGGCGCGTCAACACGGGCTGGCGCCGTTTTCGCTTTTTGAGATCGGCGCCGTGGGGGGGATTGTTGCGCTGGTGGGCTGCGTGTTCATCTTCGTGACGGCGCGCCGCTGGCTGCCGGTGCGCCAGACCTTGATCCAACAGTTCGGCGGGGGGAGCGAGCGGCGCTTCATGGCTGAGCTGTTCGTGCCCGAGGGGTCGCGCCTGGTGGGGCGCACGCTGCGCCAGGCGCATCTGGCCAATGGCAGCACACAGGTGCTCAAGCTGTTTCGGGGCGACGAGGAATTCAGCGCGCCCGATCCAGACACGCCGTTGCAGGCAGGCGACCGGCTGGTGGTGCACACGCTCAGCCATGCGCTGGTGGCGTTGCGCGATGCGGACCGGGCAGATTTGTTGACCGGCACGGCGAAAGCTCGCGCACCGGATTTGGAGACGCTGCGTCGGCGCGACGCCGTCGTGGTCGAGGCGCTGGTGGGGCAGACCTCGCGCTATGTGCAGCGCCCCATCCGCGACCTAGACCTGGCAGCCCGCTACGGCATCCACGTCATCGCCGTGCATCGCGGGCAAGCGTCGCTGGTAACCATTGGCGATGATTTTCAGCTGCAGGTGGGCGACGTGCTGCTGGTCGAAGGCACGCCGCGCCAGATCCAGCGCTTCTGCGACAACGGCGACCTGTACGCGATCACCGACGCGCGAGCCGCGACGGTGCGGCGCGAGCGCGCGCCGCTGGCGGCAGTGACGCTGGCGGCGGTCATCGCGCTGGCGGCGCTGGAGGTGATGCCGATCGAGGCGTTGGCGCTCATCGGCGCCGTCGCGGTGGTGCTGTGCGGCTGCATCAAGCCGGATGAGGCGTACAAGGCGATCGAGTGGCCGATCTTGATGCTGATCTACGCGATGCTGGCGCTGAGTGTGGCCATGCGCGACAGCGGACTGGTGGCGCAAGCCGCGCATGCCTTGGCGGTTGGGGCCGAAGGGCTGTCGCCGCAAGCGGTGTTGTCGCTGGTGATTCTGGCCGCATCGGTGGCGACCGAGTTTCTGAGCAACAGCGCGGTGGCGGCGCTGTTGACGCCGCTGGCCATCGATGTGGCGCATGCACTCGGAGTCGATCCGCGCCCCTTCGTGGTGGGCGTGATGCTGGCGGCCAGCGCCAGTTTCGCCACCCCCATCGGGTACCAGACCAACACGCTGGTGTACGCGGCAGGCCACTACCGCTTCAGCGACTTCGCCCGCCTGGGCGTGCCGCTCAACATCCTGGTGTGGGCGCTGGCCAGCGTGCTCATCCCGCTGTTCTGGCCGCTGTGATCCTTGGCACGAGCCCCTACGTGGCAGGATCAAAACTTGTCTGGCCGCAGCACTTCAACCTCCGACAAGAAGGCCACCATCGCGTAGTGTGCGTAGTAGCGCGCTTGCAGATGTTGCAAGAACGCCTCGGCCTGGGCGCGCGCGCAGATGATCTCCAGCCGCAGGTTGCGCGACTCATCCCACGAGGCGTCGCGCACGCCGCGGCCGCCCTTGCCGCGGGCGTCGGAGATGGTGTAGCCGCGGATGCCTAGGCGGTCCATGTCCGCCACCAGCAGCGGCTCCAGTGCCGCCTCGGCAAAGACCGTCAGCAGGGTGCGTTTGTCGGTGGTCACGGGGGTGGTCATGGCATGGGCAGGCTCATCACGGGTGGGACTGCAGCATCCACGCGGCCAGACGGTGGTACAGCGGGATGCCGACGATCAGGTTGAACGGGAAGGTCACCCCCAGCGCGCCGGCCAGCGACAGCGCGGGATTGGCCTGCGGCACGGCAATGCGCATGGCGGCGGGCACGGCGATGTAGGACGCCGAAGCCGCCAGGGTAGCCAGCACGGTGGTGCCGCCCACCGACAGCCCAAGCCCCACTCCGGTGGCCGCGCCCAGCACGGCCGACAGCAGCGGCATCGTCACCCCAAACGCCACCAGCGCCACGCCGCGCCGACGCAGCTCGCCCATCTGACGGCTGACGATCAGGCCCATCTCGAGCAGAAACAGCGCCAGCACGCCCTTGAACAGGTCGACGAACAGGACGCTGATGGGCTGCAGCCCGCCGGGGCCGGCGGCCCAGCCGATGGCCATGCCGCCCAGCAGCAGCGTCACCCCCTTGCCAAGGAACGCCTCGTGGCTGAGCGCCGCCCAGTCGGTATCGCGGCTGACGCCGCGCGCCAGCGCGATGCCCACCAGAATCGCCGGCACCTCCATCACCGCCAGCAGCACGGCCATCTGAGGCTCGACGGGAATGGCGCGCGCGGCCAGCCAGGCGCTGGCCACGGCGTAGGTGGCCACGCTCACCGAGCCGTAGTGCGCCGCGGTGGCGGCCGCGTTGGGCCGGTCGAAGCGCAGCAGCGCGCGCAGGGCGGCAAATGCCAGCAGCGTCTGCGCCACGCCCAGCAGCACCACGGCGCCCACCTGCGGCAGCAGCGGCGCCAGCGGCTGGGTGGCCAGTCCCTGTCCGCCTTTGAGCCCGATGGCCAGCAGCAGAAAGATCGACAGCGAGTCGTACAGCGCCCCGGGGAGCTTGAGCTCCGAGCGCAGCAACCCGGCCACCAAACCGAACAGAAAAAATAGGATGACGGGGTCGAGAGGCGGCATGATGGGGTGTGATTGTGCCAAGCGCGGGATGCAGCGCTCCGGCGCGAACGGTCGTTCGCAAAACCGCGCTT
>NZ_DAISZC010000113.1:0-2831 GCF_036824975.1 Tepidimonas sp.
TAGGTATCGGGCTTGTACGGTCCTTCCTTGGGCACGCCGATGTAGGCCGCCTGCTCATCGGTCAATTCGGTCAGCATGGCGCCGAGCTTTTTCAGCTGCAGGCGCGCCACCTTCTCGTCCAGGTGCTTGGGCAAGGTGTAGACCTTGCCCTTTTCGTAGAAGTCGCGGTGGGTGAACAGCTCGATCTGCGCGATGGTCTGGTTGGCAAACGAGCTGCTCATCACATAGCTGGGGTGACCGGTGGCGCAGCCCAGGTTCACCAGCCGCCCCTTGGCCAGCAGGATGATGCGCTTGCCATCCTCGAAGATGACGTGGTCCACCTGCGGCTTGATCTCTTCCCAGCGGCAACGGGCCTCCAGCGCTGCCACATCGATTTCGTTGTCGAAGTGGCCGATGTTGCACACGATCGCCTGGTCTTTCATGCGCGCCATGTGCGCGTACGTGATGACGTGCTTGTTGCCGGTGGCGGTGACGAAAATGTCGGCCTTGTCGGCGGCGTAGTCCATGGTGACCACCTTGTAGCCCTCCATGGCCGCCTGCAGCGCACAGATGGGGTCGATCTCCGTCACCCACACCTGGGCCGACAGCGCGCGCAGCGCCTGCGCCGAGCCCTTGCCCACGTCGCCGTAGCCGCACACCACCGCGATCTTGCCGGCGATCATGACGTCGGTGGCGCGCTTGATGCCGTCCACCAGCGACTCGCGACAACCGTACAGATTGTCGAACTTGCTCTTGGTCACCGAGTCGTTGACGTTGATGGCACGAAACATCAGCTCGCCGCGCGCGGCCATCTGCTTGAGGCGATTGACGCCGGTGGTGGTCTCCTCGGTCACGCCAATCACCTGTGCCGCCTTGCGGCTGTACCACGTGGGGTCTTGTGCCAGCCGCTGGCGGATGGCGGCAAATAGCACGCGCTCCTCTTCGCTGGTTGGACGCTGCAGCACCGAGGGGTCTTTTTCGGCACGCTGGCCCAGATGCAACAGCAGCGTCGCGTCGCCCCCGTCGTCCAGAATCAGGTTGGGCCCCTCGTCCGGGCTGCCGGCCGGGCCGAACTCGAAGATGCGGTGTGTGAAGTCCCAGTAGTCCTGCAGCGTCTCGCCCTTATAGGCGAACACCGGTGTACCACGCGCCGCAATCGCGGCGGCGGCGTGGTCTTGCGTAGAGAAAATATTGCACGACGCCCAGCGCACCTGTGCGCCCAGCGCTTGCAGCGTCTCGATCAGCACCGCGGTCTGGATCGTCATGTGCAGCGACCCGGCGATGCGCGCGCCCTTGAGCGGCTGGCTGGCGGCGTATTCCTCTCGGATCGCCATCAAGCCGGGCATTTCGGTTTCGGCGATGCGGATTTCTTTGCGGCCCCATTCGGCCAAACCCAAGTCGGCCACCACGCAGTCGGTGGGCAGTGCGGTGTGCAGCGGTGCGTTCATGCCATGGACTCCTGTTGCAGGGTTGCCACCGCTGGCGGGCACAGATGCTCACGCCACGCCGGTGGGTGAGCGTCGTTGCCACAGAACCGGGGGGTCGGCACGACCTTTTCCGGCGCCTGTCGAGCCTCGCGCACGGGCTATCCGTGGTGCGCTGCAACGCTCCTCGGCAGGCAACGTCCATTATAGGCTGCCCCGGACAATCTGGCACCCCACCGGCGTGCCCGTCGGCAACCTGGTGCGTTTCTATAATCCCCGGCTACGGTGCCCGGCCGCTCCGGGTCTTGTTTTGCCAGCGCCTGCATCTTGTCCCCCGCCGCCGCCGCACCCGCCCCGCACGCCCTGTCCGTCGTCGCCGCCGACATGCAGGCGGTCGACGCCGTCATCCGGCAGCGGCTCGACAGCGACGTGCCGCTGGTGGGCCAAGTGGCACACTACCTCATCGGGGCCGGCGGCAAGCGCGTGCGACCGGCGCTGCTGTTGCTGATGTGCGGCGCGCTGGGCTGCACCGACCCGCGCCGCCATATCCTGGCGGCGGTGGTGGAGTTCATCCACACCGCCACCTTGCTGCACGACGATGTGGTGGACGAGTCCACACTGCGGCGCGGGCGTGACACTGCCAACCAGGTGTTCGGCAACGCCGCCAGCGTGCTGGTGGGCGACTTTTTGTATTCGCGCGCGTTCCAGATGATGGTGGAGTGCGGCGACATGCGCATCATGCGCGTGCTGGCCGACGCCACCAACGTGATCGCCGAAGGTGAAGTGCTGCAGCTGATGAACATGCACGACGCGCACCTGGATGAGGCAGCCTACCTGCGTGTCATCCGCGCCAAAACAGCGCAGCTGTTCGAAGCCAGCGCGCGCCTGGCGGCGCTGCTGGCCGGCAGCGACAGCGACACCGAGGCGGCCTGCGCCGAGTACGGGCAGGCGATTGGGGCCGCATTTCAAATCGTCGATGACGTACTCGACTACGAGGGCGACGCCAGCGAGCTGGGCAAGAATCTGGGCGACGACCTGCGCGAAGGCAAAGTGACGCTGCCGGTCATCTGCACACTGCGCCGCTGCCAACCGGAGGAAGCGGCCCTGATCCGCAGCGCCATCGAACGCGGCGGCAGCGAGCGGCTGGACGAAATTCTGGCGATCGTGCGCCGCTGTGGCGGTCTGGACGAAGCGCGCCGGCATGCCACCGCCGAAGTCGAGCGCGCCATCGCCGCGCTCGACCGCCTGCCCCCAGGGGATGCCGTGGCGCAACGGTACCGTGAAGCTCTGCTACAATTAGCGGCTCAGCTGTTGACGCGCCGCTCATGACGGGTGTTTCAGCGGTCATCGGGGTGTAGCTTAGCCTGGTAGAGCGCTACGTTCGGGACGTAGAGGCCGGAGGTTCGAATCCTCTCACCCCGACCAGGT
>NZ_DAISZC010000114.1:0-2794 GCF_036824975.1 Tepidimonas sp.
CACACCGACACCCGCATCGTGCGCGTGACGTCGGACGACGACGGTGTGACGGCCGAAGACCAGCACGGACGGCGCTGGCGCGGCCAGGCGCTGATCGGTGCCGACGGCGTGCGCTCGGTGGTTCGGGCCCAGTTCGTGGGCGACCCGCACCGCGTCACCGGACATGTGGTGTACCGCGCCGTGGTGGACAAGACCGAGTTTCCCGATGCGCTGAAGTGGAACGCGGCCAGGTTGTGGGCTGGTCCGCGCTGCCATCTGGTGCACTATCCGCTGCGCGGCGGCGAACAGTACAACGTGGTCGTGACCTACCACAGCCGCGAGGTCGAGGAGTGGGGCGTGCGCGAAGGCAGCCGCGAGGGGGTGCAGAGTTACTTTCAGGACATTCACCCGCTGCCGCGCCAGCTCATCGATCTGCCCAAGAGCTGGAAGCGCTGGGCCACCGCCGACAAGGACCCGATCGAGAACTGGTTGTTTGGCCGGGTGACGATGCTGGGCGATGCTGCCCACCCGACCACCCAGTCCATGGCGCAGGGCGCAGCCGTCGTTTCTGTTCATCGCCGACGAGGCGCCACTGCACCGCAAGCTCGGCATCTACGAGGTCCGCGACGACCCGTCCCGCCCCGCCCTCGGCTTGGCCGATGACGTACCATTTCACCCAATGCGCTGAAGCACTGCCATCATGACCATCGATCTCTGGCCCGCTCCCGAGCCCGCCACGCTTGCCGTACGCGACAGCGAACACCGCCTGCCGGTATACCGCCTGTTTTTCGTCGGGCGCAACCACCCCGCGCACGCCCGCGAGATGGGCGTCACCGTCGACAAGGCGCAGGGGCGCCCGTTTTACTTCACCAAGTCGCCGGTGCATCTGATCGGCAGCGGTGCCACCGGCGCCTACCCCAGCGAAACCGAGGACTTCCACCATGAAGTCGAGCGGGTGGTGGTGCTGGGACGCGGCGGCCATCGCGTCCCGCTCGCGCTGGCCCACGAGCTCATCTACGGATACGCCGTCGGGCTGGACATGACGCGCCGCGACGTCCGGCTGCGGCTGCGCGAAAGGGGCCATCCCTGGTGTCTGGGCAAGGACGTCGAGGGTTCGGCCATCTGCGGTGCCGTCGCGCCAATGCCCGGGGTGGCGCTGGAGCGCGGCGCGATCACGTTGCCCGTCAACGACAGCGAGCGCCAACGCGCTGACATCGCCGACCTGATCTGGAACGTACGCGAGCTCATCGCCGACCTGTCGAGGTACTACCATCTGCAGCCCGGCGACGTGATCCATACGGGTACCCCGGAAGGGGTCGGTGCGGTACGCCCGAGTGATCGCCCGCACGCCACGATCGACGGCGTGGGGACCGTCGACCTGACCATCGGTCCGGCCGTATGAGTCCCGCGCGGCCGCCGCCGGCTCAGCCGCTGCTGGAGCGGGGCAGCGGCCTGCCCAATGCTGCGGCCGTGCTCGACTACCTGGTGCGGGTGCTGTCGCTGGCGGCGCGCCGCGAGCTGTCGACCACCGTGCTGGCGCTGGCGCTCGACGCACCCGAAGCCTTGGGCGCGGCCGCCCTGCGGCGGGCCGAACGCCGCGTGGCACCGGCGCTGGTGGCGCGCCTGCGCACGCACGAAATGCTGGCCCACTGGGCGCCTGGGTCATTTGTCGTGGTAATGCCCGACGCCGACACCGCCAGCGCGTTGGTGCTGGCCAGTGACCTGCGCCAGATCGGTGCCGACACCTTGGGCACACGCCGAGCACGCAGCCCGGGCTGCCACAGCCTGAGCATCGGCGTGCACACGCGCGCCCCGGCCCACGAAGGTATGCGTGACTGGCGCACGCTAGCCGCGGAAATGATCATCGCGGCCCAGCGGGCACTGGACATCTCCACCGCCAACGGGCCCGGGCGCATCGAGATCGAGCCGTAAACCCCATGCACAGCGCACCACCATCCCCCGCCGCAGCGCTTTCGGACACCCCGCCGAGGCGTATCCCGTTGCCGCGCGCCGCCCTTGCAACCGGACGCCTGGGCTGGTGGGTCGCCCTGGCGTCGCTCGTGCTACTGGGGCTGCAAGTCGGCCTGGTCTATGTGGGCCATACGCGCATGACACAGATGCGCCAGACCCTCACCGACGCGCTGGAAGTCACCGTTGCCGCTGAGCGGCTGGCACGCCAAATGGCCGCCGCCGCACAAAACCGCATCACGCTGATGCTGCGCATGATGGTCGAACCCGACCCCTTCGAACGGGAAGGGGATGCACGCGCGTTCACCGAAGAAGGGCTGGCCTTTAGCCGCGCACGTGATGCGCTGCTGGCACTGCCGCTGCCCGAGGCGTCGCGCGCCACGCTGGAGCGCATTCAAGACGAAGCGGTGGCACTGAGCCGGTACCAACGCGAGGTGGTCGAGGCGCTGTTGGGAGGCGACGACCCGCGCGCACGCCGCCTGGTGGAAGAAGGCGACATCCTGTCGCGCCAGCGTGGGCTGGTCCAACACCTGTTGGAACTCGCGCAACGACAACGGCAGGCTGCCGAGCAGGCCGAGGCCCGTGCGCGCGACGTGTCCGAACGCGCCACGCGGCTGCTGATCGGTTTGGGTCTGGGCAGCTTTTTGCTCGGTGGCGCGATCGGGGCTGGCGTCACCCACACCGTCAGTCGGGCCGAACGGTTGCTGCGCGACGAGCGATCGCGTGCCGAAGAGGCCGCCCACACCGACCCGCTCACCGGCTTGCTCAACCGGCGCGGCTTCGAGCGTCAGCGTCGGCGCTGGCGCGCCGAGGCGGTCCCCGGGCAGACGCACGCAGCGTTGCTGAT
>NZ_DAISZC010000115.1:0-2791 GCF_036824975.1 Tepidimonas sp.
ATCTTGTTGCGATGGCCGAAGATGTAGGGGGCCATCTTGGGGTTCCAGAAGCGCGTCTGGTGCCCGAAGTGGACACCGGCTTCCAGCATCTCGCGCATGGAAATCGACATGATGCAAAGCTCCAAAGGTTGGGTCTGAAGCCGGCCCGCATCGCGCCACCTGCGGCGCAACACCCGGATGAGCCGACTCGCGATTTGTTTTGCGCCAGCGGGCAACTCGCGGATTGCACCCCGCGTTGCGACGTCGCCTCTCGCCCTCACTCTTCATCACCACTTGTGAAGCAGGTGGGCGAGCGCAAAACTTTTGGATTATATACTGCCTTCATGCTGCGCATCGACCGCCATCCCCATCCGCTGCCCCTGTACGGCAGCCGCGCCAGCCGCGCGATCGAGCAGCGCGCCGCCACCGCGCTGCCCACCCACGCGCTGATGCAGCGCGCCGGGGTCGCCGTGGCTCGCCTGGCGCGGGCCTGGCAGCCGCACGCGCGCGACATCCTGGTGCTGGCCGGGGGTGGCAACAACGGCGGCGACGGCTGGCATGCCGCTGCGCTCCTGCACCACGCGCTCGGCCCGCTGGGCGCGCGCATCCGCGTCTGGTTCGTCGGGGATGCCGACCGTCTGCCGGACGATGCGCGCTGGGCGCGCACGGGGGCGCTGGCGGCCGGGGTCGAAAGCATCGCCGCGCCTCCCGCAGATGATCTGGATCTGGTCATCGACGCCCTGCTCGGCCTGGGGCTGTCACGCCCCGTGGAGGGGCCGACGGCCGACGCGCTGGACTGGTTGCAACGCTGTCCCGCCCCGACCCTGTGTGTCGACGTGCCCAGCGGGCTGGATGCGGACAGCGGTCGCTGGTGGTCGGCGGCTACGCCACGACCCACCGGGCCACGCATCACGCTGACGCTGCTCACCATCAAGACCGGATTGTGGACGGGGGCCGGGCGGGCGGCCTGCGGCGAGGCGCTGTGGTTCGACGATCTGGGGGTGACGCCCGAAGCCGGCGACCCGCCGCCCGACGCCTACACCGCCCCGCCCACCGGCTGGCCCCGCGTGGCGGCGCTGCGCGCGGCGCACGACAGCCACAAGGGCGCGCGCGGCGACGTGCTGGTGGTGGGCGGTCAACCCGCTGCCGGGGGCGCCGGCGTGGGCATGGTGGGGGCGGCGGTGCTGGCCGGCCGCGCGGCGCTGCGCGGCGGTGCGGGCCGCGTGTGGGTGGCACTGCCCGCTGCGGCCGACCATGTCCCCGCGCTCGACCCGGGCGCACCGGGGCTGATGCTGCGGTCCGTACAGGCCGCCCTGGACGACGCACTGCACACGCGCGCGGTGGTGGTGGCCGGATGCGGCGGGGGCGCGGCGTTGGCGCCCTGGCTGCCGTGGCTGCTGGCCGAGGCGCCACAGCTGGTACTGGATGCCGACGCGCTCAATGTCCTGGCCAGCGGCAGCGCCGGTGCCAACGCCGCACCACCGTGGGCGCAGCGCGCTACGCAGGACCGGGTAACTGTGCTGACCCCCCACCCCGCCGAGGCGGCGCGGCTGCTGGGCTGCGACCCTGCCACCGTGCAGCAGCAGCGCCTGTACGCCGCGCAAACGCTGGCGCAGCGCTGGCGCGCTATCGTCGTGCTCAAGGGCAGCGGCACCATCATCGCCGCCCCTGACCGAGCGCCTGTCATCAACCCCAGCGGTGATGGTCTACTCGCCACGGCAGGCACCGGCGACCTGCTGGCCGGCCTCATTGGCGCGCGCTTGGCGTCCATGCCCACTGGGGCCACTGGTGAGGCTCTGCAACACGCCGTCGCCGAAGCGGTGGCGGCACACGGGACGCTGACGGCGCAGTGGGACCGCCCCTGGGCCCCGACGGCCAGTGACTTGATCGCGTAAGTGGCTTGCGCCACACTGGCGCCATGCCGATTGACGACCACGGCCTGCGCCCCGGTGCGGCCAACCACCTTGCGCTCACACCGCTGCCCTTTCTTGAGCGCACCGCTGAGGTGTACCCGGACCGCCTGGCCATCGTGTACGGAACGGGACCGGACGCCTTTCGGCAGACCTGGCGCCAGACCGCCGAGCGTTGCCGACGCCCAGCCAGCGCCCTGCAGCGCATCGGCATCGGGCGGCGCGATACCGTCGCGGTACTGCTACCCAACACGCCGCCGATGGTCGAAGCCCACTTCGGCGTCCCCTGGGCCGGTGCGGTGCTCAACGCCATCAACACGCGGCTCGATGCGGCTGCGATCGCCTTTATGCTCGATCATGGGCAAGCGCGCGCGGTCATCGCCGACGCCGAGTATGCGGATGTGCTGCGACGGGCGCTGACGCTGCGCCAGAACCGCGCCCCGCTGCCGCTGATCGTGGCCCGCGACCCGGCCGCCGCGGACACCGAGACCGGGCTGGACGCCCAGGACTACGACGCTGTTCTCGCCACCGGAGACCCCGACTTCCCGGGCCTGTTGCCCGAGGACGAGTGGGATCCCATCGCGCTGAACTACACCTCCGGCACCACGGGCAATCCCAAGGGCGTGCTCTACCATCACCGGGGCGCGGCGCTCAATGCGCTGTCCAACATCCTGGAGTGGGACATGCCCAAGCACCCGGTCTATCTGTGGACGTTGCCCATGTTTCACTGCAACGGATGGTGCTTCCCCTGGACCGTGGCGGCGCGCGCCGGCGTCAACGTGTGCCTGCGCCGGGTGGAGGCCGCCGCCATCGTCGAACAGATGCGGGCCTGGGGGGTGACGCACTATTGCGGTGCCCCCGTCGTGCACGCGATGATCGCCAACGCACCGGAGGCCCTGCTA
>NZ_DAISZC010000116.1:0-2772 GCF_036824975.1 Tepidimonas sp.
TACGTCGGCCTGCCGCTGGACTTTGGGGCGCGCAGCCCCTGATACCGCGCCACGCACGGACGCACGCAGCGTCGGCCACCACGCGGACAAGCCCCTGCCGCTTCACCGGACGCCGTCGTCGCCGTCAGGGCCGGCGCCGTTTGCCCTGGCCCACCGGCGAGCCGCGGCGGATCACGGTACCCGGTCGCGGCGGCAGCCCGGTGTGCTGCGTCAGGATCAGCCCCGCGCGTGGCTGTGCGGCGCGGCTGGCGGCAGCGGCACTGCCCTTGCGCGAAGCGCCGGGCTGCGCCGCTGCAGACGCCTTCGGCGGCGTGGAATGGGCGCGCCGGGGCGCGCGGTAGCTGCCGTCGGTCAACGGTTGGTAGGCGGGAACCAGATGGTGCTTGCCGTTGCCGATGAGGTCTGCACGCCCCATGCGCTTGAGGGCTTCGCGCAGCAACGGCCAATTATTTGGGTCGTGGTAGCGCAGGAAAGCCTTGTGCAGACGGCGCCGACGCTCGCCGCGCACCACGTCCACGCGCTCGGCACGCTCGTCGCGGTGGATACCCTTGAGCGGGTTGAGACCCGTGTGGTACATGGCCGTGGCGGTGGCCATCGGGCTGGGGTAGAAGGTCTGCACCTGGTCGGCGCGAAAGCCGTTGCGCTTCAGCCATAACGCGAGGTTCAGCATGTCCTCATCCGTCGTACCCGGGTGGGCGGCAATGAAGTACGGAATCAGGTACTGCTCCTTGCCCGCCTCCTTCGAGTACTGCTCGAACATGAGCTTGAAGCGGTCGTAGCTGCCGATGCCGGGCTTCATCATTTTCGACAGCGGCCCCGGCTCGGTATGCTCGGGCGCGATCTTCAGATAGCCGCCCACATGGTGCTGCACCAGTTCGCGCACGTATTCGGGGCTGCGCACAGCCAGGTCGTAGCGCAGACCGGAGCCGATCAGGATCTTCTTGATGCCGGGCAGCTGTCGGGCGCGCCGGTACAGCTGCACCAGCGGGCCATGGTCGGTGTGCAGGTTGGCGCAGATGTCCGGGTAGACGCAGCTGGGTTTGCGACAGGCGGCTTCGATCTCAGGGCTCCGGCAGCCTAGGCGGTACATGTTGGCGGTCGGCCCGCCCAAGTCGGAGATAACCCCAGTGAAGCCGGCCACCTTGTCGCGGATCTCCTCGATCTCGCGCAGAATGGAGTCCTCGGAGCGGCTCTGGATGATGCGACCCTCGTGTTCGGTGATCGAGCAGAAGGTGCAGCCGCCAAAGCAGCCGCGCATGATGTTGACGCTGAAGCGGATCATCTCCCACGCGGGGATCTTGGTCGGCCCATCGTGACGGCCGTTGGCATCGGCATATGCGGGGTGCGGGCTGCGCGCGTACGGCAGCCCAAACACCCAGTCCATCTCGGCCGTGGTCAGTGGAATGGGCGGCGGGTTGATCCAGACATCGCGCGCGGCTGTCCCCTGCCCGTGTGCCTGCACCAGGGCGCGCGCGTTGCCCGGGTTGGTCTCCAGATGCAGCACGCGGTTGGCATGGGCATACAGCACGGGGTCGGCCTTGACCTGCTCGTAGCTGGGCAGACGGATGACGGTGTGCTCGCGCGGCGGGCGGCCGCGATGCGGCAAGGTCGGATTGGGCACGAAATACAGCGGCAGCGCCGGTGCTGCCCCAGCGCTGCCCCTGGCCTCCTCTGACATCGCCGTCGGCCGCGCGACACCGGCAACATTGGAGTGCGCTTGCGCCGACGCTTGCTGTACGCAGTTCTGGCCCTGTTCCCGAGCCTGTTCGGACACCATCCGATACGGGTTGACGTGCGCGTCCACCCGGCCGGGACGGTCTACCTCGGTGGAGTCGATCTCGAACCAACCCTCGGGCGTGCGGCGGCGTACGAAGGCCGTGCCGCGCACGTCGGTGATGGACTCGATGGGTTCGCGCCGCGCCAGCCGGTGCGCCACCTCGACCAGCGCGCGCTCGGCGTTGCCGTACAACAGCAAATCGGCCTTGGCGTCCAGCAAAATGGAGCGGCGCACCGTCTCGCTCCAGTAGTCGTAGTGGGCGATGCGGCGCAGGCTGGCCTCGATGCCGCCAATGATGATCGGCACGTCCCGGTACGCCTCGCGGCAGCGCTGGCTGTAGACGATCACTGCCCGGTCCGGGCGCCGGCCCGCCACGCCGCCCGGGGTGTAGGCGTCGTCGGAGCGAATCTTGCGGTCGGCCGTATAGCGGTTGATCATCGAATCCATGTTGCCCGCGGTCACGCCCCAAAACAGGTTGGGTCGGCCCAACGCCTTAAACGGCTCGGCGCTGTGCCAGTCGGGCTGGGCGATGATGCCGACGCGAAAGCCCTGCGCTTCCAGTACGCGGCCGATCACGGCCATGCCAAAGCTGGGATGATCGACGTAGGCGTCGCCGGTAACGAGGATGACGTCGCACGAATCCCAGCCCAGCGCCTCCATCTCGGCGCGGCTCATGGGCAGGAAGGGCGCCACCCCGAAGCGCTTGGCCCAGTACGGCTTGTAACTGGTCAGCGGCTTGGCGTGCCGCACAAAGTTGGAAACGTCGACCGTAGCGTTCATGGGGCAGGCGTACGCGAAAAACCCGCCAGTGTACGCCGAGTCCGATTTCCTTGCCGAGGGCGGCCGTTACCCGCATGTTCT
Source organism: Tepidimonas sp. (assembly GCF_036824975.1). GTDB lineage: Bacteria > Pseudomonadota > Gammaproteobacteria > Burkholderiales > Burkholderiaceae_C > Tepidimonas. The sequence continues at coordinate 2,639 of NZ_DAISZC010000116.1, forward strand.
GTCCTGGGCCAGCGTCTCGACTTTGAATCCGACGACATTCCTTGCGGCGCGGCTGAATTCGATACCGATGAGGTGAATGGGCTTGCCTTCTGCGCGGTATTTGTCGGCATAGCCGCGGGCTTTGAGCTGATCAA
>NZ_DAISZC010000117.1:0-2769 GCF_036824975.1 Tepidimonas sp.
CGCGGCTGCTGGGGTTGAGGTTGCACACGCTGGCGGTGAACGCGTCGAAGGGGTGTAGCGGTCCGCCAAACGCATCCAGGCTCAACGGTTGCACGTGGTATTCGAGGTTGGGCCAGGGGCGCTCGGGGCTGCTGCGGGTGAAGGCCCCCAGCTGGCTAGGGGCCATGCTCATCGGTCCGCTGCGCGTCAGCAGATATTGCAGGCCGATGCGCAGCCGCCCCCACGGGCTGGCGGCCAAGGTGTTGAGGGTACGGGTGCCCTGCACGCGGTAGACGGTACGGATCTGCAGGTGATCCTGCAGGTTGGCGCCGACTCCGGGCAGGTCGGCCAGCACGGCGATGCCCAGCGGTGCGAGCCACGCGCCCGGGCCGACCCCGGAGCGTTGCAGCAGGGCCGGGCTGCCGATGGCACCGGCCGCCAGCGTGACTTCGCGCCGTGCCAGCACCTGCACGCGCTCACCGGCCCGGATCACCTCGACGCCGCGACAGCGCAGCGCACCGTTGTCGCCGCGCTGCAGCAGCAGCCGCGTGGCGTGCGCGCCAGTCCAAACCCGCAGGTTGGGGCGCTGGCGCACCGGGTGCAGAAACGCCCGGGCCGCGTTCCAGCGCCAGCCGCGGCGCTGATTGACCTCGAAGTAGCCCACGCCCACGTTGTCCCCGCGGTTGAAATCGGCACTGGCCGGGATGCCGGCCTGCTGCGCGGCTTGGGCGAAGGCGTCCAGAATGTCCCAGCGCAGCCGCTGGCGCTCCACCCGCCACTCGCCGCTGCTGCCGAGTCGGCGATGGCCGTGCCAGCGTGCCCAGTCGCCGGCGTCGTCGCGGTCGAGTCGGTGGTGGTCCTCGTGAGCCAGGAAGTCGGGCAGGCAGCGCGCCCAGGACCAGTCGTCGTCCCCGGTGTGCCGGGCCCAGCCGTCATAGTCACGCGCCTGCCCCCGCATGTAGATCATGCCGTTGATGCTAGAGCACCCCCCCAACACCTTGCCGCGCGGGTAGCGCAGCCGCCGCCCGTTGAGCCCGGTGTCTGGCTCAGTCTGATAGAGCCAGTCGGTGCGCGGATTGCCGATGCAGTACAGGTAGCCGACCGGGATGTGGATCCACAGGTAGTCATCCGGCCCGCCAGCTTCCAACAGCAGCACCTGGCGCCGGGGGTCGTGGCTGAGGCGGTTGGCCAGCAGGCAACCGGCGGTGCCGGCCCCCACGATGACATGATCCACCTCCACCGTGGCGGCGGGCGGGTTGGGTGTAGCGGTCATGACAGGACGATGTGCTCAGCTGGCGGTGGGCATGGCGAACTGCGGCCCCTTCGGCGTGCTTTGCGGCCAGCGCTGCATGATGCTTTTTTGCGCGGTGTAGAAGCGCACCCCCTCTTCACCGTAGGCGTGCAGGTCGCCAAACAGGCTCTGCTTCCAGCCACCGAAGCCATGCCACGCCATCGGCACGGGGATGGGTACGTTGATGCCCACCATGCCGACGCGGACGCGGCGTGCGAACTCGCGAGCGATGTGGCCGTCTCGCGTGAAGCATGCGGTGCCGTTGCCGTAGGCGTGGTCATTGATCAACTGCACGGCGGTGGCGAAGTCCGGCACGCGCACGCACGACAGCACCGGCCCAAAAATCTCCTCGCGGTAGATGCGCATCTGCGGCGTGACGTGATCGAACAGCGTGCCGCCGAGCCAAAAGCCACTCGCACAGCCCGGCCCGGCCTGCGCTGGGTCGAAGTGACGGCCATCGACTAGCAATTGCGCGCCCTCGCGCTCTCCGTTGGCGATGTAGCCCGCGATACGCTCGCGCGCCGCCGCGGTCACGATCGGGCCCATTTCTGCCTGCGGATCCAGGCCGTCGCGTACCTTCAGCGCACGGGTACGCTCGGCAAGGGCGGGTACGATGCGCTCAGCCACGTCGCCCACCAGCACCGCCACCGAGATGGCCATGCAGCGCTCACCGGCCGAGCCGAAGGCGGCCCCGATCAGCGCGTCCACCGCCTGCTCGAGATCGGCGTCGGGCATGACCACCAGATGGTTCTTGGCGCCGCCCAGTGCCTGCACCCGCTTGCCTTGCTGCGCGCCGGTGGCGTAGATGTGCTGCGCCACCGGTGTGGAGCCGACGAAGCTCAGCGCGCGCACGTCCGGATGCGCCAGCAGCGCATCCACGGCCACCTTGTCGCCCTGCACCACGTTGAACACCCCATCCGGCAGCCCCGCCTCCTGCAGCAGCGCGGCGATGCGCAGCGACGGTGACGGATCGAAGGGGCTGGGCTTGAGCACGAAGGTGTTGCCGCAGGCCAGCGCCAGCGGCAACATCCACATGGGCACCATCACCGGAAAATTGAACGGCGTAATGCCGGCCACCACGCCCAGCGGCTGGCGCACTGTCCAGTTGTCGATACCGGTGAAGACCTGCTCGGTGGAGTGGCCCTTGAGCAGCTGCGCAATACCGCAGGCGAACTCCACGATCTCGATGCCGCGTGTGACCTCGCCCTGTGCGTCGCTGAACACCTTGCCGTGCTCGGCGGTGATCAGGCGCGCCAGTTCGTCGCGGTGCCGGTGTAGCAGTTCTAAAAAGCGAAATAGGATGCGTGCGCGCCGGATCGGCGGCGTGTCGGCCCAGGCCGGGAACGCGGCACGGGCGGCCGCCACTGCCGCCTCGACGGTGGGGGCGTCGGCCAGCGCTACCCGTGCCGTGACCGCGCCGGTGGCGGGGTTGGTGACGTCTTGCGTGCGGCTCGAGGCATCGACCAGCGGTTGGCCGCCGATGTGGTGCCCGATCAGGG
>NZ_DAISZC010000118.1:0-2757 GCF_036824975.1 Tepidimonas sp.
GTCGGCGCTGGCGCGCCGAGGCGGTCCCCGGGCAGACGCACGCAGCGTTGCTGATCGATCTGGACAACTTCAAACCTATCAACGATCAGGCCGGACACGACGCCGGTGATGCGCTGCTGCGTCGGCTGGCACTGCTGTTGCGCGAACAGAGCCGGCCCGTCGATGCCGTGGCGCGCTTAGGGGGCGACGAGTTTGCGGTGCTGCTCTACAACTGCGACGAAACACAGGCCGTCGAGGTCGCTCAGCGTATCCTGGATGCGTTGCAGCAGTTCGTGTTCGAATGGCAGGGTCGGTTGTTCCGACTGGGAGCCAGCATCGGAGTGGTGACGTTCGACGCCGGCGCCTCCGACGAAGCCTGGTCCGACGCGCTCAAGCGCGCCGACGACGCATGCTATGCCGCTAAGCGTGCCGGGCGCGGCTGCGTTGTCAGCGCATCCAACAACGCAGCATCCCCGCTATCGTCAACGCCCGGGCCATCGACGCTCTAGCGTCACGGCAGCGCCGCCGCCCACGCCACCAACGCCTCCAACGCCGGGCGGGCAGCACGCGCATGGGGGTGGTTGACGATAGCCACCAGTACCCGCCGTCGCCCGTTGGCGGCATGCACATAACCCGCGAGGGCCTGCACGTCGGCCAAGCTGCCCGTCTTCAAGTGGGCGGTGGCCGCGCCCATCGCGCTGCGGCGCAGCGTGCCGTCCACACCTGCCAGCGGCAACGACGCCGTCAGATCCGGCATCCACGGGCTGGCCCACACCCACTGGAGCAGCTGCGCCAGCGCTGCCGCGGTCACACGCGCATCGCGGCTGAGGCCCGCGCCGTTGTCCACGCGTGGGGGCGCCGCATCCGACACGCAGGCCCGCCACCACGCCTGCAACACGGTACGCGCACTGTCGAACGTGGCCGCCGTGCGCGGCTGCGGCGCTCGGTCGTCGATGACCGGCAGCAGCGACCCATCGCGGCGGCCGCGTCCACAGCCCGCGCTTGCCTCGCCCAGCGGCACGCGCGCCAGCGTCAGCAGCAGCTGCTGCGCCATCACGTTGTTGCTAAATTTGTTGACGTCGCGCACCACCTCGGCCAGTGGCACCGACTCGAACCACAGGCGCGGGGTCAGATGGCCCGGCACGACGCCGTCGCGCACCGCGCCATCGAGCACACCGCCCAGCTGCGCCCACACGCCCGCTACCGCACGCGCCGCAAAGCGTTCGGGCTGCGGATGAGCCACTGCCCACAGCCGCTGCCCGCACGCGCGCGGGTAGCGCCCCGCAAAACGCGGGCGGCGCGCGTCGGTCCAGTCGGGGCGCAGCGTCGCGCGCCAGTCGTCGCATGGCCCCTCACCCAGCGGCACGGTGTCGGGCACTGTCACCTCGGCCAGCGGCGGCTCCAGCAGCACGCGCGCCACCCCCGCCGCCTCGTCGGGCACGAAGGTCAGCACCTGCGCACGGAAGTTGACCAGCAGCGCGTCGGGCGCGGCGTTGTACGGCCGCAGCGGCTCACCGTCAAAGGCCGCCGGGTCGTGCGGCGGCAGCGCAAAAGCGCTGCGGTCCAGCACAATGTCCCCGGTGATGTGGCGGATACCCAGCCCCTGCACGCGCCGCAGCAGCAGCCACAGCCGCTCGCTGACCAGCTTGGGGTCTCCATCGCCGCGCAGATACAGCGAGCCGTGCAGCACACCGTCGTGCACCGGCCCGTCGGTGTAGACCGCCGTACGCCACACGAACGCCGGCCCCAGCAGGTCCAGCGCCGCGGTGGTGGTCACCAGCTTCATCACCGACGCCGGGTTCATCGGCTCATGGGCGCGGTGCGCCAACAGCACGCGCCCGCCGGGTACGGCATCGGCCACCACCACCGCCACCGCCGCTGGCGGCACAGCGGCGCGGTCCAGCGCTCGCTGCACAGCGGGCGGCAGCGCCTGGCCGGCCAATACCGGCCCCACGGCCAGCGCCACCATCACCACTCCGCCCCCCGCGGTCCGGGCCCACCATCGCCACCACACGCGCTTCATGGCTCCCTCCGTTATCCTATTTTCGCCCTCCTCCCACCAGATCTGCAGCGGCCGCCCCCGCAGAGGGCGCGGCATCCCCCGGCAGGGGCGCTGCGGCACTGCCGCAGTCCGCACTGCAGGCAGGCAGCACCCGCGCTACCGCTGGCCGCGGAGACAGCCTGCTCAGCCGCCGTTGGTACAGCGCCCTGTCCGTCGGCTCGACCCGTGGCTGCACCACGATGACCAGCACCGCCGCTTTCTGCCCCGGCAACAATGGTGCCCAGGTCGAGGTCGATGAAATGGCGCTCCTGCGTCAGGCGCTGCATGGATCCAGCGGGTGGGTACCCCAAACCGGCCATGACAAAACCGGTCTCACACCGAACCTTCCCTTCCGACGACCAGGATGTGCGCCTCGCCCAGCGGGTGGGCCACATGTTCGCAGCCTGCCCCCGCCAAGAACACATCGCCCGTGTGCAGGCGCACGCAGCACTCCTGGCCGTCTTACCGGTAGGGTATATCCACCACGCCATCGAGTACAGCGAATACCTCTTCGCCATCGTTGACAGGCAAGCGCTAAGTGGCATTGGTCCAGTGCAGCCGCACCGTGACGCCGTCCAGATGCGCGATGTCGAGCGCGCCCCAGGGCCGGTCGGCGGCGAAGCGGCGGGCTTGGAAGATGGCGGTCATGGGCCTACTCCGGGACAAAATCGGAAAAGCAGAGCAGAAGGACGGCTGAGCCCGACCCGGACCACGGCCGCCCTGGTGTTGTGCATGTG
>NZ_DAISZC010000025.1:0-6965 GCF_036824975.1 Tepidimonas sp.
GAGGCGTTGGCCACGCATTACTGGGAGTCCAGCATCGAGCCCGGCGCGCCGCTGGACGCGGTGGGCCAGATTGCGCGCTGGCGCCAGACCTACGGTGTGGACGACGGGGAGCAGCGCCTCCTGCGCACTGACGTCAGGCGCGGCTGTGAGGTGTGCGAAGGGCGTGGCTACAAAGGGCGGCTGGGCACGCCTGGGGCAGGCGTAAGCGGGTTCCGGGTGTGCGGAGGGCGCGGCAACAAGGGGCGGCTGGGCATCGGCGAGCTGATGCGCAGCGACGACGCCATTCGCCACCACATCCGCCGCCGCTCTTTGGCGGGGCTGATTCGCGCTTCCGCGCTGCCGTCTGGCACGCACATGCATGACGCCACCATCCGCCACCACATCCGCTGCCGCTCCCCCGCGGGCGAGATTCGCGCCTTGGCGCTGGCGGCAGGCATGCGCACCCTGCGGCAGGATGGCATCGAGAAGCCAGGAGGGCTTGCTGCTTTGCGCCCACAAGGCATGCGCACCCTGCGGCAGGATGGCATCGAGAAGGTGCTGGCCGGGCTGACCGACCTGTCCGAAGTGATCGCCGCCACCAACGTGTGAGGCGCGTGCCCCCCTAGCCGGCGGCGCAGATCTGAGCGATGTTTTGTGCCGATGCCGTGAGGCCGCACTGCCTACAATGTGCACATGCTGCGCTACCAGACGATCCCGGTCACGCCGTTTCAGCAGAATTGCTCGCTCGTGTGGTGCGACGCTACGCGCGAGGCGGCGGTGATCGACCCGGGTGGCGATCTGGACGCGGTGCTGGCCGAGGTCGAGCGACGGGGGCTAGACCTGCGCCAGATTTGGCTGACGCACGCGCACATCGACCATGCCGGCGGCGCCGGTGAGCTGGCCGGACGGCTGGGCTTGCCCATCATCGGGCCGCACCCGGGGGACCAGTTCTGGATCGACGCGCTGCCGCAGCAGGCGGTGATGTTCGGTTTTGCGCCCGCGCGGCCGTTTGCGCCGTCGCGCTGGCTGCATGACGGTGACACGGTGACGGTGGGCCAGTGCACGCTGCAAGTGCGCCACTGCCCAGGCCACACGCCGGGGCACGTGGTGTTTTATTCGCCGCAGGCCAAGCGGGCCTTCGTGGGCGACGTGTTGTTTGCGGGCAGCATCGGGCGCACCGATTTTCCCGGTGGAGATTACGATCAGCTGATTGCCAGTATCACGCAGCGCCTGTGGCCGATGGGGGATGATACGGTGTTCATTCCCGGCCACGGGCCTGAGAGTACCTTTGGGCGCGAGCGACGCAGCAATCCGTACGTGGGCGGCACCTGAGGCGAGGTGGTAAAGACGCCACAGCCCGCGCGGGCCGATGCCGCTCGTACGGCCCGGCTGGGTTACCCCGCGCGTCGGGCTTGCTCGTACAACCCCTCCACCTTGGGGATATTGGTCTGCAGGTCGCGAATGCGGTTTGGTCCGCTGGGGTGGGTGGACAGAAACTCCAGCCCGTTGTTGCCGGTGACGGCAGCCATCTTGCGCCACAGCGTCACGCTGGCATGCGGATCGTAGGCGCCGCGGGCGGCCAGTTCCAGGCCTACCAGGTCGGCCTCGGTTTCGTCCTCGCGGCTAAACTTCAGGCTCAACAGCTGGGTGCCCAGGTCGGCCGCCAAGCGGCCGACGTCACCGAGTCCAAGCAGTTGCGCGCCCAGCGACAGACCAAGGCCCGTGGCCTGCGTCTTGGCAATGCGTTCGCGCGCATGCTCGCGCAGCGCGTGCGCCATTTCGTGGCCCATCACCATCGCGGCCTCGTCCTCGGTCAGGGCCAGCTGGTCCAGGATGCCGGTGAAAAACGCAATTTTGCCGCCGGGCATGCAGAAGGCGTTGATCTGGCGGCTGCCGATGAGGTTGACCTCCCACTGCCAGCGCTGCGCGCGCGCATTCCAGGGCAGCGCGTGCGGGATGAGCCGTTGGGCAATCGCCCGCAGGCGGCGCAGCTGCGGGTGGTCGTCGGGCGCCAGTGCCCCCTTAGCATGGGCCTGTGCCAGCAGGCTGCGATACTGCTGCGCGGCAGCAGCCTCTAACTGATCGGCGGGCACCAAGGTGCGCAACGACGACAGTGGGCCGACGTCCACTTGCGCCCGGCCGACCGTGGGTGTCAGTGCCAGACCTACAGCACCCGAGGCCAGCACTGCCACAAAGCCGCGGCGCGGCACCGAGGAGCGAGTCATACACATCCAGCACATGGGGCGATGATAGGTCAAGACGACGTGCGCCGGTTTGCCGGTGCGCGACTTGGCCCTGTGTGCTGGGGGCCGTGTTCGTGGCGCGTATCATGCGCGGCACCGCGCGCCAATGGTGCGCAGACGGTGCCCGTGGGTGGGACGGGGTGAGCGGACGTGCCGCCACGGTCGTTCCCCCGACCTTCTGCGATGCCGTTCGGGGGCCGATCCGCGTGTGGGGTCTTTATTTTTCGGTGGGTGCTCGAATGTCGTCCATGCTATCCCCGGTGGCTGCGGCGGTCCCGGTGGCTCTTTCTTGGCGCCGACGCGTGCGGCGCGTCTGGCGGCGCGGCCGCGCCCTGCTGTGGGACCGCCGGGTGCTGGCGCTGGCGGCGCTGGGGTTTTCCGCGGGGTTGCCGCTGCTGTTGATCTTCTCGTCGCTGTCGCTGTGGCTGGGCGAGGCCGGGGTGGAGCGCCGAGCGGTGACGTTTTTTAGCTGGGCGGCGTTGGCGTATTCGTTCAAGTTCGTGTGGGCGCCGCTGGTGGACCGGGTGCCGTTGCCCGTATTGACCGCGTGTCTGGGGCGGCGGCGCAGCTGGCTGCTGCTGGCGCAGCTGGGCGTGATCGCCGCTATCCTGGGTATGGCCGCTACCGATCCGGCAGCGGGCCCGGCGGCGCTGGTGCGCATGGCCGCGTTTGCGGTGCTGCTGGGCTTCATGTCGGCCACGCAAGACATCGTCATCGACGCCTACCGTATCGAGGTCGCCGGTGTGCGGCGGCAGGGCGTGCTGTCGTCGGCCTATGTCGCGGGGTACCGCGTCGGCATGGTGGTGGCGGGTGCAGGGGTGTTGTTTTTGGCCTCGGCCTGGGGGTCGGCCAAGGGGCAGTATGTGTACGAGGCCTGGGCGGCGGCCTACGGCTGCGCGGCGCTGGCCATGGGGGTGGGGGTGGCCACCACGCTGCTGGTGCGCGAGCCGGCCGTGGACGTGGGGGTGGCTGCGCGCCCGGCGGGTGAGCATGCGCGGCTGCTGGCGGTGTTCGCGGCAGCGGTGGCGGCGTTCATCGCCGTGTTTTGGGGATGGGACGCGGCATGGGCGCTGCCGCCGCCTGGGCCGCTGGCGGCGCTGGTGTGGGAGACGCTGCGGTTGCTGCTGGCGCTGGCGGCGGCGGCGGCGGTGGGGACGGTGCTGGTGCGGTTGGGGGTGGCCCGTGCCGACGCAGCCCGCGCCACTTGGGTGGAGCCGGTGCGCGCCTTCTTCGCGCGGCACGGCTGGGCCGACGCGGCGCTGCTGCTGGCCATCGTTGGGCTGTACCGCATCTCGGACATCGTGCTGGGCGTCATCAGTAACATGTTTTATCAGGATGTGGGGTTTTCTAAGCCGGAGATCGCCACCGCGGTCAAGACCTTCGGCGTGGTGGTCAGCATCGCGGGGGGCTTTGTGGGTGGGCTGCTGGCGGCGGGCCTGGGGGTGCTGCGCGCGCTGTGGTGGGGGGCGCTGCTGTCGGCGCTGACCAATCTGGCCTTCGTCGGCCTGGCGTTGGTCGGGCCGCAGCGCGCGCTGCTGTATGCCGTGGTGACCGCCGACAACCTAGCGGCCGGCTTGGCCAGCGCAGCGTTCGTGGCGTTTTTGTCCAGCCTGACCCAGGTGCGTTTTACGGCGGCGCAGTACGCGATCTTTAGCTCGCTGATGACGCTGCTGCCCAAGACCCTCGGGGGGTACGCGGGCACGTTGGTGGACGCGCTGGGCTATCCGGGCTTTTTTGTGCTGACGACGCTGCTGGGCCTGCCGGTGCTGGGGCTGGTGTCGTGGGCGGGACGCCGCCTGCCGCTGCCCGGCGCCACGCGAGCGCCGGTGGCCGATGCCGCTGCCCGGGCGGGTGCACGGTCGGGGTAACTGTTGGCGGGGAAGACAGTCCGCCTCCCCCAAATAGGGGAGGCGGCCCCCCGCGTGTTCCTGGCAAAATTTGATCAAGCTGTCACATCGGCCTGCGGCCCGCGGAGGGAGTCGTCAGATTCCACGGGCAGACACCACAACAAAGTAGGGAGGAGGCTGCGGCGCCCCTCGGGCGGATGTCCCGGGGGGCGGCTCCGCTCGAGGGCCCGAACGCAGGATGCCGAAGGGCGATGGATGGCACAGTTCCCAACGACGTCCTGATGGACTTGCCGGCCTGCGTGGCCGGTTTTTTTTCGTCGGGTCAATCAGCAACGCCCCGGCGTTTGCACAGCACTGGGCCGTGGAGCGTGGTGGCCCGGCGCGCATGCGCCAGGCCCTGTCGGCGTCCCTCGTGGCCGCGGCACGGCCACCGTCGGTGGGTACGCAGGTGCGTGCGGCGGTCATCCTTCAGGATGCGCTCTGGTGCGGCACCGGGCGTGGTTTGCCCTGCTCGTCGATGGCTACGTAGGTCAGCGTCGCTTCGGTGACCTTGACGCACTGGTAGTGGGGGCAGCGCCGCTCGGCCCAGACCTCGACCTGCACCGTGATCGAGGTATTGCCGATGCGCACCAGCGTCGCGTAGAAGCTCAGCAGGTCACCCACCTTGACCGGTTGCTTGAACAGAAACTGGTTGACGGCAACGGTGGCGAACCGTCCCCCCATGTAACGCGCCGGAATCACCGAGCCGGCCAGATCGACCTGCGCCATCACCCAGCCGCCAAAGATGTCGCCGTTGGCGTTGACGTCGGCCGGCATCGGGATGACGCGCAATACCAGCTCCTTGTCGGTGGGCAGGGCGTCCGCGGGGCTTGAGGGTACGATCGGATGTGTTGACAGATCGGTTTGCATGGTGGAGATTGTCATCGATGCGTGGACGTTCGACGATGGCGCGGAACCTGCCGCTGCCGGCGCCGGTCTCGGAAGGTCACCCGCAGACGTCGGACGCGGCGGTGCTGCGGGCGTTGCTGCCCTATGTGTGGCCCTACCGCCTGCGGGTGGCGGCGGCCCTGACCCTGATGGTGACGGCCAAGCTGGCGACGGTGGGCGTGCCGGTGCTGCTGAAGGTGTTGGTGGACGCGCTGACGCCGGGGGCAGCGGCGGCCGCGTCGGTGTGGGCGGCCCCGCTGGCGCTGGTGCTGGCCTACGGTGCGCTGCGGTTGAGCGCCACGCTGCTGACCGAGCTGCGTGAGCTGGTGTTTTTGCCCGTCACCGAGGGCGTGACGCGCGCCATTGCGCGCCGCGCATTCGACCACCTGATGGGGTTGGGGCTGCGCTTTCACCTGCAGCGCCAGACGGGCGCGCTGACGCGCGATATCGAGCGCGGCACGCGCGCCGTGCAGTCGCTGGTGTCGTACTCGCTGTACAGCGTGGTGCCGACGTTGGTGGAAGTGCTGCTGGTGCTGGTGCTGCTGGGCGCGGCGTTTGGCGCCTGGTACGTGGCGGTGACGCTCGGGGCACTCATCGCCTACGTGGCGTATACGGTGCGTGTGACGCAGTGGCGCACCGGCATTCGCCGGCAGATGAACGAGGCCGAGTCGGCCAGCAGCAGCCGCGCCATCGACGCCCTGCTCAACTACGAGACCGTCAAATATTTCAACAACGAAGGCTGGGAGGCACAGCGCTACGACGACAGCCTGCTGCGCCTGCGGCGCGCCCGCATGCGCACGCAAGCCTCGCTGGCGCTGCTCAACGTCGGCCAGCAGGCCATCATCGCCGCGGCGCTGGTGGCGCTGCTGTGGCATGCGGTCGATGCTGTGCAGGCTGGGGCGATGACCCTGGGTGACTTGGTGATGGTCAACGCCTTCCTGCTGCAGCTGACCATGCCGCTGAACTTTTTGGGCGTGCTGTATCGCGAAATTCGCCAGAGTCTGACCGATTTGGCGCGCTTGTTCGATCTGTTGCGGCAGCCGCTGGAAGTGCGCGATGCACCCGACGCGCGGGCGCTGCGCCTGACCGGCCCGCCCGAGGTGCGCTTCGAAGACGTGCACTTCGCCTACGAGCGCGAGCGCGTCATCCTGCGCGGGGTCAGCTTCACCATTCCCGCCGGACGCACGGTGGCAGTGGTGGGGGCGTCGGGCGCGGGCAAGTCCACACTGGCGCGGCTGCTGTTTCGCTTCTACGACGTGGGCACGCTCGGGGATAGCGCTGGAGCCGGGCGTATCTTGATCGACGGGCAGGACGTGCGCACGCTCACCTTGGATAGCCTGCGGCGCGCCATCGGCGTGGTGCCGCAGGACACCGTCCTGTTCAACGACACCATCGAGTACAACATCCGCTACGGCAGCCCCGAGGCCGACTTCGAGGCGGTGCGCGCCGCGGCGCGCGCGGCCCACATTCTGGACTTCATCGAACGCTTGCCGCAGGGGTGGCAAACGGTGGTGGGCGAGCGCGGGCTCAAACTCTCCGGCGGCGAGAAGCAGCGCGTGGCGATCGCGCGCACGCTGCTGAAGGACCCGCCGATTCTGATTCTGGATGAGGCGACGTCGGCGCTGGACTCGGCCAGCGAGCGCGCCATTCAGGACGAGCTGCGCCGACTGGCGCGCAACCGCACCACGCTGGTGATCGCCCACCGCCTGTCCACCATCGTCGATGCGGATGAAATCGTGGTGATAGAGCACGGACAGGTGGTGGAGCGCGGCACCCATGCGCAGCTGCTGGCGGCCGCTGGGCGCTATGCCCGCCTGTGGGCGCTGCAGCACAGCGCGGCGTCGACCGACACCCCCGATGCCGGAGAGGACCATGGAGACCAAGTGGCTTGAGGATTTCGTCAGCCTGGCCGAGACGCGCAGTTTCAGCCGCTCGGCGCAGCTGCGACACGTGACGCAGCCCGCGTTTT
>NZ_DAISZC010000025.1:7065-26336 GCF_036824975.1 Tepidimonas sp.
GGCCTATGCGCCGGGGGCGTATCTGGGCCGGGTGGTGGAGTGGGTGCTGCGCCAGCATGGGGCGGGCGTGCACCTGCAGCGGGTGTATGAGACGGACATGGCCGAAAGCCTGAAGGCCATGGCCATCGAAGGCCATGGTGTGGCGTTTTTGCCCACCAGCGCGGTGCAGCCGGCGCTGGCCGACGGGCGGCTCGTGCCGGCCAGTGCCGACGCGCGCTGGCAGGTGCAGCTCGACATCCGGCTATACCGTGCGCGTGGGGATCGGCTCAAGCCGGTGGCGCAGCGCTTTTGGGACGATGTACGGCAGCTGTGCGTTGCCCCGGTGGTCTGACGCGGCGCGGCAGACACGGAGCCGCCCATGCCGGTGTGGCGGCGGGCGCATGAGCGGCGCAGCGGCAGACACAGGCGGGTGGCCGGCGGCTTGGGTTTTCCCGGTTCTGTTGGCACGCCGGATGCTAGTAAGATTGGCGTCACCGTTTTCTGACCCGAAAGGAACGCTCTCATGAAGAAGCATTTGCTGGCTCTGGCCCTGACGGCGATCGCGGCCACCGCCGCCCACGCGCAGGCCAACGATACCCTGGCCAAGATCAAGTCCACCGGCTCGGTCACCATGGGGGTGCGTGAATCGTCTGGCGTGCTGTCGTACACGCTGGGCGATGGCAAGTACACCGGCTACCACGTCGAGATCTGCCAGCGCGTGCTGGCTGACATCCAAAAGCAGCTGGGTCTGGCCAAGCTCGACATCAAATACCAGCCGGTCACGTCGCAAAACCGCATTCCGCTGGTGCAAAACGGCACCGTCGACATCGAGTGCGGCTCCACCACCAACAACCAAGCGCGCCAGCGCGATGTGGCGTTTGCCGTCACCACCTTTATCGAGGAGGTGCGCATGGCGGTCAAGGCCAACTCGGGCATCAACTCGATCAAGGACCTCAACGGCAAAAATGTCGCTACCACCACTGGCACCACGTCGGTGCAGACGCTGCGTCGCCACGAGCGCGCCACGGGGGTCGACTTCAAGGAGGTCTACGGCAAGGACCATGCCGACAGCTTTTTGCTGCTGGAGTCGGGCCGGGCGGATGCGTTCGTGATGGACGGCTCGCTGCTGGCAGGGCTGATCGCGCGTTCCAAGAACCCGGCCGACTTCAAGATCGTGGGTGAGGTACTCAGCGTCGAGCCCATCGCCATTATGTTCCGCAAGGACGATCCGGCTTTCAAGAAGGCCGTGGACGACAGCGTTATCGCGATGATGAAGTCGGGCGAGTTGGCCAAGATCTACGACAAGTGGTTCATGCAACCCACACCGCCCAACGGCGTGAAGATGAACATGCCGATGAGCGAGGCACTCAAGCAGGCCATCGCCAACCCGAACGACCGGCCAATGGAGGCCTACGCAGCGAAGTAAGCCGGCTCTGGTGTCGTTGGTGAACCCCGGGGGCGCGGTCCCCGGGGTCTTTTGTTTTCCACGGGAGCGATTCCGATGCAATGGGATTGGCAGGTGTTCTGCGAGGACACCATCACGCGTGAGGTGCAGCCGCGCTGCTTCGGGCCGGGTGGCGACATCACCTACCTGGAGTGGATGCTGTCGGCCTGGGGCTGGACGGTGTCGGTGTCGGTGCTGGCGCTGCTGCTGGCGTTGCTGACGGGTAGCGTGGTGGGCACGCTGCGCACGCTACCCAGTAGCCCCTGGGTGGTGCGGCTGGGCAACGCCTGGGTGGAGTTGTTTCGCAACATTCCGCTGCTGGTGCAGATTTTTTTGTGGTACCACGTGATTCCGGCGCTGGTGCCCGCACTCAAGGGCGTGCCGGGTTTCGTGCTGGTGGTCATCGCGCTGGGGCTGTTCACGTCGGCGCGCATTGCCGAGCAGGTCAAGTCCGGTATCCAGTCGCTGCCGCGCGGGCAGCGTTATGCGGCGCTGGCGCTGGGGTTGACCACCGCCCAGGCCTACCGCTATGTGCTGCTGCCGATGGCGTTTCGCATCATCATCCCGCCGCTGACCAGCGAGACGATGAACATCTTCAAGAACTCATCGGTGGCGTTTGCGGTGTCGGTGGCCGAGCTGACGATGTTTGCCATGCAGGCGCAGGAGGAGACGTCGCGCGGCATCGAGATCTACCTGGCGGTGACCGGGCTGTACATCGTCTCGGCGTTTGCCATCAACCGCTTGATGGCCTTCATCGAGCGGCGCGTGCGCGTGCCGGGTTTCATTGCGGCCGCGGGCGGAGCGGGGGGACACTGAGATGCTGAACCTCGACTGGTCCTTCTACGACTGGGCGGTCATTGGCCCCTTCGTGCTCAAGGGGTTGCAGTTCAGCGTGCTGCTGACGGTGGTCGCGACGCTGGGCGGTATTGCCTTTGGCACGGTGCTGGCGCTGATGCGGTTGTCAGGCCGCAAGTGGCTCGAGCTGCCTGCCACCGTCTACGTCAATGGCATGCGCAGCATCCCGCTGGTGATGGTGATTTTGTGGTTTTTCCTGCTGGTGCCGTTCGTCATCGGCCGCCCCATCGGCGCCGAGCTGTCGGCGGTCATCACCTTTATCGCGTTCGAGGCCGCGTACTTCAGCGAGATCGTGCGCGCGGGCATCCAGTCCATTCCGCGCGGGCAGGTGATGGCGGGTCACGCACTGGGGCTGACCTACGCGCAGAACATGCGTTACGTGATCCTGCCGCAGGCGTTTCGCAACATGTTGCCGGTGTTCCTGACGCAGACCATCATTTTGTTTCAGGACACGTCGCTGGTGTATGCCATCGGCGCCTACGACATGCTCAAGGGCTTCGAAGTGGCGGGCAAGAACTACGGCCGACCGATCGAAGCCTATCTGGCGGCGGCGGTGGTGTACTTCGTCATCTGCTACAGCCTGTCGGCCCTGGTCAAGCGGCTGCACGGGCGCATTGCCATCATTCGCTGACGCCCCGCCCGGCGTCGCTGTCGCAACTCACACAGGATGTCGTCATGGAACGACCGATGATCGAACTGAAGAATGTCTCCAAGTGGTACGGACCGGTGCAGGTGCTCAACGGTTGCTCCACCACCATCCGCAAGGGCGAGGTGGTGGTGGTGTGCGGGCCGTCGGGATCGGGCAAGTCCACGCTGATCAAGACCATCAACGCGCTGGAGCCGATCCAGCAGGGGGAAATCTGGGTCAACGGCCAGCCGGTGCACGACCCCAAGACCAACCTGCCTAAACTGCGCAGCCAAGTTGGCATGGTATTTCAGCACTTCGAGCTGTTTCCGCACCTGACGGTGACGGAAAACCTGACGCTGGCACAGGTCAAGGTGCTGGGACGCAACCCTGACGACGCGAAAAAGCACGGGCTGAAGTATCTGGAGCGCGTGGGGCTGATCGCTCACAAGGACAAGTATCCGGGGCAGCTGTCGGGCGGTCAGCAGCAGCGCGTGGCGATTGCACGCGCGCTGTCGATGGACCCGATCGTGATGCTGTTTGACGAGCCGACGTCGGCCCTAGACCCCGAGATGGTGGGTGAGGTGCTGGACGTGATGGTGGGCTTGGCGCAGGAGGGCATGACCATGATGTGCGTCACGCACGAGATGGGCTTTGCGCGCAAGGTCAGCGACCGCGTCATCTTCATGGACGTCGGCGGCAAGATCCTGGAGGACTGTCCGAAGGAGGAGTTCTTTGGCAGCCCCGAGGCACGCCAGCCGCGCACCAAGGACTTCCTCAACAAGATCCTGTCGCACTGACGCAAGCGGCGCACCGGCGGGACGCCGCAGCGGGCGGGTGGTGTGCCGCGGCGGCACAGCCGCCCATGCGCCCGCATGGCACCAGGACAGCGGCCGCTGGTCAGGGCACTACCGCCCGGGTGCCCCACGGGCGCAGACTCGCCCAGGGTAGCACTGCGCCCATCCGGTACCTGCGGTCTTGGGGCGCGGCTGGCCCGTGCCCCATCGGCTCACCGGGCCTGTGCGCGGCCTCACATCGCCGCCGGCACCCGTGCCACGGTGGCGCGCTTCTCCAGCGTCCACTGGTGCAGCGAGCCGTCGAAATTGCGCGCGGCAGGATTGCCCAGGATTTCGGACACGATGAACCACGGCAGCGACGAGTCGTTGCCGCTGTTGCAGTAGGTGATGAGCGGCTTGGCGGGGTCGATGCCCTGAGCCTGCAGCACGGCGCGGTAGGTGTCGGGCTGCAGCAGGCGGATGGCGCCGCCGCGCGTCACGAACAGCGTCTCCAGCGGCACGTTGCGTGCGTTGGGGATGTGGCCATAGGCGTACACGTAGTCGCGCTTGAAGATGCCCAGAAACATCGATGTGGAGCGGGTGTCCATTAACTGCACGTCCTGCCGCTCGGCTGCCGCGGCGACGTCGGTGGAGTCGGCCACGTAGCGGGCAAAGCGGTCGGCGGTGGCGGCCCAGGTGCCCTTGGCGTCAGCCGGGGCGTCCTTGCTCCAGGGGCGGCCTTCCAGCAACCACGCCACCATACCGCCGTCGAGCATCGCCACCGGGGTGTCGCCGTACGCCTTCAGCAGGATGTAAGCGCGCGCCGCATCGTTGAAATCGGCGATTTTCTGCCCCTCGGGCACCAGCACAATCGGCTTGTCGGCCACGGTGCCTGCGGCCTGCATCGCACGCTCGAAGGCGGCGCGTTCGGGCAACATGTACTTGACCTTGAGGCCGCGGATGTCGCGCTCGGTGCGCAGCTCCTTGGCCAGGAACAGGCGCGATCCGGGAATGTGCCCGCCGAACTCCTCCAGCACCTTCTTGCCGTCCTTGGTGGTGGCGATCTCAGGCTCGCTGGTAAAGCTCTTGGCGTCGTTGCGGATTTCCAGCACCTGCACCTTGTTCAGGTTGTCGGCCAGCCATTGGGTGCTGACCACGGGGCCGGGCAGAATGCCCTGCGCGAAGGCGCTCGCGCCAAGTAGGGTGGCGCCGAGGGTGGCGCCGAGGGTGCGAAGCCAACTCATGTCTGATCTCCTGTACAAGCAAGTGAGGGGGATAAACCGGCGGTCAACCGGCGGGGCCGAGCAGTCCGAGCCGTTGCAGGCGCGGGGCCAGGGCGGCGTCGGTGTGGGCCAGAACTTCGATGCGCCGGTCGGCCCAGACGCTGCGCCGCGAACGACCTCGGCTGGCCGCAGCCAGCGCGGCGTCGCGCTCGTGCAGCAGCGCGGCCAGTTCGTCTGCGAACAGCTGCACCATGGCGGTGAGCCAGCGCGCCAGCGGCGCCAGGCGGCCGCGCACCTGCAGTTGGAAGGTGGGCAGGCGCCGCACCAACGCGGCGGCATCGACCCAGCGCCCGGCGGTGACCCAGCGGTTGGTGGCAAACCAGCGCAGCGGCTGCCCCCGCGCGTCCAGTGACAGGGCCGCCAGATGGACGTGAGTGCCCGGGTGCGCGCCGTCCCAGAACAGGTGGAAGTGGCCGTGCTCGGCCGGCTCGGCGTTGCCCCAGCGCGCCATGGCGTCGTGGCTGTGGTAGTAGGCACGGGTACCGTGCAGGGGGTCGACCATGTCGCGCACCGGGTAGTGGCGCAGCGGCTCGAAGTGCCGTGCACCCGCCAGCGCCACCAGCGCTAGCGGCTGGCCGCGCTGGGCGTACGCCAGCGGTATCGCCACCGCTTGCTCGGCCCAGTGGTGCAGCGTTGCTGCGGCCATCGCTGTGTTGCCACTCGCGCCAAGGTTCAACGGCCGGGCGCGCAGGGGTTGGCCGGTGCGCACGGGTTATCGGATCCCGTGCGCTTTTTCTTTTTCTTTTTCTCACCACCCGGGGCACAGGGGTTGCCTGGCGCGCACGGGTTGCCGGCGCTGGTGCTGACAGTGGATTTACCGTCGACCTTGGCCGGTGCTTGGGCCATCGCCGCCGGGGTCACCAGGCTGGTGGCCACCAGCAGGGCACTTAGTTTTTGCGACAGCTGGACGGTGCGGGTTCGCATTACAGAACGCCTTTCATCAAGAGTGAGTGGCCCCAACACGCGCGGGGGCCAGATCGCGGTTGAACACAGGACATGCGCGCACCGCTGCGGTCAAGCGAGTGGCATCCGCGGCGGTGGCACACCATCGCAAGGCTGACACCCATTCGGGCCGCTCCCTTGGGCCGATCGAGGCAGCGCTGGCACACAGCGGCTCAGCGCGCCGCCGCTTCAGGGGTGGCTGCTGCCCGGCGCGCGTCACAGCCGGCGTCTGCGCAGACGGCCTCCTCGGCACTGATCGGGCCGCCATGGCGCTGCTCGAACCAGCGACCGAGGAAGTACACCCCTACCAGCGCTGCCCCCATGGCCGCTATCAGCCACCACGGCGACAGGTCCCACGCGTCATACAGGGTGTCGCCGGATTCGACTTCGCCCAGGGCCAGCAGGGCTTCGATCGCGGGGCCATACAACCCGGCAAAGACAAAGGTGCCGACGATGAGACCACCGAAAAACACCAGCGCGTCGATGCGCCCCGATGCAAGGCCGACCACCGAGGTGCCGGGGCAATAGCCGCCGATGGCAAAGCCGGCGCCGACCAGCACGCCACCCAGCGCCGAGGCCACGACCAGCGAGGTGGGCACGAATATGGCCTCGGCGTCCAGCACGCCCAGTGCCGCCAGCCCATGCAGCCCGACCGCGGCCACTACGATGGCGGTAAACATGACCTTCAGCACCGACCAGTCGCGCAGCGTAAACTGGCCGGTGAGCTTGCATGGGCTGCCAAAGCCGGCGTTTTCCAGGATGAAGCCGAAAGCAAAGCCGACCAGCAACGCCGACCAAACGGTCTCTGACAGCGGGAACATGCTCACACCCCCTTGACCAGACGGCTGACCAGCAGACCGGTGACGAAGAACGCGCCTAGAAAGACGAACGCAGCGATGGACAGCGTGGCCGCCCCGGACAGACCCAGACCGCTGGTGCAGCCGGCGGCCACACGCGCACCAAAGCCGGCCAGCAGACCGCCGATGAGTGCGGTGGCGATGCGCTTGCCGCTGCCGACGCGGCGCGCGCCGTCGAGCTGTATGCGCATGCGCCCGGCTAAAAAGGCCGCCACCAGCGCCCCGGCGAACACGCCCAGCACCTGCCATGTGATCCAGCCGTCGAGCACGCCAGGCTGCGCCATCGCGCCCAGATATGCGTTTGCCGCGGTAGCCTGCGGCGCCACCTGCAGTCCGATCCACGCGCTCAGCCGGGTGGTGAAGCCGGTGGCCCCCAGGCCATGCCCCGTCAGCATGAACGTCAGCAGCAGGGTCAACCCCAGCGCCACGCCGGCGAGCCACGGATTCCAGAACGGTTTGGGTGTCGTTTGCATGGACGTGGGGATCGATATTGTTGCTATACCGGGCATAGTATAAGTGTCGGGTTGACGAAACGCAAGGGCTAGCGGGCCAGCCGCGGCCAACGGCCTGCGCGCCGATGCGCGGGTGGGCAGATGCCCGGTGTGCGGTGATCGCTCTGGGCGCCGCCCCAGCAGGCCAAACCCGCGGGGCTCGTGGCGCCAACGGGGGATGCGAGAATGGCGTCCATGAACGCTCCCGTCCCCGATACGCTGACGCTGATCCGCCCCGATGACTGGCACGTACACCTGCGTGATGGCGAGGCGCTGGCCACCACGGTTCCGCACACCGCGGCGCAGTTTGCGCGCGCCATCGTCATGCCCAACCTGCGCCCGCCCGTGACCACCGCGGCACAAGCGGCCGCGTACCGGGATCGCATCCGCGCGGCGGTCCCGCCTGGGGTGCGCTTCGAGCCCTTGATGACGCTGTATCTGACCGACAACCTGCCGCCCGAGGAAATCCGGCGCGCGCGCGAAGCAGGCGTGGTGGCCGTCAAGCTCTACCCAGCGGGGGCGACCACCAACAGCGACGCTGGCGTGACCGACATCCGCCGCACCTACCGCACGCTGGAGGCGATGCAGCGCGAAGGCGTGCTGTTGCTGGTGCACGGCGAAGTGACCGATGGCGAAATCGACATGTTCGACCGCGAAGCGGTGTTCATCGAGCGTGTGCTGGAGCCGCTGCGGCGCGACTTCCCCGAGCTCAAAATCGTGCTGGAGCACATCACGACACGCGAGGCGGCGCAGTACGTGGCGTCGGCCGACCACCACCTGGCGGCGACCATCACCGCGCACCACCTGCTGTACAACCGCAACGCGCTGTTCACCGGGGGTATCCGCCCGCACTATTACTGTCTGCCGGTGCTCAAGCGCGAGGAGCACCGCCGCGCGCTGGTGGCCGCCGCCACCGGCGGCGACCCACGCTTCTTTCTGGGGACCGACAGCGCCCCGCACCCGGCGCACCTGAAGGAGCATGCGCTGGGCTGTGCCGGCTGCTACACCGCGCCAGCGGCGCTGGAGCTGTATGCCGAGGTGTTCGAAGCTGCGGGCGCGTTGCACCGGCTGGAGGCGTTTGCCAGCTTTCACGGCCCGGATTTCTATGGCCTGCCGCGCAACACTGAGCGCGTGGCCCTGCGACGCCAGACGTGGACGCTGCCCGAAGCCTATGCGTTTGGCCAGGCGCAGGTCAAGCCGCTGCGTGGTGGGGAGCCACTGCGTTGGCGGCTGGTACCCGCCGAGCCGTGAGGAGAAAGCCCGTTCGCAAGGCGGGGAGGGGTGAGTGGGCCGAGGTCGGCGAGCGCGCATGAGGGCTGGCTTGGCGCTCGAGGGCCAATCGGGACCGGCGACGTGGTGCAGCAAAGCAGGGGAGCCGGCTGGGCCACCAAGGCGCGCCGAACCGACATGCGGCGACGGCCGCTTCACGGTTTTTTGAGCGCAGCCACACGGGAGTGAACCATGCGGATCTTGACCTGGAATGTGCAGTGGTTTCGCGGCATGGATGGTGAGGTGGACGTGCGGCGCGTGGTGCACCACGCGCTGCAGTGGGGTGGGGCACCCGAAGTGCTGTGCCTGCAGGAGGTGGCGCAGCATATGCCGGGACTGGCCGGGGCAGGCGAGGCCGACCAGGTGGCGCAGGTGGCCGCGGCGCTGCCGGACTACGAGGTGTTTTTTGCCCCCGCGGTGGACGACTGGCGGCCCGGGCGGGCCACGCGCCAGCGCTTTGGTAACCTGATTGCGACGCGGCTGCCCGTGTGGCAGGTGCAGCATCGGGCTTTGCCTTATCCCCCCGATCCGCAGGTGCCTTCGATGCCGCGCGTGTTGGCAGCCGTTACCGTGCAGGCGCCTTGGGGGCCGGTGCGCGTGGGCAGCACCCATCTGGCGTACTATTCGGCGCACCAGCGCACGGCTCAGGCGCAGGCGCTGCGCGACTGGCAGCGCGAGTGCGCGGCGGTGGCGGCGCAGCCGCCGCGGGCTGACGCGGAGGACGGGCCCGATACGCCGTTTCAGCTGCGGGTGCACGCGGCCGATGCGGTGTTGTGTGGCGACTTCAACTGTCCGCCCGGTGGCGATGCCTGGCAGGTGCTCGGTGCGGGTGACCCCGTGCCCGCGTTCTACGACGCATGGGCGCTGGTGCATGGGGCCACACCGCAGCCGCCGACGTTTCGCGTGCACGAGCCGCAGGCTATGGCGCTGGCGTGCGATTTTGTCTGGGTCACCCCGGGCCTGGCGCGGCGCGTGCGCGCGGTGCGCATCGATGGCGACACGCGCCTTTCGGATCATCAACCGGTGTGTGTGGAACTTTCGAACGATGCTCCGGTCCGAGTCGTGCGATGATCACGGCGTCACGGCGGTGCCCGGGTGGCGCTCAGTCAACAGGCTGGGCGCCAGTGGCCGGCTTGACGGATGCCGCTGAGCCCCCATGTTGGGAGGCAGACGCTGCAGCCAGGGCGGGTCGGCGTTACTGGGTCGGCTGAGCGGCTTTCTGCGGCATCGAACCTGATCGTCTACGTGCCACCTATCCTGACGGAGAACCCATGAAACGCATTTTGTTGCTGGTCTTGACCAACCTCGCCGTGATGGCGGTGCTGTTGATCACCACCCGCATCTTGGGCGTGGACCGCTTTTTGACGGCCAACGGCCTGGACCTGACGGCGCTGGCGCTGTTTTCGCTCATCATTGGTTTTGGCGGCGCGTTCATTTCGCTGCTGCTGAGCAAACCGATGGCCAAGTGGACGACGGGGCTGGTCATCATCAACGAGCCGCGCAACGCCGATGAGGCCTGGATCGTCGAGACGGTGCGTCGCTTTGCCGACAAGGCCGGTATCGGCATGCCCGAGGTCGGCATCTACGAGGGCGAGCCCAACGCGTTTGCCACCGGTGCCTTCCGTGATCACGCGCTGGTGGCGGTGTCCACGGGGCTGTTGCACAATATGACGCGCGAAGAGGTCGAGGCCGTCATTGGCCACGAAGTTGCGCACATCGCCAACGGCGACATGGTGACGATGACGCTGATTCAGGGGGTGATGAACACGTTCGTCGTGTTCTTGAGCCGCGTCATCGGCTATGTGGTGGACAGCTTCCTGCGCCGCGGCGACAGCGAGCAGTCGGGCCCGGGCATTGGCTACCTGGTCACCAGTATCGTGATGGAGATCGTGCTCGGGTTCCTGGCTGCGGTCATCGTCGCGTGGTTTAGCCGCCAGCGCGAGTTTCGCGCCGACGCCGGGGCGGCGGCCCTGATGGGGCGCAAGCAGCCGATGATCAACGCGCTGGCGCGCTTAGGCGGGTTGGAGCCGGGCGCCCTGCCGCAGGGTATGCAGGCGCTGGGCATTTCGGGCTCCATCGGCAAGCTGTTTGCCACCCATCCGCCGATCGAAGAGCGCATCGCGGCGCTGCAGGCGCTGTGACCTTCATAGGTGTGCGGCAGGCAGATTGGCGCGGGGCCGAGCCGCTGTTGCCGCAAATGATGGACATGCGGCTGCTGCGGACAGGCGTGGGCCCCGTGAGATCAGCGGGGCGGCGGTAAGCCGCGCGCTGCGCCCTGGGTGCGGCAATCAACCGTAGGCCAGTGCAGCGGTGGGCGTGCGGTCGGGCTCTGGGGCGGATACGCCAAGCAGGTGGCAACCCAGCGCCTCTCCAACCCGAATGCCATCGATGGCCGCAGACAGAATGCCACCCGCGTAGCCGGCACCTTCCCCGGCTGGATAGAGGCCGACGGTGTTAAGGCTTTGATAGTCCGCGCCGCGCGGGATGCGCAACGGCGACGAGGTGCGCGTCTCCACCCCAGTCATCACCGCATCGGCGCGGTCGTAGCCGCGGATCTGCTGCCCGAACGCGGGCAGCGCCTCGCGCATCGCGGCCACGGCATAGTCGGGCAGCACGACGGACAGATCGGTCAGGGTCACGCCCGGGCGGTACGAGGGCTTCACCGCTCCGAGCGCTGTCGAGGCGCGTCCGGCCAGAAAGTCGCCCACCAGCTGCGCCGGGGCCCGGTAGCCCCCGCCGCCCGCCGCGTAGGCGGCGCTTTCGAGCTGGCGCTGCAACACCACGCCAGCCAGTGGATGCACCTCGTGGCGCGCCGCGTACTTTCGCGCTTCGTACGCGTAGGCGTCGCCGGCGGCGCCAAACGCCTGGCGCCAGGCCGCGGCGTCGTGCTGCGGAAAATCGTCCGGGCTGATGCCCACCACCAGCCCGGCGTTGGCGTTGCGCTCGGCGCGCGAGTACTGGCTCATGCCGTTGGTGACGACGCGTTCGGGCTCGCTGGTGGCGGCCACCACGGTGCCGCCCGGGCACATGCAAAAGCTGTAGACGGTGCGGCCGTTGCGGGCGTGGTGCACCAGCTTGTAGGCGGCGGCACCCAGCAGCGGGTGGCCAGCATGCCGCCCCCAACGGGCGCGGTCGATGTCGCCCTGCGGGTGTTCGATGCGCACACCCACCGAAAACGGTTTGGCCTGCAACGCTACGCCCGCGCGGTGCAGCGCTTCGAAGGTGTCGCGCGCGCTGTGCCCCAGGGCTAATACCACCCGCTGCGCCGCCAGCACGTGCTCGCTCCCGGTGGGCAGGTGGCGCACGCGCAGGCCCACCAGCCGCTGCCCTGCATCCGCCGCCGGTTCGGTCAGCAGCTCCACCGCCTGCTGCTCGAAGCGCACCTCGCCCCCCAGCGCCTCGATGCGCGCGCGCAGCGCCTCCACCACCTTCACCAGCTTGAAGGTGCCGATGTGCGGGCGCGCATCGAACAGGATCTCGGGCGGTGCGCCGGCCTCAACGAACACCTGCATCACGCGTCGCCCCAGGTGGCGCGGGTCTTTGACCTGGCTGTAGAGCTTGCCGTCGGAAAACAGGCCGGCGCCGCCTTCTCCGAACTGGACGTTGGAGTCGGGGTCGAGTACGCCACGCCGCCACAGGCCCCAGGTGTCGCGGGTGCGTCGGCGCACGGGGCGTCCGCGTTCCAGCACGATGGGACGCAGCCCCATCTCCGCCAGCGTCAGCGCCGCAAAGATGCCGCACGGACCAAAACCGACCACCACCGGGCGTTGGCCGTCGGCCGCCATCCCGTCGGGAGCGGCGTGTGCGGGGGCGCGCCACGCCATGTCCGGCGTGGCCTGGACGTGCGGGTGCCCTGCTAGGCGCTGCAGCAGTGCCGCTTCCTGCGCCGCATCGGCCAGCGCCACATCGACGATGTAGACGGCGCGCAGAGCGGCGCCGCGCGCGTCGAAGCTGCGTTTGAACACCTGCAGCCGGGCGATGGCGTGCTCTGGTACGCCGAGCCGCCGGGCCGCCAGTGCGCGCAGCGCCGCTGCCGGGTGCGGCGGCGGGGCGCGGTCGGCGTCGGTTTCGGCAGGGGCGTCGGCGGCGCGGCGCGCCTCGACAGGCAGCGCCTGCAACGGCAGCTTGAGTTCGGACAGACGGATCATCGCAGGCTCCTGGCCCATGGTGATTGGGCAACGGTGCGGCATGATACGAAAGCCTGACGATGTTGCGGTCGGGTGGCGCCTGGCGATGGCACGGCCTGCTCACTCAGCGCGCTTGGCGCGGCATGCGGGGTGGATGTGGGGCTGCCGCTGTGCAGGCACGTGGCTTTCGCGGGATAATCCACTTGTGAAGCCCGCCAGACCGCCGCTGGCGCGACGACCCGCAAGGGTGCGCTGGAGGAACGTCCGGACTGCACAGGGCAGCGTAGGAGGTAACGCCTCTCCACCGTGAGGTGAGGATTAGAGCCACAGAGACGAGCCGGTTCAGACCGGGGTGAAACGCGGCAATCTCTACGCGCAGCAACACCAAATAGGCCGACCTGGGGCCATGCGCCCCCTGCCCGTGGCCCGCGGGTCGTGTCGGTGGGTAGGTGGCATCGAGCCGTCCGGGTGACCGGCGGCCCAGAGGAATGGCGGTCACGCCGGGGGCAGCCCCGGCGCACAGAATCCGGCGTACCGGCGGACTTCACCCTTTCTGCCGCATTCAGCGGCCGCCATCCGCCAGCCAGCGTACGAAGCGCTCGGCCTCCTCGGCGGTCAGGCGTTCGTGCGCGGGCACGCCGCCGAACAGATGGTGTTCGCGCAGCCGTGCCGACAGGCGCGCGATCTCGGCTTCGTTGCCGCGCGCAGCAGCGTAGCGGGCGGCCAGTTCGGCCATCGTCGGCGCCTTGCCGCGGGGCGGGGTGCCGTGGCAGTTCATACAGCCTTTGTCCAGGGTCAGCTGGGCCGTGTTGGCGGCGGCCAGCGGTGCCAAGGTGATCAGGGCGGCCAGACACACGGTGATGGGGACGGCACGCCGCAATAGGGAACGGGTCGTCATGCCAGTGGTTACGGGGTGGAGGAGTGTGCCCGCTGCAGGTGCCGGATGTGCGCCAGCAGCGAGCGTTTGGCCACGGGCCACAGCGCCGCGGGCACGTCATCGTAGGCCAGGCGCACCCAGGTGTCCATATCGCCGTCGGGCGCGGCTGCGAGCGCGCGCGCCACTTTCGCCTCGCGTGCTAGCCGGTGCGCCTTCAGGCGGGCGATGGCCGCCCGGGCCCCACCTTCGGCGGGGCTGCCAGGACAGTCGGCACTGCGCGGAAAGTCGCCCAGCACGTGGCCGTGCGCAGGCAGCAAGAAATGCACGTTCCACTGGGCGCAAATGTCATCCAGCCGGTCGAGCGACGCGAGGTAGTCGCCCATGTCGCCGTCGGGCGGGTCGATGACGGTGGTGCTGCCGTTGAGGATATGGTCGCCGGTAAACAGCAGGCCATCTTCCTGCAGCAGAAGACACAGGTGGTTAGCGGTGTGGCCGGGGGTGTGCAGCGCGCGCAGCGTGTGGCGCGGCGTGCCATCAGGCCCGTACAGCACCAACGTTTCTCCGTCGGCGAGCGCGCGGTCGGGCGCGAAGCGGCTGTCCGGCCGGGCGGTGGGCGCACTGGGCAGGCCCAGCACCGGCGGGGTGTGGCCGCGCGCGGCGCACAGGCGCTGCAGCGGCCACGCGGCCGGCGCATGGTCGGGGTGCGAGTGGGTGCAGATGATGGCGCGGATGTCGCCGCCGCAGGCATCGAGCAGGCGCTGGACGTGCTGCGCGTCGTCTGGGCCGGGGTCGATGACCAGGTAGCCGGTGTCGGGCTCGCCGAGCAGGTAGCTGTTGGTGCCGGGGCCGGTCATGACGCCCGCGTTAGGGGCGGTCAGCCGCTGCAGGTGCCGCGCCAGCGCTACCGGGGTGTCGCTGCGCCAGTCGAGTGCGTGCGCCAGTTGGCCCTCGGGACAGGTCAGCGCCAGCTCGCCAAACGCCGGTTCGTGTTCCATCAGCCGTGTCTCCTGACCTCCCAGCCAGCCGGCGCGCGGGCAGCTGGTCCACTGCGGCCCGGGCTGGCCCCGGCAGGCCGCCAGCAGCGCGTCGGCACTGCGGTAGGCGCTCAGGCGCTGCAGCGTGCGCACGGTCGGAAATACCATGGGCAGCTCGCCGCGTGCGTGGCGCTGCAGGGCGTCGGGCGGGTTTGCCCACACCAGCTCGAACTGTTCGCGGTCGTCGCTGCGCGGGGTCTGGTGCGGGGGCATTGGCGCGACGAAAAAGGCGACGTCGAAGCGGCGCGGCAAGTCACGGTCGGTGATCCAGCGCGCCAGCCAGTGCAGTTCGTCCAGTGCCGGCCGCAGCCCCAGCGCCGAACATTGGGACAGCAGCGGTGCGTGGCGCTGTAGTCGCGCTAGCTGCGCGTCGTCGGCCCAGCGGCCGCTGGCGTCGCGCGCCAGCAGCACGCCCACTTCCTCGAACGTCTCGCGCAGCGCGGCCAGACGGGCCGCGGCGGCGTTGCCGGTGTCGGCTGATGTGGGAACGGCACCGGCGGCCACCGCGTCCCAATCTGGAGGTTCGATGACACCGCCCGGGAAGACATACGCGCCGGGGGCAAAGCGCGCCTGGGCCGAGCGACGCGTCATCAGCACCTGCAGGCCGTGTGCGCCGTCGCGCACCAGCAGCACGGTGGCCGCGGGCCGCGGGGCCGCCGGTTCACTGGCGGGATGCAGGCGCAGAGAGGGGCGGATCATGGGTAGGTGCGTAACCCGCTTAATCAGCGACGACCACAGGGAGCAAGGGCCTCGCCAAACGGCAGGGGCTGAGGCACAATCGTAGCGGCTGTTTCCGCCTGCGGTGCAGGCGTCGATGCGGGAGAGAACCCTATGATGATCCGATCCCTTCGTTCGCAGGTGCGCCGCGGCGGGCCGCTGGCGCTGGCTGTGGCCGTGGCGCTGGCCGGTTGCGCCAACATGACTGAGGAGCAGAAAAGCGCTACCGCCCGCGGTGCCGCGATCGGTGCGGCGGCCGGTGCCGTGCTGGGTGCCGTCACCGACGGCAGCCGCGGGGCGGTGCGGGGGGCCGCCATCGGTGCGGGGGCCGGCGCGCTGGGCGGCTACGTCTGGTCCACGCGCATGGAGCAGCAAAAGCGCGAGATGGAGGCGGCCACCGCGGGCACCGGCGTACAGGTGACGCAGACGGCCGACAACCGGCTCAAGCTGGAAATCCCCAGTGACATCTCGTTCGACGTGGGGCGCGCCGACATCAAGCCCAACTTCCGCAGCGTACTCGATGCCTTTGCCGACGGGCTCAAGCGCAATCCGGCCGCGCGCGTGACCATCATCGGTCACACCGACAGCACCGGCAGCGACGCCATCAACAACCCGCTGTCGATCAACCGTGCCGCGGCGGTGCGCGACTACCTGGTGGTGCGCGGCGTGGCCATCGGCCGCATCGCCATCGACGGGCGCGGGTCGCGCGAGCCCATCGCCAGCAACGACACCGCCGAAGGCCGGGCACGTAACCGCCGCGTCGAGATCTTCGTCTCGGAGCAGGCCAGCTGATGCGCTTGCGTTTCACCAAGATGCAGGGGGCGGGCAACGATTTCATCGTGCTCGATGAGACGCGTGGCCCGCTGGGCCTGACCGCGGCCCAGTACCGCTGGCTGGCCGACCGGCACTTCGGGGTGGGGGCTGATCAGATCCTGTCGGTGCGCCCGCCGCCCGACCCGTCGGTGGACTTCGAGTACGTGATCCACAACGCCGACGGCGGCGAGGTCGAGAACTGCGGCAACGGCGCGCGCTGCTTTGTGCGCTATGTGCACGACGCCGGCCTGACCGACAAGTGCTGCGTGCGGGTGCACACCCGCGCCGGCATGCTGACGCTGGCACTGCAGGACGACGGCCGGGTGACGGTGGACATGGGCGCGCCGGTGTTTGAGCCGGCGCGCGTGCCGTTCGTGGCCGAGGGGCTGGCGCGCGAGCCCGAGGGCGACTGGTGGCGCTGGTGCCTGCCGCTGGAGGAGGTCCCATCCGGCGACGGCGGACGCGCCGCTGCGGCGCCGCTGGTGCGCGTGGCGGTGCTGTCGATGGGCAATCCCCATGCCGTGCTGCGGGTCGACGACGTCGAGCGTGCTCCGGTGGCGACCTGGGGGCCGCGCCTGGAGCATCACGCGCGCTTTCCGCGTCGCGCCAACGTGGGCTTCTTACAGGTGCTGTCGCGCCAGCAGGCGCGGCTGCGTGTGCACGAGCGCGGCACCGGCGAGACGCTGGCCTGCGGCACTGGAGCGTGTGCGGCGGTGGTGGCGGGTATCCGCCTGGGCTGGTTCGACGAGCGGGTGGATGTGACCCTTCCCGGCGGCGTGCTCACCATCGAGTGGGCGCACGGGGAAGGGCTGACGGCTGCGGTGCGCATGACCGGGCCGGCGCAGCCGGTGTTCACCGGCGAGGTCGAGGTGCCGCCGCTGGCGTGAGCCGGGCTGCCGCGACGCACCGTGCGCGACAATGCGCGCCACGGCCCCATCCTGGGCGCCCTGTGTGAGGAGGATCGAACCCCATGGCACCGACGCCAGCGGCTGCGCTGCAGCCGATCACCGAAGACGACATTGCGCAGTTTCTGCTGAACACACCTGATTTTTTCGAGCGCCATGCGGAGTTGCTGGCCTCGGTGCAGCTGACCAGCCCGCATGCTGGCCGCGCGGTGTCGCTGCTGGAGCGGCAGGTGGAAATCCTGCGCGAGCGCCTGCGGCAGCTGGAGCTGCGAGCGGCCGAGCTGATCCGCAATGGCCAGGACAACATGGGCCTGCTGGACCGGTTGCAGCGCTGGACGTGTCGGCTGCTGGCGGTGCAGGCGCCAGCCGAGCTGCCAGCGGCCGTGCTACAGGGGCTGCGCGAGACGTTCGATGTGCCGCAGCTGGCGCTGCGGCTGTGGGGACTAGCGCCGCACTGGCAGGACGCGCCTTGGGCCCAAGGGGTCAGCGATGATGTGCGCACCTTTGCCGCGTCGCTGCAGGAGCCGTACTGCGGCGGCAATCCGGGGGTGGAGGCAGTGCAGTGGTTGGAGGACCCCGCGTCGGTGGCGTCGCTGGCGCTGCTGCCGGTGCGGCGCCCGGATGATAATGCCGCATTTGGTCTGCTGGTGCTGGCCTCGCCCGATGCGCGGCGCTTCCAGGCTCAGGCGGGCACCGATTTTCTGCGCCGCATCGGCGAGCAGGTCGGCGCGGCGCTGTCGCGGCTGCTGGCGCCTGCGCCAGGCGCGCAGGCCTGAGTGGGGTGCCAGGGTGGACGCCGACGCGGCGCTGATCGAGGCCTATCTGACCCATGTGTGGGTCGAAAAGCGCCTGGCGCCGCGCACGCTGGCCCTCTACGCCCGGCATCTGGAGGAACTGCGGCTGCGAGCCCACACGGCCGGGGTGGCGCTGCAGGCGGTCTCGCCCGCGCTGGTGCGGCGCTGGGTGGCGCAGCTGCATGCGGCCGGACGCCAGCCGCGCGGGCTGGCGCTGGTGCTGTCGTGCTGGCGCGGGTTTTACACCTGGCTGGGACGGCAGGGGCGCATCGCCACCCATCCACTGCTGGGGGTGCGCCCCCCGAAAGCCACCCGACCGCTGCCCAAGGCGCTGTCGGTGGAACAGGCCCTACAGCTGGTGACGTCCTCGCCGCCATTGTCCGCAGAGGCGGCAGACGACGCCCTCGCGCAGGCGCTGCAAGCGCGCGATCAGGCCATGGCCGAGTTGCTGTACGGCAGCGGCCTGCGGCTGGGCGAACTGCTTGGACTGGACGTGCAGCCGGGCGACCCAGGGCGCGGTTGGGTGGATGTGGCCGCTGGCGAGGCGCACGTGCTGGGCAAAGGGGGGCGCTGGCGCACCGTGCCGGTGGGCGCACCGGCCCTGGCGGCGCTGCAGCGCTGGCGGGCGCTGCGGCCGGTGTTGGTCACCGATGCTCAGGAGCGGGCGCTGTTCGTCGGCGTGCGCGGGGCGCGCCTGACGCCACCAGTGGCGCGGCGTCAGTTGGCGGCCTGGGCGCAGGCGGCTGGCCTGCCGCAGCGCGTGCACCCCCACATGCTGCGGCACAGCTTTGCCAGTCATGTGTTGCAGTCCAGCGGCGATCTGCGCGCCGTGCAGGAGCTGCTGGGTCACGCCGACATCCGCACCACCCAGATCTACACGCGCCTGGATTTTCAGCATCTGGCGCGGATTTACGAGGCGGCCCATCCGCGCGCCCGCAGCGGGCGCAGCGCAGCGGGGGGTGCCGGGACGAAGACTAAGGCGGTGCCGGGCGCTGCGGGTGCCGCGGTGCGCGGTGGCGTCGCGGCTGGGCCGGATGATCCGCTGGGACTGCCCCCCGGTGTGTCCACGCCATGACCCCATTGCGCGCAGGGGAAATGCCGGTGGGGGGTATCTGGCCCACAATCACGGTTACCCGTTGGTGCAGAAAGGAGACTCGAGATGATGAGCGTTGTGCGTCGTTGGTGGTTGGGTTGGATGGCGGCGCTGGTGCTGGTGGGCGCCGCGCACGCGGCCGAGCCGATCAAGGTCGTCTACCACTTGAGTGAAGGCATCCCGCAGGCGTCGCGGGCGATACAGAACATCCGCAATCACCTGGCGGCCGACCCGACCGCCAAGATCGTGGTCGTCACGCATGGCCTCGGGATCGATTTCCTGCTCGAGGGCGCAACCAACCAGATGGAGCAACCCTTTGCGGGCGCGGTGGCGGACCTGGCCAACCGCGGGGTCGAGTTCCGCGTCTGCAACAACACGCTGGTGGCGCGC
>NZ_DAISZC010000026.1:0-26243 GCF_036824975.1 Tepidimonas sp.
GCGGGTTCGCCCCAGCGTTCGATCCACGCGGCAATATCCATGTCAACCTTTCAACCATGCGCACATGTGCACAGTCACATGCTGATACGGTTTGTGGCACCCCGGGTTGCGGCAGGTCAAACAGCGCGCACGGGCAGGCGCCGCGCTGCTGCGGGTGCGGGATAGCGGACCCGTCAGCCGACGTCCCAGTCGCAGTCGCAACCCGAACCGGTGGCGATCCAGCGCGCCAGCCACGGGCGCACCCGCGCCGTCAGCCACCGCCCCAGCGGCCCGTCGCCCCAGTGCAACACCTCGCCCGGGGCGGCCAGCGCCCCGCAGCGGTAGCGCCGCTCGGCCGCCACCCAGCGCAGCGCCACGCACGCCCCGCGCCGGCGCCGGGTCAGCAGCACCCCCAGCGGGCAGGGCTCGAGCAGGCAGCACACGCCGCAGCCGTTGCAGAGGGCACCCCACGCCGGCTTGGGCGGCGCCTCGGGCTCGATCCAGAGAGTGCGGCGCAGCGGCTGCATGACGCTGGACTGCGGCGCCCTCAGGCCACCGGCGGCGCGTCCGCCGCGGTACCGCGCGCCAGCACCGGCGCCAGCGCCTGCCCGGTGTGCGTGCCCAGCCGCACCAGGTCTTCTGGTGTGCCAGCTCCCACCAGCCGACCGCCACCAGCGCCGCCCTCGGGACCCAGATCGAGCACCCAGTCGGCCTCGGCGATCAGGTCCAGGTCGTGCTCGATGACGACCACACTGTGCCCGGCATCGACCAAGCGGTGCAGCACACGGATGAGCCGATCGACGTCGGCCATGTGCAACCCAACGGTGGGCTCGTCCAGCACGTACAGCGTGTGCGGCGCCTTGTGTCCGCGGCGCCCCACATCGTCACGCACCTTGGTGAGCTCGGTCACCAGCTTGATACGCTGCGCCTCGCCCCCGGACAATGTCGGACTGGGTTGCCCCAGCGTCAGATAGCCCAGCCCGACGTCGCGCAGCAACTGCAGTGGATGGGCAATCGACGGTATCGAGGCGAAAAAGTCCACCGCCTCGTCCACCGACATCGCCAGCACGTCGCCAATGGAGCGGCCGCGCCAGGTAACGGTCAGCGTCTCGGGGTTAAAGCGCGCGCCGCCGCAGGCCTCACACGGCACCTTGACATCGGGCAGAAAGCTCATCCCGATGGTGCGCAGCCCCTGCCCTTCGCACACGGGGCAGCGGCCGTCGCCGGTGTTGAACGAAAAGCGTCCTGGCCCGTAGCCGCGCGCCCGGGCCTCCAGCGTTTCGGCATAGAGCCTCCGGATGGCATCCCAGAAGCCGACGTAGGTGGCCGGACACGAGCGCGGGGTCTTGCCGATCGGGGTCTGGTCCACCTCCAACACGCGCTGCAGCGCCTCCACCCCCTGCACCCCGCTGCAGCCATGCCACGCGGGGCGGCGGCCGGCGGCCCAGGCGTCGCGACCGGCCCGGGAGGCACGCATCTGCAGCGCCGCCGCCACATTGGCCAGCAGCACGTCACGCACCAGGGTGGATTTGCCCGAACCGCTGACGCCGGTGACGGCCACCAGCCGCTGCAGCGGCAGCGCCACCGTGACGCCCTGCAGGTTGTGTAAATGGGCTTCGTGCACGGTCAGCCACGTCGCGGGGATGGGCGCGGCGGGATCACCCACCGGGTCATCGCCGGGGGTTGCGGCAACCGTCTTGCGCCGGCGCCGCCCGCCTGAGGCGACCCCGGCGGACGGCGCCGCCACGGGCGCAGCCACGGGGCGGCGCGGCTGCAGCGGATGGCGCATGGCGTCGCGCAGATAGCGCCCGGTCACCGAGTCGGCAGCGGCCATCACGTCGTCTAGCGTCCCCTGCGCCACCACCTGGCCGCCCAGCCGACCCGCGCCGGGGCCGATGTCGATCAAGTGGTCGGCGCGGCGGATGGTGTCCTCATCGTGCTCGACCACGACCAGCGTGTTGCCGTGCCGCTGCAGCATCTGCAGCGCATCCAGCAGGATGCGGTTGTCGCGCGGATGCAGACCGATGGTGGGCTCATCCAGCACATAGCACACCCCCTGCAGGTTGGAGCCCAGCTGCGCCGCCAGCCGGATGCGCTGCGCCTCGCCACCCGAGAGGGTCGGCGCGCCGCGGTCCAGCGTCAGATAACCCAGCCCCACCCGCTGCAGAAAGCGCAGGCGGCTGTCGATTTCGGCCAGCAGGTCGCGCGCAATGTCCGCTTCGCGCGCACTCAGGGCACCGGGGACGCGCAGCGCCGCCACCCACGCCTGCACCTCGCCCACGCTCAGACGCGCAATGTCGGTGATGGCCTGACCGCGAAAACGCACCGCGCGCGCCGTGGCATTGAGGCGCGTGCCGCCACAGCTCGCACAGGGCTGCTGGCTCAAGCCCTCGAGCTCGGGCTCAGCAAAGCTCTGCTCGCGCCCACGCTCGTCATCGCTTGGCCGGCTGTCGTCGAGGGCACGGCGCTGCTCGCGCGTCAGCTGCACCCCGGTGCCCAGACAGTCCGGGCACCAGCCGTGCGCGCTGTTGTAGGAGAACAGGCGCGGATCGAGCTCGGCGTAGCTGGTGCCACACACCGGACAGGCGCGCCGCACCGAATAGACGGTGGGTGTGTCCTCACCTTCCATCAGCACGTGCAGCACCCCGCGCCCATGCTGAAGCGCCAGCGTCACCGCCGCGCGCAGCGCGTCCTCGCCATCGGGGGTCACGGCCAATCGCGCCAGCGGCAGCTCGATGGTGTGCTCACGAAAGCGGTCCAGGCGGGGAAAGTCGTGCGTGGGCACGAGTGCACCGTCCACGCGCAAATAAGCATAGCCACGCTGCGCGGCCCACTCGGCCCATTCGGTGTAGACCCCCTTGCGCGCCACCACCAGCGGCGCCAACAGCTCGACCACACGGCCGCGGTGGCGTTGCATCAGCTGCGCCACGATGCGCTCGGGGGTCTGCGGCTGCACCGCAGCGCCATCGTGCACGCAGTGCTGCACGCCCAGCTTGACGAACAGCAGCCGCAGGTAATGCCAGATTTCGGTGACGGTGCCGACGGTGGACTTCAGGCCCCCGCGCGACAGGCGCTGCTCGATGGCCACGGTGGGCGGAATGCCCCAGACGGCATCGACTTCGGGCCGCCCGGCCGGCTGCACGATGCTGCGCGCGTAGGCGTTGAGGCTTTCCAAATAGCGCCGCTGCCCCTCGTTGAACAGGATGTCGAACGCCAGCGTCGATTTGCCCGAGCCGCTGACGCCGGTGATGACGGTGAAGCGCCCGTGCGGGATGTCGACCGAGAGGTTGCGCAGGTTGTGTTCGCGCGCGTGCACGATGCGGATGGCCTGCGGCACGTCGGGCCGCGCCACTCGCCATGAAGGGGCCGGCTCGCGCAGCGCCGCCGCCGGGCGCAGCGCCTCTGCGTAGTCGCGCAGCGCTGCGGCGGTGTGGCTGCTGGGGTGCTGGCGCAGCTCCTCGGGCGGGCCAGCGAACACCAGCGTACCACCACCGTCGCCGCCTTCCGGCCCCAGATCAATGACCCAGTCGGCGGCGCGGATGACGTCCAGGTTGTGCTCGATGACGATCAGCGAATGCCCGGCCTCCAGCAGCTTGCGCAGCGCCCGCATCAGCTTGGCGATGTCGTCGAAGTGCAGCCCGGTGGTGGGCTCGTCGAACAGAAACAGGGTGCCACGCGCACGCGGCACCGCCGGCCACGGGGTTGCTGCCGCCGCGCGCGCCGGGCGTCGGCTGCGCTCGGCCTGCGCCGCTGCCTCGGCCAGGTGGGCGGCCAGTTTCAGGCGCTGCGCCTCGCCGCCGGACAGCGTCGGCACCGGCTGCCCCAGCCGCAAGTACTCCAGCCCCACATCCAGCAAGGGCTGCAGCGCGCGCGCCACGTCGCGGTCGGCGCCAAAGCACTGCACCGCCTCGGCCACCGTCAGCTCCAGCACGTCGGCCACGTTCAGCCAACGTCCGGCGCGCTCCAGCCGCACCTCCAGCACTTCGGGCCGGTAGCGGCGGCCATGGCAGTCCGGACAGCGCAGGTACACGTCGGAGAGAAACTGCATCTCGACGTGCTCGAAACCCGAGCCGCCACAGGTGGGACAACGCCCGTCGCCGCTGTTGAAACTAAATTTGGCCGCGGTGTAGCCGCGCTCGCGCGCCAGCGGGGTGTCGGCAAACAGCGCCCGGATCGGGTCCCAGGCACCCACCACGCTCACCGGGTTGGAGCGCGCCGTCTTGCCGATGGGCGACTGGTCCACGAACACCACACCGTCCAGGTGATCGGCACCGAGCAGCCGCTCGTGCGCACCGGGGGCCTCGGCGGGCTGGCCGAAATGGCGCAGCAGCGCCGGTGCCAGAATATCCTGCACCAGCGTAGATTTGCCCGAGCCGCTGACACCGGTGACGACGACCAAGCGCTGCAGCGGAAACGCGACGTCGATGCCGCGCAGGTTGTGCTGGCGCGCGCCCTCCAGAATCAGGCGCGGCGTGGCATCGGTGACGGCGCGCTTGACGCCAAAGCCGATCTGGCGCCGCCCGGACAGGTACTGGCCGGTGAGCGTGTCGGCATGGCGCAGCTGCTCGGGCGTGCCGTCGAACACAATGTGCCCACCGCGCTCCCCCGGCCCCGGCCCCATGTCCAGGATGCGGTCGGCGGCCAGCATCACCGCCGGGTCGTGTTCCACCACCACCAGGGTGTTGCCGGCGTCGCGCAGCCGCGCCATCGCCTGGTTGATGCGCGCCATGTCGCGCGGGTGCAGGCCGATGGAGGGCTCATCCAGCACGAACAGGGTGTTGACCAGCGAGGTGCCCAGCGCCGTGGTCAGGTTGATGCGCTGCACCTCGCCGCCGGAGAGCGTGCGGCTTTGCCGATCCAACGTCAGGTAGCCCAGCCCCACGTCGCACAGATAGCGCAGCCGGGTGGCGATTTCTTGGTACAGCAACCCTTGCGCCTGCCGCTCGCCCGCCGGCAGCGCATCCAGCCGCGCGCGCAGCCGCTCGATGAATACGCGCAGCCGCTCGATCGGCAGGCGCATCAGGTCATGCAGACACAGCCCGGGCAGCGCCTGCAGTTGTTCCTGGCTCCAAGCCACGCCGCGCGGGCGAAAGCGCTGCGCCGGCGGCAGCACGGCGTCGGCGTCTTCACGTTCGCCCAGCCGCCACAGCAGGGCCTCGGTCTTCAGGCGCGCACCGCCGCACGCTGGGCACTCGGTGTAGCTGCGGTACTTGGACAGCAGCACCCGGATGTGCATCTTGTACGCTTTGCTCTCCAAGTACTCGAAAAAGCGGCGAATGCCATACCACTGGCGCTGCCAGTCGCCGCTCCAGTGCGGCGAGCCCTCCAGCACCCAGCGCTGCTGCTCGGGAGTCAGCTGATACCAGGGCGTGTCGCGTGGTATGCCCGCCACCTCGGCGTGCCGCAGCAGGTCGTCCTGGCACTCGCGAAAGGCCGGGGTCTGAAGCGGCTTGATGGCCCCGGCGCGCAGCGTCAGTTTGTCGTTCGGAATGACGAGGTTCCAGTCCACCCCGATGACGCGCCCGAAGCCGCGGCAGGTGTCGCAGGCCCCCGCCGGCGAGTTGAACGAAAACAGCGCCGGGCGCGGCTCGCTGTAGCGGATATCGCTGTCCGGACAGTGCAAGCCGGTCGAGTAGCGCCAGCGCTGCGGCGGCGTGCCGTCGGTCAATGCATAAACGGTCAGGCGCCCGCCGCCGCGCTTGAGCGCGGCCTCTACCGCTTCGGCCACCCGGGCCGGCTCGGCGCTGCCGAGCCGAAAGCGGTCGGCCACCACGTCCAGCACGCGCTGGCCGCCCTCGACGCGCTCGGCCTGCACGCGCGGGTAGCCGCTGGCGGCCAGCCACTGCTGCACCTCGGCCTCGCCAACGTCAGCAGGCAGTGTGGCCGCAAAGGTCACCACCAAGCGCGGATCACCCGCCGCTCGGGCGCGTTCCTGCAAGTCGGTCACGATGGTTTCGACCGTGTCGTGGCGCACCGGCAGCGCCGTGTCGCGGTCGAACAGGCGCGCGGCGCGCGCAAACAGCAGCTTGAAATAGTCGTTGAGTTCGGTCATCGTCCCAACCGTGGAGCGCGAATTGCGCACCGGGTTGGTCTGGTCGATGGCAATGGCTGGCGGCACGCCATCGATGGCGTCCACCGCCGGTTTGTCCATGCGGTCGAGAAACTGCCGCGCGTAGGCTGAAAATGTCTCGACGTAGCGGCGCTGCCCTTCCGCAAAGAGGGTGTCGAACACCAAGCTGGACTTGCCCGAGCCGCTGGGGCCGGTGACCACCGTCCATTGCCCGATGCGCACATCGACATCCAACCCCTTGAGGTTATGCTGACGGGCACCGCGGATGCGGATCACGCCCTGCAGCGGCAAGCCGTCGTCGGCGTCGGAAGCGGGGGCGGGCAGGCGGGCGGTCATGAGCGGCAGGAGACTGCGAACGAGACGGAGCCAATGATTCTAGGGTCGCCCCCATATCCCTGCAGTGCGCCGCCCTGCGCCACTGCTGCCCGCACCCGGCGCGGTGTGGCCCGCCCACGCCGGGATAGTTGACGCCGCAGCGTTCAGTCGCGTGGCTTGACGACCAGCACCGGCACCTTGGCGTGCGTCAGCACCTTCTGGGCCACGCTGCCCAGAATCAACGCCTGCACGCCCTTGCGGCCGTGCGAACCCATGACGATCAGGTCACAGCCTTCGGCCTGTGCCGTCTCCAGGATACCTTCGTAGGTGACGTTGCGTTCGATGGTGTCACCGACGAACGGTACGCCGCGCGCCTCGCACACCGCCCTCAGATCGCTGAGCGCCTGGTCGGCCGCGGCCTTGGCTTCGGCCAGGTACGCCTGCAGCCCAACTGCCGAGGCCTCGCCGATGCCGATATACGGAAAAGGGTCGATGACATAGACACCCACGATCTGCGCGCCGTGCTGGCGCGCCAGATCCGCAGCCAATTCGCCGGCGGCATGCGACAGCGCCGAACCATCGACGGGAACCAGGATTTTCTTGAACATGATGCGGTTCTCCTTCCTCGAGGGGAGCGGCCCGGCACGCGGCTGCCACGGGGGTGGATACGGCCGCCGGCCAAACCTGCCGGCATCTTAGCGGCTGGCGCGGCGCTGACAAGCGGTGGCGGATCGCCGCTGCCGCGCCGACTTGCGCTGCGTCAAATCGCCCGCGCACCCGCCGACCACACCCGGGGCGTGGGGCAGGACCTCACGCGGACACCAGCGCCGCCGTAGCCGCCACGGGCTCGATGGCCACTGCGCAGTACTTGACTTCGGCGATCTTGGCCACCGGGTCGAGGGCTGCGATGGTGAGCAGGTTGGCGGCCGCCTCAGCGTAAGCAAACGGCAGGAACGCCACCCCCTCCGGTATCGCTTCATCGACCCGCACCGCCACCGTCACCTCGCCGCGACGACTGCGCAGCCGCACCTCGTCGCCCGCGCGCACGCCCAGCGCGCGCAGGGTCTGCGGATGCAGACTCACGTGGGGCATCGGCTCGATCGCGTCGAGCACGGCGCTGCGCCGGGTCATGGCGCCGGTGTGCCAGTGCTCGAGCTGCCGCCCGGTGATGAGGATGTAAGGATAACGGGCATCGGGTGGCTCGGCCGGCGCACCCAGACGCGCCGGCACCAGATGGGCACGCCCGTCGGCGGTGGCAAAGTGCTCGGTAAATACCACCGGGTGCCCGGGATCGTCGGCCGTGGGCACCGGATGCGTGATGGCCTGCACCTGCAGCAGCCGCTCCCAGCGCAGGCCGGCCAGCGCCGGCATCAGTCCAGCCATTTCGTCGAACACACGGCCAATGCCGCTGTCCGGCTCGGGCGCGCCGCCCAGCGGGTCGATGTCATAGCGCCACGCCAACCCCAGGCGGCGCGCCAGCTGCTCCAGGATCCAGGCATCGGCCCGCGCCTGACCCGGGGGCGTCAGCGCCGCACGGCCGAGCTGGACCGTACGGTCGGTGTTGGTGACGCTGCCGGTCTTCTCCAGCCACGCGGCGGCGGGCAGCACCACGTCGGCCAGCGCGCCGGTCTCGGTCAGGAAAATGTCCGACACCACCAGATGCTGCAGCCGCGCCAGGCCGGCGCGGGCATGGCCCGCATCGGGATCGCTCATGGCCGGGTTCTCGCCCTGGATCAGCATGGCGCGGATGCGCCCCGCGGCGGCCGCGTCGATGATCTCCACCACCGTCAGTCCAGGCTCATCGGGCAGGAAGCCCGCCGGCAACCCCCAGGCAGACTCGGCCGCGGCGCGGTGCTGCGGTTCGGTGACGCGGTGGTAGTCCGGCAACACCATCGGGATCAGCCCGGCATCGCTGGCGCCCTGCACGTTGTTCTGGCCCCGCAGCGGATGCAGGCCGGTACCCGGTCGGCCGATGTGGCCGGTCAGCAACGCCAAGGCGATGAGGGCGCGCGCGTTGTCGGTGCCATGGCTGTGCTGGGCCACGCCCATGCCCCAGAAAATCATGCTGGCGGGGGATGTGGCGTAGGCATGCGCCACCTCGCGCAGGGTCGCCGCGTCGATGCCGCACACCGGCGCCATCGCCTCGGGCGTAAACGGCTGCAGATGTGCGCGCAGCGCCTCCAGATCACCGCAGCGCACCCGTTCGGCCACGAAGGCCTCGTTGACCAGTCCGTCGCTGACGATGACGTGCAGCAGCGCGTTGAGCAGCGCCACGTCGGTGCCGGGGGTAAAGGTGAGCGTGCGCCAGGCATGACGCGCCAGCTCGGTGCGGCGCGGGTCGATGAGGATGAGGCGTGCGCCGCGGCGCACCGCGTTCTTGATCCAGGTAGCCGCCACCGGGTGGTTTTGCACCGGGTTGGCGCCGATGACGACGATCACGTCCGCCAGCGCGCAGTCGCGCACCGGGTTGCTGACGGCGCCCGAGCCAACCGCCTCCATCAGCGCCGCCACGCTGGAGGCGTGGCACAGCCGGGTGCAGTGATCGACGTTGTGGGTGCGGAACGCGCTGCGGATGAGCTTTTGGAACAGGTAGGCTTCTTCGTTGCTACCCTTGGCTGAGCCAAAGCCCGCCACCGGCATCGCGCGGCCCTGCAGGCCCGCGGCCCAGGCGGCGTCGCGCACGCGCGCCAGGCCCGCGGCGGCGATATCCAGCGCCTCGTCCCACGTGGCGGGACGGAACTGCGCCAGCCACGCCGCCTCGTCAGGGCGACCCTCGGGCCCCGGCAGCAGCAGCCCCGGGTCTTTGGGCACACCAGGCCGGCGCACCAGTGGCGTCGTCAGGCGCCCGGGGTGGTGGACGTAGTCGAGGCCAAAGCGGCCCTTGACACACAGCCGACCGGCGTTGGCCGGGCCATTGGCCCCCTCCACGCGCACCACCCGGCCCTGCGTCACGTGCACCGTGACCGCACAGCCCACGCCACAGTAGGGACACACGGTGTCGACCTGCTGCTCGGCCCGTCGGGCCAACGCGCCATTGGCCGGGGCCAGCGCCCCGGTGGGGCACGCCTGCACGCATTCGCCGCAGGCCACGCAGGTGCTGTCGGCCACCGCGTCGCCCTGGTCGAACACGATGCGCGCCAGCGCGCCCCGGCCGGCCATGCCCAACACGTCGTTGCCCTGCACGTCGCGGCAGGCGCGCACGCAGCGGGTGCACTGGATGCAGGCGTCCAGCCGCACCGTGAACGCCGGATGACTGGTGTCCGGCACCGCCGTGGCCTGCACCGCACCGCGGGCCGGCCAGCGCGCGGGCTGCGCGCCGGTGGCCTGCTGCCAGCGCGCCAGCTCGCTGTCAGCGTGCAGCGCCGCACTGTCGGGGGCGTCAGCGGCCAGCAGTTCCAGCACCGTCCGGCGCGCCCGCTGCGCCCGCGCGCTGTCGGTGCGCACCTTCATGCCGGGCTCCGGTAGCCGGCAGCAAGAGGCCGCCAGGGTGCGCTCCCCCACCACCTCCACCACGCAGGCACGGCAGTTGCCGGCTGGGGGCAGGCCCGGCCGGTGGCACAGGTGGGGCAGTTCGGTGCCGACGCGGTGCGCCACGTCCCAGATTGTCTCGCCGGGACGCGCCTGTACGGACCGACCATCCAGCGTGAACGAGAGTACCCCGTCTGCCGTTGCGCGCGGCGGGACCTCCGGTGCAGTGCCTTCCCTCATGGCGTCACCTCGTGGGCAAAGTAGCGCAGCACGCTGTCGATGGGGTTGGGCGCGGCCTGCCCCAAGCCGCAGATGGAGGCGTCGCGCATCACCTGCGACAAATCGGCCAGTCGCCCCTGGTCCCACGCCGGCGCCTGCATCAGCGCCAGCGCTTGGGTGGTGCCGGCACGGCACGGGGTGCATTGCCCGCACGACTCATGCGCGAAAAAGCGCATCATGTCCACGGCCACGTCGCGCGCGCGGTCGGCCTCCGACAGCACGATCAGCGCCATCGAGCCGACGAAGGCCCCGTACTCGGCCAGCGTGTCGAAGTCCAGCAGCACGTCGGCCAGCGCCGCCGGCAAAATGCCGCCCGACGCTCCGCCGGGCAGGAAGGCGTACAGCCGGTGCCCCTCGGCCATACCACCAGCGGCCTCGATGAGCTCTCGCGCGGTGCTGCCGGCGGGCAGCCGGTAGCAGCCCGGCTGGCGCACCCGTCCACTGACGCTGTAGTGCCGCCAGCCACTGCGGCCGCGCACACCTGCGGCCGCCCACGCGGCCCCACCGTCGCGCAGCACCGTGGGCAGCCACCACAGGGTCTCGACGTTGTGGGCCAGCGTTGGCCGCCCAAAAACACCGCACACCGCCGTGATGGGGGGGCGCAGCCGCGGCCAGCCCCGCCGGCCCTGAAGGGACTCGATCAGCGCCGACTCCTCACCGCACACGTAGGCACCGGCACCACGCCGCAGCTCGATTACCGGCCCCGCCGCCGGCAGCAGCGGGCGCTGCCCGGGC
Organism: Tepidimonas sp.; assembly: GCF_036824975.1. Lineage (GTDB taxonomy): Bacteria > Pseudomonadota > Gammaproteobacteria > Burkholderiales > Burkholderiaceae_C > Tepidimonas. Next base: position 10,847 of record NZ_DAISZC010000026.1, read on the forward strand.
GTGTGGGGATGCGGCGCGCCAAAGGCAGCCGGGTAGCGCTGCCGCCATGTCAGCAGCCGCGCCTGCAGCGCCTGCAGCTCCTGCTGCAGCAGCGCGCGCACGTCCGGGTACTCGTCGCGCACATAGATCCATACCCGCTCCAACCCCACCACCGCGGCGGCGATCAGCATGCCCTCCAGGGCGGCACGCGGCTCGTACGCCAGCGTATGCCAGTCCTTGAAGGTCCCCACCTCGCCTTCGTCCACGTTGACCACGCCGTAGCGTGGCGCGGGCTGTCCGGCCACCGTGGCCCATTTGCGCCAAGCGGGGAACCCCGCTCCGCCCAGACCGCGCAGGCCGCTGGCTTCGAGCTCGCGCAGCACGTCGATCGGTCGCAGCTCGCCGCGCAGCAGGCGCTCGAACTGTGCGTAGTCGTGTGGTTGTGCCGGGGCACCACTGGCTGGCAGCGGACGAGGTGAGGTGTCGCCCTGGGCGGCCAGCGCCACCAGCGCCGAGGCTTCGGCCGGCGCCACCTGCCGCTGCCCTACCCAGGCCGCAGGCGCACGGTGACACTGCCCGAGGCAGGGTGCCGCCTCCACCGCCACCGTGGCGTCGTCGCCAACGGCGGCCCGCACACGGGCGAGCAAATCCCTGGCACCCGCCATCGCGCACGGCGTGCTGGTGCAGATCCGAACGGTCACGCGGGGGGCCACCCCACCCTCGTCCAGCACGCGGAAATGCTGGTAGAAGGTGGCAACCTCATACACCTCGGCCTGGCTCAGTCGCAGGCGCTCGGCGAGCGCGGCCAGCACGTCGCGCGTCACGCCCCCCAACGCATCCTGCAGCCGGTGCAGGTGTTCGATCAGCAGGTCGCGCTGGGCGGGCAGGTCCCCGCACAGCCGCTGCACCGTGTCGCGTGCCTGCGACGAGGGGGTGCGTCCCTTGGGAGTGGGTCGCCCCGCCCGCATCAGGGGGCGCTCTTGTACGGGCTGGTTCACCGATCGCTCCTTTCCGACGACGACGTGGCGCGCGCGACACCCAGCCATGCGCTGACCCGCATCTCACAACGGATCCGATGAATGGGCCTTTTCCTGACAGCGAGAACCGGTGTCTGTCGTCTTTGCCGCCGACGTCCGCCATCCATCATCGCGGATAACGGCGCGAAACGCCAGTGCCTGTCGTCGCTCAGCCTCAGCCCAGATGCGCAGCCGCTGCGCCGCATCACTGCTGCCCCAGGCCGCGATCTCGTCCAGGGTGCGCCAGCAGCCCGCACACCAGCCGGTGGTGGCGTCGATGCGGCACACGCCAACGCAGGGCGACGGCACCGGTGCGCCCGTTGGGCTGCGGCGCAGGGCGTCGGCCAACGAGAGGAGCTGGCGAACCGGTGGGGGTGTGGTCATGACCCGATGCTAGCGCACGGTGACGTCGGCCACCGGTGCGCCCGTCCAAGCCCGCAGCTGCGCCGGGGTCAGCCGAAACACCGCATGTGGATGGCCCGCCGCAGCCCAGATCACATCGAAACGCCACAGCTCGGCGTCGATGAGCGTCACCGGCGCACGGGTGTGCGCCAGCGGGGCCACACCCCCGATCGAAAACCCGGTGGCCGTCTTGACGAACGCCGCATCGGCGCGTGCCAGCGACTGCCCCGGCGCGCACACCAGCGGCGCGACCTTGGCCTCGTCCACCCGGCGGTCACCGCTGGTGATGACCAGCACCGCCGCATCGTCCGGCTGGCGGCGAAAGACGATGCTCTTGGCGATTTGTCCCAACGCCACGTCCAGCGCATCGGCGGCCTGCTGCGCGGTACGCGCCGCCTCGTCCAACAGCACCGGCGCGTGCTCGGCACCCAGCGCCTGCAGCACCGCAGCCACCCGGCACACCCCTTCGGGCAAGGGCTTGACCTGCGCGCCGCACATCTCAGTGAGCCCCGGTGCCAGACGCGCTGCGGACCGCACGGCGGGCCAGCAGCGCGCGCCCCGTGCGCGACGCGGTGGGACGCCCCAATTGCGCGCTGATCCACGCGCCGACGTCGGCCAGCGCCTGCAGGTCGATCCCCGTGTCGATGCCCAGCCCGTGCAGCAGGTACACCACGTCCTCGGTGGCGACGTTGCCGGTAGCCCCCGGCGCGTAAGGGCAACCTCCCAGCCCGGCCACCGAGCACTGAAAATTCCACACCCCCATCTGCAGCGCCGCCAGCGTGTTGGCCAGCGCTTGGCCGTAGGTATCGTGAAAGTGGCCGCTGATGTGGTCGATGTCGTAGTGCGCCAGCGTGGCGTCGATGGCCCGCTGCACCTGCAGCGGCGTGCCCACGCCGATGGTGTCGGCCACGTCCACGCGCTGCACACCGATGCCTTTCATCAAGCCGGCCAGCCAGCGCACGCGCTCGGGCGGCACCTCGCCCTCGTAAGGGCAGCCGACGGTGCAGCTCATCGCCCCGCGCACCGCAATACCCGCCCGGCGCGCCGCCTCCACCACCGGGGCAAAGCGCGCGATGCTCTCGGCGATGCTGCAGTTGATATTTTTCTGGCTGAAGGCTTCACTGGCGGCGCCAAACACCACGATCTCGTCGGGCCGGTCGGCCAGCGCCGCTTCCAAGCCCTTCAGGTTGGGCGTCAGCACCGAGTAGCGCACCCCTGGCTGGCGGGTGATACCGACCATGACGGCGTGGTTGTCGGCCATCTGCGGCACCCACTTTGGCGACACGTAGCTGGTGACTTCGATTTCTTGCAGTCCCGCCGCCTGCAGGCGGTGCACGAGCTCGATCTTGACCGCCGTGGGCACCGGCTGCTTCTCGTTTTGCAGGCCGTCGCGCGGTGCCACATCGATGAGCCGCACACGGGGGGGAAAGGTGGCCGTTTTCATGATCAATCTGTGCGTCGGTCAGTAGCCTCGCGCCGGATCGACCACCCCGCTGATCGGCTCGCCACGCTCCAGCGCGCGAATCTTGCCAACGATTTGGGCAATGCTTTCATCACGCAGGGTGCGGGCCGCCGTGTGCGGGGTGACCGTAATGCGCGGATGGCGCCAAAAGGGGTGGTCGGGCGGCAGCGGTTCGGTGGCAAACACGTCCAGCGTGGCACCACTGAGGTGACCGCTGTCGAGCAGCGCCAGCAGGTCATCTTCGACCAGGTGCGCACCGCGCGCCGCGTTGATCAGGTAGGCCCCCGGCGGCAGACGCGACAGCGTGGCGCGGCTGAGAATGCCGCGCGTCTGCGGCGTCAGCGGCAGCAGGTTGACCAGCACCTGGCTGCGCGCCAGCAATGTGCCCAGCCCCGCTGCGCCGTGCAGCACCTCGACGCCCGGCACCGTTTTGGGTGTGCGGCTGTAGCCCAGCACCGGATACTCGAACACACGCAGCGCCTGCGCCACCCGCGTGCCCAGCACGCCCAGCCCCAGAATACCGACCACGCAGTCCTCGCGCCGGCGCGGTTTGCGAAGCGCCCACTGCCCTTGGCGCTGCGCAGCGTCGTAGGCGTCGAACTCGCGAAAGTGCCGGATGACGGCGTGGCAAACGTATTCGGCCATCTGCACCGCCATGCCCGCGTCGTCCAAGCGCACGATCAGCGTCTGTGGCGCGATGCGTCGCTGCAGCAACGCATCTACCCCAGCGCCGATGTTGAACAGCGCACGCAAGCGCGGCTGCTCATCCAAAAACGCCTGCGGCGGTGTCCACACCACGGCGTAGTCCGCCGGTGGCGCCCCCGGCTGCCAGACGTCGACGGTCGCCTCGGGCAATGCGGCGCGCAACCCAGCCAGCCACGGCTCGGCCTTGGTGTCGGTACAGCAGAAGGTGACGATCATCGGCGCAAGCGTACCTCAAGCCAGCCTAGCAAGGTGTCCGGTAGCGGACGATGCGAGGCTGCCCGTTGAGCCGCGCGGCGCGCCTGCACCATTGCCATGCCCCGTCATCGCATCTGCAGCCGCAGCAGTTCCGCCCCCTCGGGCACCTGGTCTCCCGGCGCGTACAGCCACTCGGCCACGGTGCCGTCAGCGGGCGCGGCAATGGTGTGCTCCATTTTCATGGCCTCCAGCACCGCCAGGGGCTGACCCTTGCGCACGGCATCGCCCGCTTGCACCAGGAGAGCCACCACCTTGCCCGGCATCGGCGCGGTCAGGCGCCCGCCTTCCGTGGCCGCATCGCCCGCATGAGCCAGCAGGTCGATCTCGACGATGCTGGCCGAGCCCAGCGGGGTGAACAGGTACAGGCGTTCGCCGTCGGGATAGACGGTGGTGCGCACCTGCTGTCCGGCGAACGATACCCCCAACGCCCACCCACCGCCCGGGTCGGCTTGCCACGCCAGCGCGCCGGCCGCAGCGCCGTCTCCTTCCCCCACCACCAGCCAACGGGTGCCGTCGCGACGCCAGGTCAGGTGTGCCGACACCGTGTCGTCGCCCCATTGGAAAGCGAAGCGCCGGTGGCGCTCCCCGTGGCTGGCAAAGCCGTCGCGCGCACCCCAAGGGTCGTGGCCCGCCGCGGCGGCCTCAGCGCGCGCGGCGTCGGCTTCGGTGGCCAGCGTGTGCGCCAACGCGATGGCGGCGGCCATCGGCAACGGCAGCGCTGGCGGTCCGAACAACGCTTCGCGCTCACGCTCGATCAACGCCGTGTCCAGCCGCGCATGCGCAAACGACGCGCTGCGCACTACCCGGCGCAGCAGTTCCACATTGTTGGCCACGCCCACGATGTGCAGCTGCGCCAACGCCGCCTCCAGCCGCGCCAGCGCCTGCGCGCGCGTCTCACCGCGCACGATCAGCTTGGCGATCATCGAGTCGTAGTGCGGGCTGATGGTATCGTCCTCGGTGACCCCATCGTCGATGCGCACATCCGCCACGGTAAAAGCGCTGCACGGCGGCTTGCGGTAGACGCGCAGCCGACCAGTGGCAGGCAGGAACTGGTTGTCGGGGTTTTCGGCGCAGATGCGCGCCTCGATCGCATGCCCGTGCCAGCGCAGCTTGTCTTGCGCCAGTGGCAGCGGCTCACCGGCGGCCACGCGCAGCTGCCACTCCACCAGGTCCAGCCCGGTGATGGCCTCCGTGACCGGGTGCTCAACCTGCAGCCGGGTGTTCATCTCCATGAAGTAAAAGCGCATCGCTTGTGGATGCTCATAGCCCTGGGGCTGCTCGACGATGAACTCCACTGTGCCCGCGCCGACGTAGCCGACCGCACGCGCCGCCGCCACCGCCGCCTGGCCCATGCGCGCGCGCAACTCGGGGGGCAGGCCGGGGGCGGGCGCCTCCTCCAGCACCTTCTGGTGGCGCCGCTGCACCGAGCAGTCGCGCTCGAACAGATACACCACGTTGCCGTGCGCATCGGCAAAAATCTGGATTTCGATATGACGCGGCCGCTGCACGTACTTTTCGATCAGCACGGCCGCGTCGCCAAAGCTGTTGAGCGCCTCGCGCTGGCAAGCCGCCAGCGCTTCGTCGAAGGCTTCGGGCACATCGACGCGCCGCATGCCCTTGCCGCCGCCGCCGGCGCTGGCTTTGATCAGGACGGGGTAGCCGATGCGGTCGGCCTCGGCGCGCAGCAGCCGCGGGTCCTGGTCGGCGCCGTGGTAGCCTGGCACCAGCGGCACCCCGGCGGCCGCCATCAGGCGCTTGGCTTCCGCCTTCAGCCCCATGGCCGCAATGGCCGACGGCGGCGGGCCGATGAACACCAGCCCCGCATCCGCGCACGCCTGTGCAAAGGCTTCGTTTTCGCTCAGGAAGCCGTAGCCCGGATGGATGGCCTGCGCACCCGTTTCGCGGGCCACGTCGATGATGCGCTCGGCCCGCAAATAGCTGTCCTTGGGCGCGGCGCCACCGATGCACACCGCCTCGTCGCAGGCCGCCACGTGGCGCGCCTGGGCGTCGGCCTCGGAGTACACAGCCACGGTGCGGATGCCAAGCCGCCGCGCAGTGGCGGCCACCCGGCAGGCGATCTCGCCGCGATTGGCAATCAGGATCTTGTCAAACATGGTCATCGATTTCCCATCCCGTTCCTGCGCCAGCGTGAGCCCCTGGGGCTCACCCCAGCCAGGACGGTTGGCGTTTCTGCAAAAACGCCTGCACACCCTCGCGCCCCTCGGCGCTGGCACGGATATCGGCAATGGCCTCGACCGTGCGCGCCACCAGCGCGTCGTCCAGCGGGGCATCGGCCACGTCGCGCACCAGGCGCTTGGCCGCTGCCACCGCCGCCGGGCCGGCGCTGCACAGGGCCTGCACGATGGCGTCCACCCGTGCGTCCAGCAACTCGGCCGACACCACTTCGTGCACGAACCCGATGCGCAGCGCCTCGGCGGCGTCGAAGCGCTCGGCAGTCAAAACGTAGCGCTGCGCCGCGCGCACACCCATGGCACGCACCACGTAGGGGCCGATGGTGGCCGGGATCAGGCCCAGTTTGACCTCGCTCAGGCAAAAACCCGCTGTCGGTACCGCCAGCGCGATGTCGCACACCGCCACCAGACCCATGCCACCCGCGTACACGTCGCCCTGCACGCGCGCCACGGTGGGTTTGGAGCAGGCATCGATGGTGCGCAGCATCGCCGCCAGCCGGGCGGCGTCGGCCAGGTTGTCGTCGCGACTGTAGTCGGCCATGCGGCGCATCCAGTTCAGGTCAGCGCCGGCGCAAAACGCCGGCCCCTCGGCAGCCAGCACGATGACGCGCACATCGTCGCGCCCGCCCAGCGTGCGAAAGGCCTCGGTCAGCTCGGCGATCAACTCATCGTTGAAGGCATTGCGCAGCTGTGGACGCGCCAGCGTCACGGTGGCGCGCTGGCCGGTCACGGCAACGGTCAGATTCGCCATGGTCACCCTCTCACATCCGGAACACGCCAAAGCGCGTGTCGGCAATCGGCACGTTCATCGCCGCCGACAGCCCCAGCGCCAGCACGCGCCGCGTGTCGATGGGGTCGATGACGCCGTCGTCCCACAGGCGTGCGGTGGCGTAATACGGGTGACCCTGGCGCTCGTACTGGGCGCGAATCGGTGCCTTGAACGCCTCCTCCTCCTCGGCGCTCCAGGTGCCGCCCTTGGCCTCGATGCCATCGCGCCTGACCGTAGCCAGCACGCTGGCGGCCTGCTCGCCGCCCATCACGCTGATGCGCGCATTGGGCCACATCCACAGAAAACGCGGCGAATACGCCCGCCCGCACATGCCGTAGTTGCCCGCACCGAACGAGCCGCCGATGATGACGGTGAACTTGGGCACCTGGGCGCAAGCCACCGCCGTCACCATCTTGGCGCCGGCGCGCGCGATGCCGGCGTTTTCATACTTGCGGCCGACCATGAAGCCGGTGATGTTCTGCAAGAACACCAGCGGCACCTTGCGCTGGCAGCACAACTCGATGAAGTGCGCGCCCTTGTCGGCGCTTTCGGCAAACAAGATGCCGTTGTTGGCCACGATGCCCACCGGTATGCCCTCGATGTGCGCGAAGCCGCACACCAGCGTGGTGCCATAGCGCGCCTTGAACTCGTGAAACTCGGAGCCGTCCACCAGGCGCGCGATGATCTCGCGCACCTCGAACGGCTTGCGCGTGTCGGTGGGGATGATGCCGTAGAGCTCCTCGGCCGGGTACAGCGGCGCGCGCGGTTCGCGGCGTGGCACCGGCCAAGCCTTGCGGCGGTTGAGCCGCCCCACCGCTTCGCGCGCCAAGGCCAGTGCGTGCAAGTCGTTTTCCGCCAAATGGTCGGCCACGCCGCTCAGGCGCGTGTGCACATCGCCGCCACCCAGGTCCTCGGCGCTGACGACCTCGCCCGTGGCGGCCTTCACCAAGGGCGGCCCGCCCAAAAAAATCGTGCCCTGGTTCCTGACGATGATGGTCTCGTCGCTCATCGCCGGCACATAGGCCCCGCCCGCGGTGCACGAGCCCATCACCACCGCGATCTGCGGGATGCCCTGCGCGCTCATATTGGCCTGGTTGTAGAAGATGCGACCGAAGTGGTCGCGGTCGGGGAACACCTCGTCCTGGTTGGGCAGATTCGCGCCGCCCGAGTCCACCAGGTAGATGCACGGCAAGCCATTGTGCTGTGCGATTTCCTGCGCGCGCAGGTGTTTTTTCACCGTGATCGGATAGTACGTACCCCCCTTGACCGTGGCGTCGTTGCACACGATGACGCACTCCGCCCCCGACACGCGCCCCACGCCAGCGATCAGCCCCGCGCACGGCGCCTCGTTGTCGTACATGTCCAGCGCCGCCAGCGGCGCGATTTCCAAAAACGGCGTGCCGGGGTCCAGCAGCATCTCAACGCGCTCGCGCGGCAGCAGCTTGCCGCGCGCCACATGTTTGGCGCGGGCCGCCGCGCCGCCGCCCTGCGCTACCTGCGCGATGCGGGCATGCAAGTCGTCCACCAGGGCGCGCATGGCCGCAGCGTTGGTCTGAAACTCGGACGAGCGGGGATTCAACTGGGTGGACAGGGTACTCATGTCCGGTGATTGTGCGTCGGCCCCGCACCGCGCACCAGTCCCCGCAGCGCCGGTCTGGGTTGCATAATGCGCCAAAAATGTCACCAAAATCCACCTACCCATCGCGGTCACCCGCAGCCACACGCGCGCCGGTAGCCGCCACCCCGGCCGCGTTCGTGCGCGCCATCGCACTGGCCTATGCCCGAGTCGGACGCGATGCGACCCCAGCGCTGCTCGACGCCGGCATCGACCCCGGCGTACTGCACACCCCCAGCGCGCGTCTGACCAGCCTGCCGTTCGAACGACTGGCCGTGCGCGCCATGCGCGAACTCGACGACGAGGCCCTCGGCTGGTTTGCGCGCCGTCTGCCCTGGGGCAGCTATGGCCTGCTGGCGCGCGCGTCGCTGACCGCACCCGATCTGGGGCTGGCGCTGGCACGCTGGTGCCGCCACCATGCGCTGCTGACCGAGGACATGCGGCTGATCCTGCAGCGCAACGGCGACGCCGCCACACTAACTGTGCAGGAGCAGCGCGCCCCGGGCAGCGATCTGCCCGGGGTTGCCGATCGCGCCACCGTGCGTGAGTTCGCACACGTCTCGCTGCTGCGCAATGCACTCGGGCTGGCCGCCTGGCTGATTGACGCGCGCCTGACCCTGCTGGAGCTGGAGCTGGCATACCCCGCCCCGCTGCACGCTGATGCCTATACGTGGCTGTTTCCGGGCGCGCGCTTGCGCTTTGACCAACCGCAGACGCGCGTGGCCTTCGCCGCCCACGTGCTGCGCGAGCCGTTGCGCCGCGACGACGCCGCCCTGCGCGCCATGCTGCCGCATGCGGTGCGCCTGATGGTGCGACCCTACCGGCACGATCGGCTGGTCGTGGAGCGCGCACGCGCCTGGCTGCGCACCCACCCGGGCGCCGATGCCGCCGCACTGGCGCAGGGCCTGCAGGTGTCACTGCGCACGCTGCAGCGCCAGCTGGCCGCCGCCGGCACCCGGCTGCAGGCCCTCAAGGACGAGGTGCGGCGCGACCTCGCCAGCGAGCTGCTGCAGCGCACCCGCTGGCCCGTCAAGCGCATCGCCGCCCAGGTGGGCTTCGACAGCGACAAGAGCTTTCTGCGCGCGTTCCGGGCGTGGACCGGCCAGACGCCGACCCGCTTCCGTCGTGGGGCGGGCAAGTCGCACCCGGGGGCTGGATCCTGACGGGCAGCGGTCAATCGGGCATGATCGCGGCATGTCCGCGATCGACCGCATCCGCGAGTGCGTGGCCATCGGCGTGCTGTTTCTGCGCCTGGGCCTGACCAGCTTTGGCGGCCCGGTAGCGCATCTGGAAGTGTTCCGGCGCGAGTTCGTGCTGCGCCGCGCCTGGCTGGATGCGCGCGCCTACGGCGACCTGGTGGCCCTGTGCCAGGTGCTGCCGGGCCCCGCCAGCAGCCAGGTGGGCATGGCGCTGGGCCTGCTGCGGCAGGGCTACCCGGGGGCGTTGGCTGCCTGGCTGGGCTTCACGCTGCCGTCGGCCGTGGCGATGGCGGCGCTGGCCCTGTGGCTGGCCGGCACCGCGCCGGCGGCGGGAGTGCCGCCGGGGCTGCTGCAGGGGCTGATGGTGGCCGCGGTGGCGGTGGTGGCGCACGCCGTCTGGAGCATGCGCCGTGCCTACGCCCCTGGCGGTGTGCGGCTGGCCTGGGCCGCTGGTGTGGCCGCGGCGGCGCTGGCGTGGCCTGCGGCGCTGGCGCAGCCGGTGCTGATCGCGCTCAGCGCGGGCTTCGGGACGTGGGCCTTTCGCCATCTGCCACCGCAGCCGGCCAACCCGCTGCCGCTGCGCGTGGGCCACCGCGCGGCCGCCCTGTGGCTGAGCCTGTTTGGTGCCGCCCTGGTGGTGCTGCCGGTACTGGCCCGGCTGGCGCCTGGCGGCTGGTGGCCGGTGGTGGATGCGTTCTACCGCATCGGTGCGCTGATCTTTGGCGGCGGGCACGTGGTGCTGCCGCTGATCCAGGCGGAAGTGGTGGGCCCAGGCTGGATCGACGCCCCCACCTTTCTGGCCGGCTACGGCGCGGTGCAAGCCATGCCGGGGCCGCTGCTGACCATCGCCAGCTATGTCGGCGCGGCGTTGCCGCCGCCGCTGGGTGGCGGGATGGGCGCAACCGTGGCGCTATTGGCCATCTACGCCCCGGCCTTCCTGATTCTGGCGGGCACGCTGCCCGGCTGGGCACGCTGGCGCCAGCACCCGCGGCTGCAGCCGATGCTGGAGGGCGTGCACGCGGGAGTAGTCGGCCTGCTGGCCGCGGCGCTGGTGCATGCCGGGAGCGCCGCCATCGAGGGTGCCGGCAGCGCGCTGGCAGCAGGTGTGGCGCTGGCACTGCTGCTCAGCGGTCGCGTGCCCGCCTGGGCGCTGGTGGCGCTGTACGCTGCCGGCGGCACGCTCGTGGGCCCGCACTGAACAGGGCACCGCCACGCGCCGCCCGGGGCGGCAGGCGCACGCCCTCAGCGCCGCCAAAACGCGCGCGTGAACAGCACCAGCACGCTCAGCAGCTCCAGCCGGCCCAGCAGCATGGCCAAGCTCAGCACCCACAGCTGAAACGGTGACAAACCACCGTAGTTACCCGCCGGCCCAACCTCCCCTAGACCGGGGCCGATGTTGTTGACGGTGGCCACCACTGCCGAAAACGCCGTCACCAGGTCCAAGCCGGACAGTAACAGCAAAAATGTCAGCCCCATGGTGGCCGCCCCATAAATCAGCATGAAGCCCAGCACCGCCGCCATCACCTGCGCCGGCACCGCCTGCCCGCCCAGCGTCACCGGGTTGACCACGTGCGGATGGATGATACGCACCAGTTCGCGCCGCGCCTGCTTGATCAGCAGCACCATGCGCACCATCTTGATGCCACCACCGGTAGAGCCGGCGCACGACACGAACGTACCCAGAAAAAGCAAAAATATCGGGATAAACACGGGCCACTGCAGATAGTCCGTGGTGGCGTAACCGGTGGTGGTGGCCAGCGACAGCACATGAAAGGCCGCCAGCCGCAGCGCGGTCGGGGGATCCGCATACACGCCTTCGACCAGCAACATACCCGTCACCAGGGCAATCGCAGCACCCAGCACCACCACGTAGGTACGGATTTCGCGATCCTGCCACAGCGGCCGCAGCGTCCAGCCGCGCAGCACCATGAAGTAGCGCAAAAAGCTGATGCCGGCCAGCGCCATGAACACCACCGCCACCCACTCCACCGCCGGCGACTGGAAGTGCCCGATGCTGGCGTCGTACGATGAAAAGCCGGCCAGCCCCATGGTGGTGCACATGTGCATGAAGGCGTCGGCCCAGCTCATGCCCGCCCAGCGGTAGGCCAGCAGGCACAGCAGCGAAAAGGCGAAATACACGCCCCACAGCCCCCGCGCCGTCTCGGCAATGCGCGGGGTCAGCTTCTGGTCCTTCATGGGGCCCGGGGTTTCGGCCTTGTACAGCTGCATCCCCCCTAAGCCCAGCATCGGCAGCACCGCCACCACCAGCAGCATCACCCCCAGCCCGCCCACGTACTGCAAAAAACAGCGCCAAACGTTGATCGACACCGGCAGGCGGTCCAGCCCCGACAGCGCGGTGGCGCCAGTGGCGGTCAGCGCGCTCATGGCCTCGAAATAGGCGTGATGCCACGTAATGCCCGGCACCATCCACCACAGCGGCAGCGCCGCGTAGGCAGGCAGCACCAGCCACACCAGATTGACCAGCACGAAGCCGTCGCGCGTGGCCAGCTCGCCCCGCCAGCGGCGGGTCAGCCCCCACAACGCGGCGCCGCTGGCCAGGGTCAGCGCTGCGGCCTGGGCCCACAGCATCTCGTGCGTCAGGTCGTCGTGGAACCATGCCCACGCCATGGGCACCGCAAACACCAGCGCAAAGGCCATCAGCACGTGCGAAAAGACATACAGCGCCGGTCCCAGATGCATGCGCTGCCTCCCGTCATTTGCGCCAGTAGCCCGGGGTCAGAATGACCAGCAGCGACAGCATTTCCAGCCGCCCCATGATCATGGCCAGCGTGCAGATGGCCAGCTGCGTCGCGCTCAGACCCGCGTAGTTGCCCGCTGGCCCCACTTCGCCCAAGCCCGGGCCCAGGTTGTTCACACATGCCACCACCGCCGAAAACGCCGTGTCAAACGGCATGTCGGTCAGCAGCAACGCCAGCGTCAACGCCGCGATCGTGCCGCCGTAGACCAGCATGAACGCCAGCACCGCGTACAACACCGCCGCATCCAACGCACGGCCGCCCAGCGTCACCGGGTTGACCACCCGCGGGTGCACGATGCGCGCCAGCTCCCGATGCGCCAGCTTCAGCAGCATCAGCAGGCGGATCATCTTGATGCCCGCGCCAGTGGAGCCGGCGCTGGTGGCCATACCCGACAGCATCAACATCCAGATCGGCGCAAACACCGGCCATTGCAGGTAGTCGGTGCTGGCGTAGCCGGTGGTGGAGGCCACCGACACCACGTTGAACGCGGCCAGCCGCAGCGCCGTCGCCGGGTCCGCCTCGACCCCACGCCACCACAGCAGGGCAGCCACGATCAGCACCGACGCCACCATCAACACCACCGTGCCGCGCCACTCAGCATCACGCCAGATGCGGCGCGGATCGCGCTTGACCAGCGCCGCAAAATACAGCGCAAAGCTGCCACTGGCCACCAGCATGAACATCGTGGCAATCCACTCCAGACGCGGTGACGCAAAGTAGGCAAAGCTGGCGTCGTGCGACGACATGCCGCCTAGGCTCATGGTGGTGAACATGTGGATCCACGCGTCCAGCCACGACATGCCCCCCCACCGATAGGCCAACAGGCAAGCCAAGGAGATCAACGCGTACACCGTCCACAGTCCTTTGGCGGTCTGGGCGATGCGCGGTGTCAGGCGCGCGTCCTTGATCGGTCCGGCCGATTCGGCACGCAACAGCTGTCCCCCTACACCCAACATCGGCAACACGGCCACCGCCAGCACCAGGATGCCCATGCCCCCCAACCACTGCAGCAGACCCCGCCATAGGTTCACCGACGCCGGCAGCGCGTCCAGCCCGGTCAGCACCGTGGCTCCCGTGGTGGTCATGGCCGACACGGTCTCGAAGTAAGCCTGCATGAAGTTCAGCTGGCCGCCGTGCTGGCGATAAAACAGCAGCAGCGGAAGCGCAGCCAGCGCCGGCAATACCGTCCACGCCAGCACCACGAGCAGCATGCCATCGCGTGGCTGCAGATCCGGCTGCGGACCCGCACGCCGCCGCCCCTCGCGCCAGATGATCGATCCCCACGCCGCACCGAACAGCGCCGACCACGCCCACAGCGCGGCGGTGCCGTCGTGCAGCGCCACCGCCGCTGCATACGGCACCCCCATGGTCAGGGAGAACACCAAGACGACGACGCCAAAGATGGGCGCAATCCGCACGAAAGGCATGGCTTATGACACGCCAGAGCGCTTAGCCGAAGAACGTCGCCCCGACCAGGAACAGTTTTTCCACCTCGCGCACCAGGCGCTTGTTGGGGATGAAGATGATGATGTGATCGTCGGCCTCAATCAGCGTATCGTGGTGCGGCATCAGCACCTGCGCATCGGCCGCATCGCCGCGCACGATGGCACCGATGCGCGCCCCGGGCGGCAGCTTGATCTCTTCCACGCGCCGCCCCACCAGACGCGAGGTGCGCACGTCGCCGCGCGCCACCCCTTCCAGCGCTTCGGCCGCGCCGCGCCGCAGGCTGTGCACCGCCACCACGTCGCCGCGCCGCACGTGCGCCAGCAGCTCGCCAATGACGGTCTGCGCCGGGGAGACGGCAATGTCGATCGTGCTGCCCTGCATCATCTCGGCATAGGCGCGGCGATTAATCAGCGCCAGCACGCGCCGCGCTCCCAGCCGCTTGGCCAGCATGGCCGCCATGATGTTGTCCTCGTCGTCGCTGGTCAGGGCCAGAAACAGGTCCATCGCGGCGACGTTTTCTTCCTCCAGCAGCGCCTCATCGACGCAGTCGCCGTGCAGCACCAGCGTGCTGGAGGGCAGCTGGCTGGCCAAATACTCGCAGCGCTTGAGGTTGCTCTCGATCACCTTCACCTGGCACTGCCCCACCAGCGAACGCGCCAGCCGCAGCCCCACCTTGCCACCGCCGGCGATCATGACCCGCTGCACCGGCTGGTCCACCGCGTGGATGGCCGCCAGCACGCGGCGGATCTGGTCAGCAGCGGCCAGCACGAAGACCTCATCACCCGGCTGGATGCGGGTGTCGGCGTCCAGCGGCACCTCGGCATCCTGCCGGTACAGCGCCACCACCCGCATCGGCACGTTGGGCAGGCGCTCACGAATGTCGCCAATGCGGTAGCCGGTCAGCGTCGCGCCAGCGGCTGCACGCACCACCGTCAGGCACACCCGGCCTTCGGCGAACTGCACCACCTGCAGCGCCTCCGGGTAGTCGATGAGCTGGTGGATGTAGCGCATCACCGACTCTTCCGGACAGATCACGTGATCGACCGCGAAGCCCGCCTTGCCCAGCAGCGCACCGCCTTCCTCGAACTCGGGCGAGCGCAGGCGGGCGATCGTCGTCGGCACCTGGAAGACGTCGTGCGCCACCTTGCACACCACCAGATTGGACTCGTCCAGCGCCGCACACGCAATGATCATATCGGCATCCTTGGCGCCCGCCTCGGCCAGCACCGAGGGCTGGATGCCGTTGCCGACGACACCGCGCAGGTCGAGCCGCTCCTCCAGCGCGCGCACGCGCGCCGGATCCTGGTCGATAACCGTGATGTCATTCTGTTCGGACACCAGGCTTTCGGCGACGCTCTCGCCCACGCGGCCGGCTCCGAAGATGATGATGTTCATGCGCAGATCAACCCGCCGTCGACGTCCCAGCCACCCGCCGAGCGCGTTGCTGTGACAAGCTTGCTCATCATATGCGGATCCACAGTCCGTCGCACTGGCTTCTGTGGAGAGGCTCCCACAACGGCCCCATCATACCAACAGCTCTTCCATACGGGCGCCCATGTTGAGCCGATTTGAGATCGAACCGAGCGCTTGCGTTGTAG
>NZ_DAISZC010000119.1:0-2727 GCF_036824975.1 Tepidimonas sp.
GAGCAAGCCGAACGCCTACAGCGGGCGATTGCGTACTTCAAAACCGACGGCAGCGCGGTCGGCCCCTCCAACCCTGGCCTACTGCCCCGCCCCACTGGAACGTAACCGTTCCCGATCGGTCCCGCGTGTCGCATCCATAGCCAACCGTTGCTGCGTGCTACCCTCCCCCAAGGAGTTTCACCACGATCCCACGCCGTCACTCAATCTTCGCAGGCGTGCCGTTCCCCGCCCCCCAATCTGCCTCAACTCGCAGCAGCCCTCGTACTCGGGCCGCCCATCACGAGTCCGATCGGCACGGCGGCGATCGAACCCAGGCGTGCGGCGGTGGCAAGTCAGACAGCGCTCGTCGGGCACAGGCCGTGGTTGGCGACACGAGACGTCGGCAGCCGTCCACCATCTGCGCGGAACCTACACCATCCGCCAGACGATGGGATCGTTTCGTCCCGGTCGGTGAAGCGGGGAAGACTGCCGCCATTCAGAACCGAAAGCGCGCAATCTCCTGCACTAGTCGCTGGGCCCGCTGCTACAGCGCTGCAGCAGCGGCGCTGGTCTGCTCCACCAGCGCGGCGTTTTGCTGCGTGCTGGCGTCCAGTTGCTGAATCGCCTGCACCGACTGCTCCACGCCCGCGGCCTGTTCGCGCGCGGCGCTGGAAATCTCGCTCATGTAGCCGTTGATCGCCTCGGCGTTGCGCACCAGCGTGGCCATGGCTTGACCCGCGCGCTCCACCACCCCCATGCCGGTTTGTACCTTGGCCACGCTTTCCTCGATCAAGGCCTTGATTTCGCGCGCGGCCTGCGCGCTGCGCTGGGCCAGCGACCGCACTTCGTCGGCCACCACCGCAAAACCGCGCCCGGCCTCGCCCGCGCGCGCCGCCTCCACCGCGGCGTTGAGCGCCAGGATGTTGGTCTGAAACGCAATACCGTCGATCACCTGGATGATGGCGGCGATTTTCTGGCTGCTAGACTGGATGTCGCGCATCGTGCCCACGACGTCCTGCACCACGCCGCGGCTGTCGGCGGCCAACGCCGCGTTGCGCTGCGAGAACTCGGCCGCTTCGCCTGCGCGCTGCGCGGTGCTGCCCACTTGCGAGCCGATTTGCTCCATGGCGCTGGCTTGCTGCTCCAGGTTGGCGGCTGCCGCTTCGGTGCGCGCGCCCAAGTTGCGCGAGGCGTGCGCGATCTCGGCGCTGGCGCTGGAGAGGTCGCGTGCGCCATGGCGCACGCGGCGAATGAGCTGGTGCAGCGACTGATACGCCTGTTGAAGGTCCACGATGATGCGTGCCGGCTCGTCACGTCCCCACGGCTGCGGCGGCACTTCGCGCAGGTCGCCTTCGGCCATCAGGCGCAGGTGGTGTTGCACCAGTTCGGTGCCCCCGCGCGTGACGCGGTAAAAGCCATAGGCAAAGTAGGCGGCCAGCAGCACCAGCGCCCCAATGAGCGCGCTGTAGAGCAGCACACGCTGCTGCAGCGCACCGATGCGTTCTAGCAGCAGCTCATCCAACAGGAGGTTGAGCCGCTGCTGCATGGCCATGAGCGCCGCGACTGTCGCGTCGCCTTCGCGCACGTATTCCTCCGCCAGGGTCGGGTCGAGCGTGTAAGCGTCCAGGACGCGCTGATTCACAGTGCCCAAAAACGCCCGCACGGTGCGCTCGGTGTCTTGCAGCCCGATGCGCGACGCCGCTTCGGGTCGCAATGCCAGCGTCTTCTTCAAACCGACATCCAGTGCGGTAGATGAAAGTTCACCACCGCGTCGTTGCGCGTTAGCGCATCGCCAGTGGCGGCATCCAACGCCCTGCTGCGCAGCGCGGTCGTGCCCGCGCCGCGCGCCGTGCCGACGCGCTCGAGCATGTCCGGCAACCGGAAGCACACCGCGTCCATCACGTAATAGCTGTCGACATCGGGGTCCAGCGTCAGGTTGGAGCCGTCGCAGGCGGTGGCCGCCAGCGTGACCAGCCCCAGTGGCACCGCAGAGTAGGCACGGAAGGTTTGCGGCACGCTGCCGGGGGCCACCGCCGCGGCCGCCGCCGCTTGCTGCACCTGGGCCCAGTCGGCGGCGGTGCCCAGCTTCTCGCCCAGCTCGCGCTGCACCGCCTGCAGCTTCTGCAGGCCCTGCTGCAGCGCGGCTTGCGCTGCGGCGGGCGGGGCGCTTTGCCCGCCGACAGCCGCCTGTACGGCGTCGCGCCGCAGGTCCATCGACGCCGCCAGCGCCGGGTACACTGCCTGCAGGTAGCGCACGCCCTCGCGCTCCTTCGCAGAAAACGCGATGACATCCATCTTCGTGCTGTAAAAGGCCCACGCCAGCACCGCGATGCACGCGCCCATCAGCGCCATCAGCAACGCCATCTTGGGCGCGAAGGCCAAGTTGCGCATCACGAGCACAGCAGGCCTCCACAGACCGTGTGCGCCGAATGCGTCGCGGTGCTGGTGGGACGCCTGGGGCGCGACGTCATCGGGCAAAATGGGCGCGGTGGGGCGGGGCGTTGACATGGGCGCGGACATCAGTTCGGTTTTCCAGGCAGGACGGATGAACGCCACGCATGTTTCATGCCAAATCGCCCCTGCGGATCGAGGGAAATCGCTGATTCACCCGGCTGGGGCGAATGATCGACCCCCTGCGCGGTCACGGCAGCGCGGCACCGCCGCGACTGTGCACGCCGTCGGCAGCCACTGCCGTCATGTTCAGCACCCGCCGCACGGTGGCTGCCGGCGTCAGGATGTGCGCGGTGC
>NZ_DAISZC010000027.1:0-26094 GCF_036824975.1 Tepidimonas sp.
GCGCTGGCGCTGGCCGTGGGCGTGCAGCTGCGGCTGGGGCTGCAGCCACTGCGTGCGCTGGGGGCGGCGCTGCAGGCCGTGCGCGCCGGCCGCGCCAGCCGGCTGCAGGGCGATTTTCCGAGCGAAGTGCAGCCGCTGGTGGATGATTTCAACCGTGTGCTGGCGCACGATGAGCAGGTGGTGGAGCGGGCACGCCGACTCGCCGGCAATTTGGCCCATGCGATCAAGACACCGCTGGCAGTGATGACCACACTGACCGACGACGCGACGCTGCCGCGCGCCGAGCTGGTTGCTCAGATGCAGGAGCAGATCGACGCGATGCGCCGCCAAGTGGACTGGCAGTTGCGCCGTGCGCGTGCCGCCAGTGCCAGTGCCGCGGCTCGGCGCGTGCCGGTGGCGCCGGTGCTGGAGGGGCTGGTGCGGCTGATGGGCAAGCTGTATGCCAGCCGCTCCGACGCCGCCGCTCGCGTCGTCGAACTGGCGCCGCCACCGCCCGGTCTGCATTTTGCTGGCGAGGTGCAGGATCTGCAGGAAATGGTGGGCAACCTGCTGGACAACGCCTGCAAGTGGGCGCGCGCACGTGTGCGGCTGCTCGCCTCGGGCCACGGGCAGCGTCTGTGCATCGCCGTGGAGGACGACGGCCCGGGGCTGTCGCCGGCGCAGCGCCAAGCGGTGCTGCAGCGCGGTGTGCGGGCCGATGAGCGCGTGCCAGGCAGCGGTCTGGGCCTGGACATCGTGCGCGAGGTGGCTGCACTCTACACTGGCGAGCTGCGCCTGTCGGTGGCGACGCTGGGTGGTTTGCGCGCCGAACTGTGGCTGCCGCGCGCCCCCGATAAACCGACGGACGGCAGCTGAACGGCGCGCTGGCGGGGAACTTCCCGCAAGGAGATCGGTCTCAGCGAGTAGATGTCATTCGGTTACGTGTACCGCGAAGCCGGGTGCATCCGGTGGTTGCACGGATGTAGGCCACAGTCTGCCGGGGCGGTTCTCCTCCTCCCTCCCTCCTCCTGTTGTCCCGGCGGGGGCTTCGCGGTACCTTTTTCTTCAGGCCGGTGGTAGCGTTTCCGCGAAGCTGGGGCGTTGCTGCAGCCGCTCGTGCAGGCGTGCCAGGTTGGGGTACGCGCTGCGCCAGTCGATGTCCGGGAAACGAAAATCCAGGTAGCCTAACGCTACTCCGACGGCGATATCGGCCAGCGTCAGGTGGATGCCGTGGTAATGCGCCCGGTCGCCCAGCCCCAAGCTCATGGCTTTGAGTGCCCGCAGTACCGTCTGCAGCTGACGTTCGACCCACGCCGCCGAGCGTTCGTGCGCGGCGCGCCCGGCCCAGGCCTGTTCCAGCCGCGCCGCCACCGCTGCGTCCAGCAGCCCGTCGGCCAGCGCTTCCCAGGTTTTTACTTCCAGCCGCTCGCGGCCGCTAGCCGGAATCAGCTTGCCCACCGGCGACAGCGTGTCCAGGTACTCGACGATGACGCGCGAGTCGAAGACTGCCTCGCCGCCTTCCATCACCAAGCAGGGGACTTTGCCGAGCGGATTGCTGTCCGTCACTGGAGAGTCGGGCGACCAGGGGTCGGCCAGCACGAACTGGCAGTCGAGCTTCTTCTCCGCCAGCACCACGCGCACTTTGCGCACGTAGGGGCTGGTCAGCGATCCGATCAGTTTGAGCTTCATGGTCGAGTCCGCATGTTCCGGAGGGGCTGCCGATTGTAGGGATTCTGCGCCATCGCCGCCCGGCGTCGCGGACCCGGAGGGCGCACCTACAATCGGGGCACTATGCATGCCCACGCTGACGCCCCTCTTGCACCCGATGCCGCCGTCACCGCCCTGTCGCCGCTGGATGGGCGCTACGCCGCCAAGCTGGCGGCGCTGCGGCCCATTTTTAGCGAGTACGGCTTCATGCAGCGGCGCGTGCAGGTGGAGTTGACGTGGTTCGAGCGCCTCAGCGACCTAGGCCTGCCGCAGTTTCCGCCACTGTCACTGGCGGCGCGGGCCCATCTGCGGCGCGTGGTGCGCGAGTTCTCACCTGCGGATGCGGCCGCCATCAAAGCGATTGAGCGCACCACCAACCACGACGTCAAGGCGGTGGAGTACTGGATCCGTGGCAACGCCGAGCTGGGCGTGCCAGGCGTGTTTGCCGGCTGGCCCGAGCTGCAGCGCGCCGGCGAGTTTGTGCACTTTGCCTGCACCAGCGAGGACATCAACAACACCAGCCACGCGCTGCAGCTGCAGGCCGGCCGCGCCGTGCTGCTACAGGGGCTGGATGCCATCATCGCGCGGCTGCGCGAGGCCGCCCACGCCTGGGCCGCGCAGCCCATGCTCAGCCGCACCCACGGACAGACCGCCAGCCCCACCACCGTGGGCAAGGAGCTGGCCAACGTGGTGGCGCGGCTGCAGGCAGCGCGCGAGCGCATTGCGACGGTACGGCTGCTGGCCAAGATGAACGGCGCGGTGGGCAACTACAACGCGCACGTCGTCGCCTGTCCCGAGGTGGACTGGGAGGCTTTTAGCCGCAGCGTGGTGGAGACGCCGGCGCCGGGCCCCGCCACACCCGCCGATGCGCCCATCGGCCTGGGGTTGACGTTCCAGCCCTACAGCATCCAGATCGAGCCGCACGACTATATGGCCGAGCTGTTCGACGCCGTGGCGCGCAGCAACACCATCCTGATCGACTGGGCGCGCGACGTCTGGGGCTACATCAGCCTGGGCTACTTCCGGCAAAAGCTCAAGGCCGGCGAGGTGGGCTCTTCCACCATGCCGCACAAGGTCAACCCGATCGACTTCGAAAACGCCGAAGGCAACCTGGGGCTGGCCAATGCGCTGCTGCGCCACCTGTCCGAGAAGCTGCCCATCAGCCGCTGGCAGCGTGACCTGACCGACTCGACCGTGCTGCGCAACATGGGCGTGGCGCTGGGCTACGCGGTGCTGGCGCACCAGTCGCTGCTCACCGGCCTGGGCAAGCTGGAGCTCGACCCGGCGGCGCTGGCGGCGGATCTGGACGCTGCGTGGGAGGTGCTGGCCGAACCCATCCAGACCGTGATGCGCCGCCATGGCGTGCCCGGCGCCTACGAAACACTCAAGGCCGCCACGCGCGGCCAGGCGGTGACGGCCGAGGCGCTACACGCGCTGATCGCGTCGCTGGACATTCCCGCTGAGGATAAGGCGCGGCTGCTGGCGCTGACGCCCGCCGACTATACGGGCTTGGCGTCGGCACTGGCGCGCCGGGTCTGAGCCTGGTTCTCGACGGCGCGCTCGGCGTAGAGGTTGTAGCGCCAAGCCCTGCCGTCGAGTGTGATGCGGCGCCAGACGGCGCGTTTTTCGCCGGGTGTCATCGTGGGCCAGCGGGTGACTTCGTCGTGCGTGCGCCCACAGCCCTTGCACACCGCATCGCCCTGGTTGGTGGAGCAAATGGCGATGCAAGGGGTGTCGGGCGTGGTGTCGTACCACGCTTTCCACGCGGCCCAGGCCGCGCGCGGCATGGTGCGCTCGTCCACTTCGTCTTCGCGGTAGTAGGCCATCAGCGCATAGACCTCGGCCAGCGCACGCAGTTCGGGACCGAGGGTGACGCCATCGGGTGACGGCGCGCGCGCGCGCCAATAGTTGATGGCGGCTTCGATATCGGTGATGTGGATGCCTGCCATGGGGCGCGATTGTGCCGCATGGGCCGCGCCGTCAGCGGCGACGGGCGGCCTCGGCGGCCTGGTCCTGCAGCAGGGCTTGCGCGTGGCGCGCCCGTGCGTCCAACACCGACAGCTCCAGCAGGTCGCGCTCGCCGCGCTCCTGCGCCAGCCGCTGCGCGGCGCGAAAGCGGTCCAGCGCGCCCTGAGGGTCGAGGCGGGCCAGCTGCGCCTCGCCTTCGGCGCGCGCCGCCGCCACCGGGCGGCTCATGGCGTGCAGCAGGCCGGCCAGCGTCAGCCAGGCGCTGCCGTCGTCCGGGTGTTGCACGCACCAGGCCTGCAGACGCGGCTGCACGCGGGCCGGCCACGGGGCTGCCGCCAGCGGCGCCACACGTGCCGCCAGCAGCAGACTGGCGCGGCTGCCGTCGGCCAGGGCTTGCTCCAGTGCGTCGGTCAAGCCGGTGCGCCCGTCGCCGGGCAGGACGGTGTCCGCGCCCGTCTGAAGCGACCCACCCGGGCGCGCCACCGCGGGGCTCGTTGGGGCCAGCATCAGCGCCAGTTCCAGTTCCAGCTGACGCGCGGCGCGCTGCGCGTCAGCGTCACCGGCGGCGGCATCCTTCACGGTGGTCAGCGCGCGCCAGGCGGCATCACCCTCGCGCAGCAGGGCCGCCGCCAGCGCCTGCGCATAGGGGCGAGCGGCACCGCTGCCGGTGCCGCTGGCGTGGGCGCGCAGGCGGTCGGGGGTGGGGTCGGCCAGCACGGCGGCGCGCGCCGCCATGAACGCGTGCAGGCGCGGCGAGACGGCCGCGGCACGTGACGGCGCAACGGCGGCCAAGGGCAGCCGCGCGCGCATGTCGGCTATGCGTTCGGTGGTCAACGGGTGGCTGCGCAGGTAGGGAAAGCTGCCGTCGTCGTTCAGACGGGCGGCCTGTTGTAACCGCTCAAACATACCGATGAATCCGTACCCATCGAAGCCCGCGCCCACCAGCAGCCCCAGGCCGATGCGGTCGGCCTCGCGCTCCATGTCGCGCGAGAAATTGAGCTGGTTTTGCAGCGCCACTGCCTGTCCGCCGGCGATGGCGGCGCTGGCGATGTCGGCGTTGCGCGAGGCGCTGGCCGCCAGCGCCCCCAGAATCATGGCTGCCAATACCAGCGGCGCCTGCTGGCTTTGCCGGCTGAGCAGCCGGGCGATGTGGCGCTGCGTGACGTGGCTGAGTTCGTGTGCCAGCACCGAGGCCAGTTCGTCGGCACTGCCGGTGACGGCGATCAGTCCCAGGTGCACGCCGAAATAGCCCCCGGGCAGGGCGAACGCGTTGACGGTGCGGTCGCGTCCGAGCAGCAGCCGCCAGGCGTAGCGCTCGGCCTGATCGTCGGGTAGGTCGCCGCGCTGGCGCGCCGCCTGCCACAGCGGCTGCCACAGGGCGGATAGGTAATCGTCCAGCGCCGGGTCGTCCAGATAAGCGGGGTCGCGGTAGAGACTGCGCGCGATCTGGTCACCGAGCCACCGCTCCTCGGTCACGGTCATGTCCGAGCCGTCACCCAGCGCAGGCAGTGGGTTGGCCCGGCTGGCCGATACCGCCAGCCCGCTACCCGCGCCCAGCGCGGGGGCCAGCCAAGGCAGCAGCGCGCGTGCCAGCGGCGCCGCAAACGCGCTGCGCAGTGCGCCGGCCAACCAGTGGCGGCGCGTGCAGGCGACGGGGCGCCAGCGTACGGCACCGGCCGCATCGGCCTGGGTGGCTGCGTCGGGTTGCGGTGCCGGTGGGGTGCCATGGGGCGTGTGCATAGCCGCTATGATCCCACGGTTGCGTCAAGATTCGCGCCGGTGCCGAGCCGGTCGTCCGTCAGCCGTCTGACGGCGTCGGCATTGCGCTGCCGTGCAACCGACTGTCAACCGTTTCGGATGAGGGGCCATGACCGCTGACCGTTGCCGCGCTGTGTCCGCACCCACCACGGATGAGGTGTCCCGGCCGGGTGTGGCCGACGTCTCTGCGGCGCCGGGCTCCGCAGGGGCCGGCGGCGATGGCGCCGCTGGTGTGCCCGCTTCTGGCACGCTGGCCGCAGTTCCGGCGCAGGGGTCGCCGCTGACGCATTTCGACGCGCAGGGGCAGGCGCACATGGTGGACGTCGGCGCCAAGGCCGCCACGCACCGGGTGGCGGTGGCGCAGGGCCGCATCACGATGCAGCCGGCGACGCTGGCATTGATCGAGCAGGGGTCGGCCCAGAAAGGCGACGTGCTGGGGGTGGCGCGCATTGCGGGCATCCTGGCCGCCAAGCGCACCAGCGAGCTGATTCCGCTGTGTCACCCGGTGGCGTTGACGCGCGTGGCACTGGACTTTGTCATCGAGCCCGAGCGGGGTGCCGTGCGGGTGCAGGCCACTGCCGAAACGGTGGGGCCGACCGGTGTGGAGATGGAAGCGCTGACCGCGGTGCAGGTGGCCCTGCTGACGATTTATGACATGTGCAAGGCGGTCGATCGTGGCATGGTGATGGGCGACGTGCGCCTGTTGGAAAAGCGCGGCGGCAAGTCGGGCCATTTTGTGGCGTGCTGAGTGGCGTCAGCCGCTGCTTGCGCTCGCGCCGGCGGGCGTTGGAATCAGTCCCCGCCGTTCGGGTGCCGCCGACTGCGGCGGCGTCCATGACGTTGCCCGGATGACGCTGCCCTGGGCGTCGGCGGTGCTGGTTTTTTAGCGGGACGCCACCGGGGCAGCGCTTGGCAGGGGCGATCCGGATCAATAGGAATAGACGCCGCGTCCGGTCTTGCGGCCGAGCCGTCCGGCCGCCACCAGTTCTTTCAGCAGCGGGCAGGGGCGGTACTTGCTGTCGTTGAACTCGGCGAAGTACACGTTCATCACCGCCAGGCACACGTCCAGCCCGATCATGTCGGCCAGCGCCAGCGGGCCGATCGGGTGGTTGCAGCCCAGCTTCATGCCGGCGTCGATGTCCTCGGGCGTGGCCAGCCCCTCGGCCAACACGAAGAAGGCTTCGTTGATCATCGGCACCAGGATGCGGTTGACCACGAAGCCCGGCGAGTTCTTGACCGTGATGGGTGTCTTGCCCAGGCGCAACGCGAGCGCGCGTACCGCATCGTGCGTGGCGTCGCTGGTTTGCAGGCCGCGGATGATCTCCACCAGCGCCATCATCGGCACCGGGTTGAAGAAGTGCATGCCAATGAAGCGGTCGGCACGGCCGGTGACGGCGCCCAGCTGCGT
Source organism: Tepidimonas sp. (assembly GCF_036824975.1). Lineage (GTDB taxonomy): Bacteria > Pseudomonadota > Gammaproteobacteria > Burkholderiales > Burkholderiaceae_C > Tepidimonas. The sequence goes on from NZ_DAISZC010000027.1 coordinate 6,821, forward strand.
AATGCTGATGGAGCTGGTGTTGGTGGCCACCAGCGTCTCGGGCGCTAGCAGCGCGTCGAGCTGGCGCAGGATTTTGATTTTGAGTTCGAGGTTTTCGGTGGCGGCCTCGATGATGAGTTGCGCGCTTTTGAGATCGTCGTAGACGGTGGAGGTGCGGATGCGCGCCAGCGCGGCGTCCTTGTCGGCGGTGGAGATTTTTTCTTTCTTGATGAGCCGATCCAGGCTGGTGCCGATGGTGGACAGCCCTTTGGCGAGTGCGGCGTCGCTGATATCCACCATGACGACGTTGAGCCCGGTGGTGGCGCAGACCTGGGCGATGCCGTTGCCCATGGTGCCGGCGCCGACAATGCCGACGGTGTCGATGTGCATGTGTCTGACTCCTGTTGGGGTAGGGTGCGGAAACCCGATTATGCGGCGCTGCAAAAAGAACCCCCCACAGCGGGTGCTGTAGGGGGGCGGGTGGACTACGTCAGGCCAAGCAGGCCTGGCCTGCAGCGCCTGTCTACGGCACCGCTAGGGGCGAGGCTTAGGCGCCAGCCTTGGTGGCGCGCGGCGCCTTGGTGACGGTGCTGGCGGTGCTGACCATGGCCTTCAGGTTGGCTTCGGCCAGCTCGCTGGCCTGTTTGACCGCCTTCTGCACCGACTCCATAGCGGCGGCAGCGGTGGAGACCGCCTGCTTGACGGCGGCCACGGCCGGCTCGGTGCCTTGGGGCGCGTTCTTGACGGCGCTGTCGAGCGCGGCGAGAAATTGTTTGTGCGATTCGGCCGCCTGCGCCTCGGCCACCTTGGTGAATTCGGCGCTGACGCCGGTGGCGATGTCGTACAGATGGCGGTTGTAGGCGGCCACCTTCTCACCCAGCGGCTGCAGCATCGCGTTGTGCAGCGCCACCAAATCCTGCATATCCTTGACGGACAGCATGGCCTGCGTGTGCTCGGCCGTTTCGGCCAGCAGCGTCTTGGCGGTTTGCAGGTTCAGCTCGGCGAGCTTTTCCACGCCGGCCAGCGCCTTGTCGGCGAGGTCGAACGCGGTGGCGGCGTTTTTCTTGTGCACGGACATCATTTGTTCGATGGTCATCATGGCAGGACTCCTTGAGGTGGGTGGTGGACAGCAGTGTGTCGAGCGCTGGCTGGCCCGAGGGCCGCACGCGTTCCGCACTGGGAGTGCGCATGCTGCGCTGCAACATAAGTCTTAGTATAGGGGGACGCCGCCGGATTGCAAGGGATATTGTTGCGCTGCAACAAAAAACCGACGAACGGTCGTGGTGCTGGCGGGCAACCGAGGCGGCGGGTGTGCCAGGCCCCAGGGGTATCGCGGCGTCAGACGGGTGCTGGCTGCAGCGGCAGCTCCACCCAACGCAACTCCGGATCGTCGGGGTGGGGGCGGATCGAAAAGCCCAGCCGCTGCACCAGCGCCAGCATAGGCTGGTTTTCGCGCAGCACGGCGCCGACGATGCGCCGCGTGCCGTGATCGCGCAGGTAGTCGATGAGGCGCTGCATCAGCAGCCGTCCCAGGCCGCGGCCTTTGAGATCCGAGCGCACCAAAATGCCGTACTCGGCGGTGTCGTTGTCGGGGTCACAGATGCCGCGTACCTCGCCGATCGTCTCGGGCCGACCGTCGGGGCCGGTGCGCGTGGCGATGAAGGCCATCTCGCGGTCGTAGTCGATCTGGGTCAGGCGCGCCAGTTCGCTATGCTCGATGCTGCGCCGGCTGTAGAAGATGCGCAGCCGGATGTCCTGCGGGTCCATCTGCTCCAGAAAGGCCAGATGCTGCGCTTCGTCCTCGGGGCGGATCGGGCGCACGGTCAGCTGCTGGCCCTGCCAGTGCAGCGTCTGCACCAGTTCCTGCGGGTAGGGGCGGATGGCAAAGCGCGCTGCCCCCGCCGGTCTGTCTGGGCTCAGGCGCACACGCGCGTCCAGCGCCACGGCCCCGTCGGCATCGACGACTAGCGGGTTGATGTCGATTTCGGCGATCTCGGGCACGTCGGCCAGCAGCTGCGACACGGCCAGCAGCGTGCGGTGAATGCTGGGCCGGTGCGCAGGCGGCACGTCGCGGTAGCCGCGCAGCAGGCGAGCCACGCGCGTGCGCTCGATGAGCGACTCGGCCAGCGTGACGTTGAGCGGCGGCAGCGCCAGCGCCCGGTCGGCCACCACCTCGACTGCCGTGCCGCCCTGGCCAAACAGGATGACGGGGCCGAACAGCGGGTCGATGCTGGCGCCAACGATGAGCTCGTGCGCGTGGCGCCGCCGCACCATGGGTTGCACGGTAAAGCCCTCGACGCGCGCGTCGGGGCGACGCCAGGCCACGCACTCGAGCATGGCGCGCGCGGCCTCGCGCACTTCCTGCGCGTCGTGCAGATCAAGCCGCACGCCGCCGACATCGGACTTGTGCGTGATGTCGTCGGAGAGGATCTTCAGCACCACCGGGTAGCCTAGCGCATCTGCGGCGTCGGCCGCGGCCTGCGGGTCGGGGGCTGTGGTGCGCATGGGGGTGACGGGGATGCCCGCGCAGGCCAGAAGGGCCTTGGCCTGCGGCTCGGTCAGCCAGCTGCGGCCGGCCTGCAGCGCCGCCTCGACGATGCGCCGGATGCCGGACACATCAGGGGTCAGGCCCTCGGGTAGCGCGGGCGGCGTCTCCAGCAGCTCGGCCTGGTGGCGGTGGTACTGGCGCAGGAAGGAGAACGCGCGCACCGCCTCCTCGGGGGTGGGAAAGTCGGGGATGCCCGCGGCGCGAAAGCGCGCCCGTGCCGGTTCCACTGCACCGTGCCCCAGCCAGCAGCCCAGCACCCGCGGCGGGTGCTCGGCGGCCAGCGGCAGCAGCGCCTCGGCGATGGTGTCGCTGGGCACGATGGCGGTGGGCGCCTGGATGAACAAGATGGCGCTATCGCGGTCTTCGCGCAGCACGCGCAGCGCGTCCACGTAACGTTGCGCGGGCGCGTCGCCGATGATGTCCACCGGATTGGCGCGCGACCAGTTGCTGGGCAGCACGGCATCCAGCCGGGCCACCAGCTCGGGGGCCAGCGGCGTCAGCTCCACCCCCATGTGGGCTGCGGCGTCGGCGGCCATCACACCGGCGCCGCCGCCGTTGGTCAACACCAGCAGCCGTTCGCTGCGGTTGTCGCGAAAGCGCGCCAGCAGCTCTGCTGCCAGGAACAGCTGGTGCAGGGTATGGACGCGCAGCATACCCGCGCGCGAGATGGCGGCGTCGAATACGTCGTCCGACCCAGCCAGCGCCCCGGTGTGCGAAGCCGCGGCCCGACTGCCCTGCGCCGAGCGGCCCGACTTGACGAGGATGACGGGCTTGTTGCGCGCCGCCGCCCGTGCTGCCGACATGAACTTGCGCGGCGCGCTCACCGACTCGACGTACATCAGGATGGCGCGCGTGCGCGCATCGCTGCCCAGATAGTCCAGCAGGTCGCCAAAGTCGACGTCCGCCCCGTCACCCAGCGAGACGAAATGCGAAAAGCCGATGCCGCGGTGATTGGCCCAGTCGAGCACCGCGGTGACCAACGCGCCGGACTGCGACAGGAACGCGATCGGGCCGGGCTGCGCGTCGGCGTGGGCGAAGCTGGCGTTGAGCCCCAGGTGCGGCACCAGCATGCCAATGCAGTTCGGCCCCAGGATGCGCAGCGTGTGGCGCCGGGCGGCGTCCAGCATGGTCTGTTTCTGGCTGGCGCTCAATCCCGCGGTGACCACCACTGCGGCGCGCGTGCCGCTGTCGCCCAGTCGGGCGATCAGATCCGGCACGGTGGGCGGGGGTGTGCAGATCACGGCCAGGTCGGGGGCGGCGGGTAGGTCGTCCAGGTCGCGTGCCACCGGCACGCCCAGGTCGGGCTGACGCGGGTTGACGGCAAACAGCTCGCCGCGAAAGCCGCGCGCGAGGTTGTGCCAGACGGTGGCGCCGACGCTGCCGGGTCGGTCGGAGGCACCGAACACCGCCACGCGGCGCGGCGCGAACAGGTATTCGAGGTTGCGGATACTCATGGGCGGTGGTCGCAGCGGGAGGCGGACGCGGCAGCCGTGCCGGCGGTGGACGGCACTGGGGTGGAGCCGGGCGCGGCGGTGTCAGCGGGCGCGGCCGCACGTGCATGCGCCGCTGGCGTGTCCGCAGCGGTGGGCGCGGCCGTCGCGGTGTCGGGCATGATGCGCCCGGACGACGCCATCCAGGCGATCAGCGACGAGCGCATGGCTTCTTCCACCGACAGGTCGATGGGCGTGATCCAGCTGCGGGGCACGAACAGGGTGTAGCCGCCGATCATGTAGCCCATGGGTAGATACACGGCCACGCGGTCGCCGCGCAGGAAGCCTGCCGGCAGGTCGTGTGCCGACTGGCGCGTCACCAGCCCCACAGCCTCCCACTCGCTGCCGGGCGGCCGCAGCACCACCACTTGCTGCGACGGCGCATCTTTGGTATGCGGCGCGAAGTAGTCGGCAAAGCTCTTGAGCGAGTTGTAGATGCTCTTGACCACCGGCAGGTTGGTAAAGGGCAGTTCGATCCACTGCAGCAAGCGCGCGGTGGCCGCCGTGGAGACCAGGAAACCGGCCAGCAACACCAGCGCCGCCGTCAGCAGCAGCCCCAGGCCCGGCACGTAGAAGTCGCCGATGAGCGGCCGCAGCAGCTTCAGCGCCACCTGTTCCGACCAGACCACTAGGGCGTAGAGTACGTACAGCGTGATGCCGATGGGCAGCACGGTCAGCAGGCCTCGCAGGAAGTACTGGGACAGGCGCTTCATAGCCGCAGATGTAGCACATTTTGATGGCATACCCGTGGCGGCCCGCCTCATGCGCCGTGCGCGCCCCAGGGCTGCACGGCCGCCCATCGGGTCAGGCGGCCGGGTCGTGGCCGTCGCGGCGCAGCGCCAGGGCGGCGCGATAGAGCGCATCACGCGGGGCGCCGGTGATGGCGCTGGTCAGGCGGGCGGCGCTGGCGGCGGGCAGTTCCTGCAGCAGCAGCTGCAGCACGTGCTGCGCGTGGGGCGACAGGGCCTCGTGCGCGGCGTCGTGATCGGCCGTTGCGAGCGGGTGGATCAGGAGCGTAAACTCGCCGCGACGGCGTTGGGGGGCGGCGTTCAGCCACGCCGCGAAATCGGCGCAGGGCAGCGTCACCACCTCTTCGAACTGTTTGGTCAGTTCACGGCCCACGGTCAGCCGGCGCGCACCGAATGTGCGCAGTTCCTCGGCCAGGGTGTCGATGCGGTGCGGTGCCTCAAGTAGCAGCAGCCCGCTGTTGAGCCCGCGCCAGCGCTGCCAGGCGCGCTGGCGCGCCGCGCCACGCGCCGGCAGGAAGCCGACGACGGTCACCGCTCCTTCGGCAACGCCAGCGACGCTAAGCAGCGCCGTGACGCTGCTGGCACCGGGAACGGGCACGGTGCGCAACCCGGCAGCCTGCACCGCGGCACACAGGCGCGCGCCCGGGTCGCTGACACCGGGGGTGCCGGCGTCGCTGACATAGGCAATGCGCTGGCCGGCACGCAGCCGCGCCAGCACCACCTCGGCCATGCGCGCCTCGTTGTGTTCGTGCACCGCCAGCAACTCGGCTTGCACACCGCAGGCCTGCAGCAGGCGCGCGGTGTGGCGCGTGTCCTCACATGCCACCGCATCGGCCAGGTGCAGCACCTGCAGCGCACGCACGGTGATGTCGGCCACATTACCGATTGGCGTGGCCACCACGTACAGCGCTGAGGGCGGATAATGCTGCTGCCGCGCCAGTGCGAACAAGGCGGACAGGGAGCCGCTGGCGGGGTCGGCGCTATCGGGCGAAGCGGGGGGATTCACGATGCGAGGACAGCGAAGGACGACGGCAAACGACCCGGCGCAGCGCGTGCCGCCGCGCCGCACCGACCCCACCCGCGTGCGCGGCGACCGCGCCGAAACGCTGGCCCTGCAGTATCTGCAGGCGCGCGGCTTGCGGCTGGTGGCGCGCAACGTGCGCAGCCCCGGACGGGGCGGCGGCGAGGTGGACCTCATTATGGCCGAGCCGGACGGCACGCTGGTCTTCGTGGAAGTTCGCCAGCGCAGCAGCGACGCGCACGGGGGCGCTGCCGCCAGCATTGGCTGGGCCAAGCAGCGCCGCATCGTGTTTGCGGCGCGGCACTTTCTGGCCCGGCTGCACAGCGTGCCGCCGTGCCGCTTCGATGCGGTGCTGGTGGACGGGGAACTCGAGCGCGCGCAGGCGCCTCGCATCGAGTGGATTCGGGCGGCGTTCGAGGCCGGTGCCTGGGACTGACCCGATAAGATAGCGGCGTATGCTTTTGCACCGTATTCAACAGCACTTCGTCGACGGTGCCGATCTGCAGTTCCAGTGTGCGCAGGCGGTGGGGCCAGCACTGGAGGCGGCGGTGGGGGTTGTGCTGGCCGGGTTGACTGGCGGCGGCAAGGTGCTGGCCTGGGGCAGCGGGGTATCGGCGGCCTTGGCGCAGTCCTTCGTGGCGCAGCTGGTGGGGCGCTTCGAGCGTGACCGGCCCGAGCTGGCCGCCCTGGCGCTGGGGGCCAACGCGGCCATCGTCACCAGCGCGCTGGGCACCGAAGCCGCCGCAGAGCCGATGGTGCGCCAGTTGCGCGCGCTGGGTATGCCGGGTGACGTGCTGGTGCTGATTTGCGCCGGCGTGCCGGGGCCGGATGCGTTGGCCGCTGTGGCGGCGGCGCACGAGCGCGAAATGACCGTCGTGGCCCTGACGGGTACCCGCGCCGGAGAACTGCTGGCGCTGTTGCGGGAGAGCGATGTGCTGGTGTCGGTGCCGACGGAGCGCGCCGCCCGCGTGCACGAGGCGCAACTGGTGGCGCTGCACGCGCTGTGCGACGCGCTGGATGTGCAACTGCTCGGCGACGAGCTGGAAACGGAGAACCTCGAACCATGAATGCTTCGTCTGCCCTGCTGGCCCGCCGTGGCCTGCTGTTGCTGACCGCCGGTGCGCTCGGCGCCTCGCTGCTGGGGGCGCTGAGTGGCTGCGCGCCGCTGGTGGCCGGCGCCGCCGTGGGGGGCGCCGTGCTGGTGGCTACCGACCGGCGCACCACCGCCACCCAGCTCGAGGATCAGACGATCGAGATGAAGGCGTCCCACCGGCTGCGCGAGCAGCTGGGCGAGCGCGCGCGCATCAACGTCACCAGCTACAACCGGCGCGTGCTGTTGACCGGGGAGGTGGCCTCGGAGGCCGACCGACAGACGGCGCTGCGGGTGGTGCGCGGGGTGGAGAACGTGCTGGGCCTGATCGACGAGTTGGCCGTGATGGGGTCGCCCTCGCTGACCGCACGGTCGGCCGATGCGCTGGTGACCGCGCGGGTGAAGGCCGCACTGGTGGATGCCAAGGATTTGTCGGCCAATGCCTTCAAGGTGACGACCGAGCGCGGCACCGTGTATCTGATGGGGCTGGTGACGCCGCGCGAAGCCGACCGTGCCACTGAGATTGCGCGCTCGATCTCCGGCGTGCAGCGCGTGGTGCGCGTCTTCGAGTTCATCACCGAAGCCGATCTGGCGCGCATGCAGGCGGCCCGGCCGAGCGCCGCCGACCATTCTCCGGGCCGCTGAGCTGGGGTGCCAGCGGGCGGGCGGTCTGCGCGTCGGCCCGCACGTGCGGCTTCAGCGGCGCAGGCGCCGGATCAGGCTCGACGTATCCCAGCGGCCGCCGCCCATGGCCTGCACGTCGGCGTAGAACTGATCCACCAAAGCGGTGACGGGCAGCGTGCTGCCATTGCGCCTGGCTTCCTCCAGCACCAGCCCCAGATCCTTGCGCATCCAGTCGACCGCGAAGCCAAAGTCGAAGCGGTCTTCCACCATCGTCTTGCCGCGGTTGTCCAATTGCCAGCTCTGCGCGGCGCCCTTGCCGATGACGTCCAGCACCAGCGGCATGTCGAGCCCGGCGCGCAGCCCAAACGCAATGGCCTCCGACAGTCCCTGCAGCAGCCCGGCGATCGCAATCTGGTTGACCATTTTGGCCAGCTGGCCAGAGCCGCTGTTGCCGATGCGGGTGACGGCGCGCGCGTAAGCGGCGATGACGGGGCGGGCGCGCTCGAACGGTTCGGGGTCTGCGCCGCACATGACGGTGAGCACGCCGCCCTGCGCGCCAGCCTGACCGCCTGACACCGGAGCGTCGATGAAATGCAGGCCGCGCTGGCGGGCTGCAGCGTACAGCTCGCGCGCCACGTTAGCCGAGGCGGTGGTGTGATCGACGAAGATGGCCTCCGGCGCCATGCCGGCAAATGCGCCCGCCTCGCCCCACACGACGCTGCGCAGATCGTCGTCGTTGCCAACGCAGGCGAACACGAATTCGGCGCCCTGCACCGCAGCGCGCGGTGTCGGGGCCGCGTCGACGCCCAGATGCGCAAACGTCTGCACGAAAGTCTGCGCCTTGGCCGGGGTGCGGTTGTAGACGGTGACACGGTGCCCAGCCAGGGCCAGATGGGCGGCCATGGGGTAGCCCATGACGCCCAGTCCCAGAAAAGCGACACGGCGCGGGGCCGTGACCTCGTAGTGGGCTTTGGGTTGGATGGCGGTGGTGCTCACGACGATCAAACGATTCGCAGGTGTTCGGTGCCGGCGGCCAGATCGCTGGTGCGCGCGCGCTGGCTTTCCAGCTTGATGCGCAGCTTGATGTCGTTTTGCGAGTCGGCGTTGCGCACCGCGTCCTCGTAGGATATCTGGTGGGCCTCGAAAGCGTTAAACAGTGCCTGGTCGAAGGTCTGCATGCCCACTTCGGTGCTGCGCTTCATCACTTCCTTGATCTCCTGTACTTCTCCCTTCATGATCAGGTCGGCGATCAGCGCGCTGTTGAGCAGCACCTCGACGATGGCCACTCGCCCCTTGCCATCCTCGCGTGGCAGCAGGCGCTGTGCCACCATGCCGCGCAGGTTGAGCGACACGTCCTTGAGCAGCTGCTGGTGGCGGTCTTGCGGGAAGAAGTTGATGATACGCTCCATGGCCTGATTGGCGCTGTTGGCGTGCAGCGTGGCCAGACAGAGGTGGCCGGTCTCGGAAAACGCGATCGCGTGCTCCATGGTCTCGCGATCGCGAATTTCCCCCATCAGGATTACGTTGGGGGCCTGCCGCAGCGAATTCTTCAGCGCCACCTCCCAGCTGTCGGTGTCGAGGCCGACCTCGCGCTGCGTGATGATGCAGTTCTTGTGCGTGTGCACGAATTCGATCGGGTCTTCGATGGTGACGATGTGATCGTGCGTGTGCTCATTGCGCCAGTCCACCATCGCGGCCAGCGTGGTCGATTTGCCGGTGCCGGTGCCCCCCACCACGATGCAGATGCCGCGCTTGGACAGTGCCAGCTGCTTGAGGATCTGCGGCAGACCGAGCTCGTCGATGGTCGGAATCTTGGACGGGATGGTGCGCAGCACCAAGCCCACTTTGCCCATCTGCACGAAGGCGTTGACGCGGAAGCGCCCGATGCCGGCCGGCGCGATGGCGAAGTTGCACTCCTTGGTGCGCTCGAACTCCGCCGCCTGCTTGTCGTTCATGATGGCGCGCGCCAGCGCCTGCGTGTGCTGTCCGGTGAGCGGTTGCGGCGACACCTTGGTGATGACGCCATCGACCTTGATGGCGGGCGGAAAGTCCGCGGTCAAAAACAGGTCGCTGCCGTTGCGGCTGACCAGCAGCCGCAGCAGTTCGTGAATGAAGTGACTGGCTTGGTCGCGTTCCATGGTGTGCGCACACGGGCGGGTCGGTCGGAGGGGTGGGCTGACGCAGGGCCTACAGCGGGAAGTTTTCCGGGTTCTTTGCCTTGGTGCGCGCCTCGGCCGCAGTGATGACATTGCGCCGCACCAGGTCGATCAGGGCCTGGTCGAGCGTCTGCATGCCGTGCTGCTGACCGGTCTGGATGGCGGAGTACATCTGCGCCACCTTGTTTTCGCGAATCAGGTTGCGGATCGCAGGTGTGCCGATCATGATCTCGTGTGCGGCCACGCGGCCCTTGCCGTCGGCGGTCTTGAGCAGCGTCTGCGAGATCACCGCCACCAGCGATTCGGACAGCATGGCGCGAATCATGTCCTTTTCCTCGGCGGGGAAAACATCGACGATACGGTCGACGGTTTTGGCAGCACTGGAGGTGTGCAGCGTACCAAACACCAGGTGCCCAGTCTCGGCGGCGGTCATCGCCAGCCGGATGGTTTCCAGGTCGCGCATCTCACCGACCAGGATCACGTCCGGGTCTTCACGCAGCGCCGAACGCAGCGCCGCCGCGAACGAGTGCGTCATCGGCCCGACCTCGCGTTGGTTGACCAGGCTTTTCTTCGATTCGTGTACGAACTCGATTGGGTCCTCGATGGTGAGGATGTGACCCGGGTCGTGCTCGTTGCGGTGATCGACCATCGCCGCCAGTGTGGTCGATTTGCCCGAGCCGGTGGGGCCGGTGACCAGCACCAGCCCGCGCGGCTTCATGGCCAGGTCGGCAAAGATGCGCGGGGCATTGAGGTCCTGCAGCGTCAGCACCTTGGACGGAATGGTGCGAAATACCGCGGCGGCACCGCGGTGCTGGTTGAAGGCGTTGACCCGAAAGCGCGACAGACCGGCGATCTCGAACGAGAAGTCGCACTCCAGGAACTCCTCGTACGCCTTGCGCTGGGCATCGGTCATGATGTCGTACACCATGCCGTGCACCCGTTTGTGGTCCAGCGGCTCGAGATTGATGCGACGCACGTCGCCATGCACCCGTATCATCGGCGGCAGCCCGGCCGACAGGTGCAGGTCCGAAGCATTGTTCTTGACGGCAAAAGCCAGCAGTTGGGTGACATCCATCGAAGAGCGCTTTCGCGAGATCGTTTTCGTTGACGTGCCGCAGGCGGCGCGTACCTCCATCCCTTTGACATTCCCATTATGGCAACGATTGCAAACAACCTCCAAGCTGTGCAGCAGCGTATTGCGCGTGCCTGTGTGGCCTGCGGACGGGACCCGGCCACGGTGCGGCTGTTGGCGGTGTCCAAAACCTTCGGCCCTGACGCGGTGGCAGCCGCCGCGGCGGCCGGGCAGCGGGCCTTCGGGGAAAACTATGTCCAAGAGGGTGTAGCCAAGATCGAGACGCTGCGCGAGGCGGGCGTGGTGGGGCTGGAGTGGCACTGCATCGGGCCGCTGCAAAGCAACAAGACGCGCGCCGTGGCCGAGCACTTCGACTGGGTGCAGTCGGTGGACCGGCTGCGCATCGCCGAGCGCCTCAGCGCCCAGCGTCCCGCGCACCGGCCGCCGCTGCAGGTGTGCATCCAGGTCAATGTGGATGGCGCAGCCACCAAGGCGGGCGTGTCGCCGGCGGAGGCGCTGGCGCTGGCGCGTGCGGTGGCGGCGCTGCCCCGGTTGCGCCTGCGCGGCGTGATGGCCATTCCCGATCCGGCACCGCACCCGCAGGCGATGCGCGCCGTCTTTGCCCGGGTGGCCGAGGTGTTCGAGACACTGCGCCAAGCGCTGCAGGCGCCACCCGATTTCGATACCGTGTCGATGGGCATGAGCGATGACCTGGAGGCGGCGATTGCTGCGGGCAGCACCATGGTGCGCGTGGGCAGCGCGATTTTTGGGCGGCGGTTGTACGCCAACCCGCCGTCCAACCGGCCAGCGTAGACCGCGACCGTTTCGGTAACACTGAAGTCACGGCTGGTCCCCCAGGGGGGGCTGGAGTATCCCCCTCCTGCCTTCCCGCGAAGCCGTGAGGCGCCCCGGCCGTAGGGTTCAGTCCAGCGTCATCAAGCTGGCGTTGCCGCCTGCGGCGGCGGTGTTGGTGCTGCGGCTGCGCTCCACCACCAGCGGCAGCAGCGGGGTGGCCGCGCCCTGCCACCGGAACAGCGGGATCACCGGCCCGGGCCGCGCGGCCAGCGCTGCCTGTGCGGTCAGCAGTGCGGCTGCATCGCCAGCGAACAGGGCGGTATCGGTGGCAGCGGCGGCAGGTACGCTGTCGGGAGCGCACGGCAGTGCCTCGGCGCCGTGTTGGTGCACCCAGGTCGCCATCGCGTCGCGCACGGCCGCATCAGCGCTCAGGCACAGCACCGTCTGCCGCGGCAGCAATTGGTAGGTGTCGCGCTGTCCGGTGGGGCCGCGCAGCACCACCGGGGCGCGCCAGTCATCCGGGTGGGGCGCGTCGCTAAACGCCAGCGCGCGCGCCACGGCGTCGGACGGGGCGTTGGCCAGCAGCCGGTACAGCAGCAGCGGCCCGCCCGCTTTCGGGCCCGTTCCAGACAACCCCTCGCCGCCAAAGGGCTGCACCCCCACCACGGCCCCCACCATATTGCGGTTGACGTAGTGGTTGCCCGCGCGCACCGCAGCGCACAGGTGTTCGATGGTTTCATCGATGCGGCTGTGCACGCCGAAGGTCAGCCCGTAGCCGGTGGCGTGGATGGCGTCGATGAGCTGCGGCAGCCGCTCGCGCCGCCAGCGCAGCACGTGTAGCACGGGACCGAAGACTTCCTGTCGCAGTTGCGCTAGGTCGTCGATTTCGATGAGCGTGGGCGGCACGAAGGTGCCGACGGCAGCCTCGGCGGGCAGGGGCGGCTGCCAGACGCGGCAGCCGCGTGTGCGCATGGCATCGATGTGCGCAGCGATGGTGCGCTGGGCGTCGGCGTCGATCACTGGGCCGACGTCGGTGGCCAGTTCCCCGGGGTCGCCCACGCGCAGCTGCGCCATGGCGCCACGCAGCAGCGTCAGCAGCCGCTCGGCGACTTCCTCTTGCACACACAGCACGCGCAGCGCCGAGCAGCGCTGGCCCGCACTGTCGAAGGCCGAGGTGATGACGTCTTGCACCACCTGCTCCGGCAGCGCCGAGGTGTCCACCACCATGGCGTTCTGGCCGCCGGTTTCGGCCACCAGCACGGGCGGGCAGACCTGCCCGTCGGCCCGTGTCACCACGCGCTGTGCCAGCGTGCGCTGCAGCAGCCGCGCCACTTCGGTGGAGCCGGTGAACAGCACCGCCGCCACGCGCGCGTCGGCCACCAGCGCCGCGCCCACCGTCTCGCCCGCGCCGGGCAGCAGCTGCAGCACCGCGCGTGGCACACCCGCTTGGTGCAGCAGCGCGGTCATGCGCGCGGCCACCAGCGGTGTTTGCTCGGCGGGCTTGGCCAGCACCACGTTGCCCGCTGCCAGCGCGGCGGCGATTTGCCCGGTAAAGATGGCCAGTGGAAAGTTCCAGGGGCTAATGCACACCGCCACGCCCCAGGGCTGGGCATCGTGCGGCCAGTGGGGGTCGGTGATTTGGGCGGCATAGAAGCGCAGGAAGTCGATCGCCTCGCGCACCTCGGCCACGGCGTTGGCGGCGGTTTTGCCCGCTTCGCGCATCAGCAGCGCGCAGAAGGCGGGCAGGTCGTCCTGCAGCGCGTCGGCGGCGCGACACAGCGCCTGCGCGCGCGCGGCGGAGGCGGTGGCGGCCCAGGTGGCGGCATGGGCGGCCGCTGCCGTCAGCGCCGCCGCCACGTCGTCGGCGGTGGCTTCCTGCGCAAGGCCCACCCGCTGCGCCTGGCGCGCCGGGTTGTGGATGGCGCGCGCGGGGCGCGTGCCCGCTGCCGTGTCGCTCGCCAGTAGCGGGGCGGCGTGGACCGCTGTGGCGTCGAGCGCATCGAGTGCCGCCTGCAGGCGGTGCAGGCTGTCTTCGTCGGTCAGGTCTAGACCCGCGCTGTTGTGCCGCTGCGCGCTGTACAGCGCCGTCGGGGCTGCAATCAGCGGGTGGGGCAGCCCGAGCGTGCCTTCGGCCTGTGCCCAGGCCTGCACTGTGTGCACGGGGTGTTCGATGAGCGCCTGAACCGGCGTGTTGGCGTCGGCGATGCGGTGCACGAACGAGGTGTTGGCCCCGTTTTCCAGCAGGCGGCGCACCAGATAGGCCAGCAGCGTTTCATGGGTGCCCACCGGGGCGTAGATGCGGCACGGACGGCCCAGCCCGCCCGCCGCCACGGGTGCCACCACCTGCTCGTACAGCGGCTCGCCCATGCCGTGCAGGCACTGAAACTCGTATTGGTGTGGATGCCAGGCGGCGGGGTCGGCCATTTCGTAGATGGCCGCCAAGGTCTGCGCGTTGTGGGTGGCAAATTGCGGAAACACCGCATCGGGTGCGGCCAGCAGCGCGCGTGCACAGGCCAGGTAGGACACGTCGGTGTAGGCTTTGCGGGTGTAGACGGGATAGTCCAGCCCGTCGAGCTGGGCGCGCTTGATCTCGCTGTCCCAGTAGGCCCCCTTGACCAGCCGCACCAGCAGGCGGTGGCCGCTGCGGCGCGCCAGGGCGATGACGTGATCGACTACCGCAGGGGCGCGTTTTTGATAAGCCTGAATGACGAAGCCGATGCCGTCCCATCCGGCCAGCGACGGCTCGTGGCACAGCCGCTCCAATAGATCGAGCGACAGCTCCAGGCGGTCGCACTCCTCGGCGTCGATATGCAAGCCGATGTTGACCGCTCGAGCCGCCTCGGCCAGTGTGCGCAGCCGTGGGTAGAGCTCGTCCATGACGCGCGCGTACTGGGCGCGGCTGTAGCGCGGGTGCAGCGCCGACAGCTTGATGGACACCCCCGGTCCGTCGATGACGCCCCGCCCGCCGTTGGCCGCGCCGATGGCCTCGATGGCCATGCGATATGCGTCAAAGTAGCGCTGCGCGTCGTCTTCGGTCAGTGCCGCCTCGCCCAGCATGTCGTAGGAGTAGCGAAAGCCCTGCGCCTGGCGTCGCTGGGCGCGCCGCAACGCTTCGGCGATGGTTTGGCCGGTGACGAACTGCTCGCCCATCAGTCGCATCGCCAGATCCACGCCTTTGCGCACCAGCGGTTCGCCGCCGCGGCGCAGCAACGCTGTCAGCGCCCCGCCCAAGCCGTCTTCGCTGTGGGTGGCGGCGAGCTTGCCAGTCAGCAGCAGGCCCCAGGTGGCAGCATTGACGAACAGCGATGGGCTGCGGCCTAGATGCGCGCGCCAGTCGCCGCGGCCGATTTTGTCGCGGATGAGTGCATCCCGCGTGGCCGCGTCAGGAATGCGCAGCAGCGCCTCGGCCAAGCACATCAGCGCCACGCCCTCGTGCGACGACAGCGCATACTCCTGCAGCAGGGCTTGCGCCAGCCCTTCGCGGCCGGCTTGTGGGGCGCGCGAGCGCAAGCCCTGCACCAGCCGCTGCGCCAGCGCGTCGATGCGCGCGCGCTGCGCCGTATCGGGCTGGGCGCGCTGCAGTAGCGCCCGCAGCAGATCGGGTTCGGGGGCGCGGTGCAGGGGGTGTAGCGCCGCCATGGTTGCGGCGCGCGCGATAACCGGGCTGGCCCAGCGCAGGCAGGGGCTGCCGCTAGGGGTTGGCTGCAGGTGGAGCGTGTCGGTGGCAGCGTTCATGGCAAACGATGATCAGGGCTGAACAAGTGCAGAGTGTGATACCTTATTAACTGAATGAGATTCGAAAAAATGACCTTGCGACAGAAAAAAGCACTAACGTCGGGCCTGTTGGAATGATTTTCTGTGGTGCCCGATCCGTGCTGCGTGCAGTGCCGTGCTCAACCCGCACCCCCATGAGCGACCTTGACCGTATCGACCTCCGTATCCTCGACGTGCTGCAGCGCGACGGGCGCATCACCAACCTGAAGCTGGCCGAGACCGTAGCGCTGTCGCCGACGGCAGTGCTGGCGCGCGTGCAGCGCCTCACGCGCGAGGGCTACATCCTGGGCTACGAGGCGCGCCTCAACCCCGCCAAGCTGGGCGCGGGGCTGCTGGTGTTCGTGGAGGTGCTGCTGGACCGCACCACGCCCAACGTGTTCGAGGAGTTCAAGGCGGCGGTGCAGGCGTCGCCGCAGGTGCTGGAGTGCCACATGGTGGCTGGCGGCTTCGACTATCTGGTGAAAACGCGCGTGGCAGACATGGCCGACTACCGGCGCTTTGCCGGCGATGTGCTGTGGCAGCTGCCGGGCGTGCGCGAGACCCGCACCTATGCGGTGATGGAGGAGGTCAAGCACACCCACCGCCTGCCGCTGTTTTGATCGGCGGGCCCGCGCTGGTGTGCCCCCTTTTCGTCTGGCCGCGCAGCGGCAGGCGTCGCGTCAAGCCGCACGACGCAGCGCTGCTCTGCGCGCACGCAAGATGCCGAACAGGTTTTTCGGGTCGTCCAGCTCAGGGATGAGGTCCAGCTCCTGGCCCAGCCCCAGCCGCTTGGCCGCTTCATGCACCACGCGCAGCGCGGAAAAATCCTCTAGCGCAAAGCCCACGGAATCGAATACCGTGACCTCGGTGGCACTCGCTCGTCCCGGGGCCTGGCCGGTGAGCACCTGCCACAGTTCAGTGACCGGAAAGTCGGCAGGCAACTGCTGGATGTCGCCCTCGATGCGCGTCTGCGGCGCATATTCGACGAACACGCGCGCGCCGCGCAGCACGTCGGCATGCAGCTCGGTCTTGCCCGGGCAGTCGCCACCCACGGCATTGATGTGCATGCCCGGCTCGACCATCTCCGGCGTCAGGATGGTGGCGTTGGTTTTATCGGCCGTGACGGTGGTGACGATGTCGGCCCCGCGCACCGCCTCGGCGGTGCTGGCGCAGCGCGTCAGCGTCAGGCCGCTGTCGGCCAGGTTGGCGATGAGTTTGTCGGTGGCCGCAGGGTCGATGTCGAACAGGCGCAGCTCTCGAATGCCCAGCAGGTGCTGGAACGCCAGCGCCTGGAATTCGGCCTGCGCGCCGTTGCCGATCAGCGCCATGACGCGGCTGTCGGGACGCGCCAGTACTTGCGCCGCCAGCGCCGAGGTGGCGGCGGTGCGCAGCGCGGTGGTCAGCGTCAGCTCACTGAGCAGCAGCGGCGCGCCGGTGGCCACGTCAGCCAGCACGCCAAAGGCCATCACCGTGGGCAGGCCCTCGTGCGTGTTTTTCGGGTGGCCGTTGACGTACTTGAAGCTGTAGCGCTGCGCGTCGGCGATCGGCATCAACTCGATGACGCCTACTGGCGAGTGATGGGCTACGCGCGCGCTTTTGTCGAACTCGCTCCAGCGGCAAAAGTCGGCCCGGATGGCGGCGGCCATCTCGCGCAGGCAGGTCGGCACGCCCAGCGTCTGCACCAGGCGCACCAGCGCAGGGGCGCTGAGGTAACGGGGGGTCGGCCGCAGGGCGGTCGGGGAAGTCATGTTCAGGTTCTCCGGTCGGGTCATTGCGCTCGGGTCATTGAAATGGGGGAGACCGTCGGCGCGAGGGCCCCCGCGGGCGCCGCGGAGCGTCATCACCACGGTCCGCCGCCGACGGTTGCCGTGGAGCGCAGTGTTGCGCAAGACTGTATCAATGTAAAACGGCAAAACGCTGGCACAATGGTGATTCACTGTCATATCGTCAGGAGCTATTGATCAAAATGGCAAAGGGTGCGGTCACCGTCCAGCGAGGCCGGGTCGTATGGGGTTTGCGGTCAGGGCGCTCCACGCTGCGCGGCCGGTCCGCGCCGTGTGCACCATCGATTGCCGGATGAGGAGGCCAAAGATGAGCGTATGGGAGGATCTGCGCCGTGTGTACGATGCACCGCCACGCGCTCGCGCCGACAGGCCGGGCAGCGCGCGAGCCGTCGGGGCGATGGCCGTGGCCGCTGCGGAGAACCGCTGCCATGGATGAGCTCGACCATGCCCTGATCGCGCTGCTGCGGCACAACGCGCGCCTGAGCGTGGCCGACCTGGCGCACAAGCTCAAGGTCTCGCGCGGCACCGTCACCAACCGGATGCGCCGCCTGGAGGACAAGCAGGTGATCCTGGGCTATACGGTGCGGTTGCGGCCCGAGTCCGAGCCCGACCGCATCCGCGCCTGGATGAGCATCCTGGTGGAGGGCAACCAGACGCGCGCGGTGATCGCCAGCCTGCTGGGGGAGCCGGGTGTGGTCAAACTGCACGACACCAACGGCCGCTGGGACTTATTGGCCGAGTTGGAGGCGACCTCGATGCACGAGCTGTCGGACATCCTGGAGCGCATCCGGCTCATCAAGGGCATTCACAGCACCGAAACCAGCATCCACCTGCGCACCTACCGCTGACGGCGCGGCGAGTCGGCCCAGCGTCGCGCTGCAGCGGTGCGACGGTCTGGTCCGGTCTCGGATGTGCTACAGCGCGGCCGTAGCGACGATTTCGATCTTCCAGCGCGGGTCGGCCAGCCGCGCCTGCACGGTGGCGCGCGGCGGCGTGTGGCCAGCCGGCACCCAGGCGTCCCAGACGCGATTCATGCCCTCGTAATCGGCTAGGTCGGCCAAGAAGATCTGCACCATCAGCAGCCGGGTCTTGTCGGTGCCGACGCGCGCCAACAGCGCATCGACCATGCCCAGCACCTGCCGCGTCTGGCCTTCGATATCCTGGGTCGGATCGCCCGGCACCTGCCCGGCCAGGTAGACCGTGCCGTTGTGAATGGCCATTTCCGACAGGCGGGGGCCGACATCGAAGCGTTGCACCATGGTGGTTGATCGGTTGTCCTCACGGCGGGGGAGGGGTCAACGCCGTTGCGGGGGCCACTGTCGGGCCGCGTGCAGCACCCGCACCTCCTCACCGACGACGGCGTAGACCAGAATATAGTTCGGATGAACCACCAGCTCGCGGGTGCCGGCGACGCGACCGGGGCGACCCATGCCGGGTTGATCGACCAGCCGCCCGGCGTTATCCGCTATACACTCGTCCAGCGCCACTGCAGCAGCCGGGTTGTCGGCTTCGATGTACTCGTAGATATCGCTGCGATCCTGTATCGCCTCGGGTGTCCAGAACAACAGCGTCATTCGATGGACGCGGCAAGCCGACGGCGTGTGGCTGCCCGCTTGGCAGCAAAACGCGCTTCAACCTCAGCTGCCGTCGTCAGATGGCCGGCCTTGGCGGAGTCAAGACCGATATGCACTTGGCGGCGAAACCAGACGTCATGCTCGGCGGCTTCCTGCTGCTGCCGAACGTAGTCGCGCATGAAGTCGCGCAGAAGCTGCGCGGCATGGCGGTCGCGGCTTTTGGCCGCCGCGGCGAACTGGGATTTCAGCGCTTTATCGACCCGGAACGTAAAAGTGGCCTCATTCATGGTGAGGGCGCTGTCGTTGGTTGTTACAGGGTGACTGGGTGGGAACATCGTAGCACCGAACGCCGCGTCCGGGCAGGGGCGCGGGAATGGGGGCGAATGGATGGGAGGTTTGTTCTTGGCCGAGGCGTTGGCGTGCTGCTCGGCTGTAGTCTACGCTTGTCAAAGGCACCCACCCGGTTGCTGGGTGGGCGTGGACCGATCCCGTGCAAAGGCGCGAAAGACAGGCTAGATCATTTCCCCCGGTTGTGATCCCCGACCGGCGATGCCGACACGGCAGCGCGGTCGGACTGGGCTTCTGCGCCAGCCAGCGGCAGCGTAAACCAGAAGGTGGCGCCCGCGTTGGGGCGTGCGG
>NZ_DAISZC010000028.1:0-26029 GCF_036824975.1 Tepidimonas sp.
GCGGCGGCACTGGTGGAACGGGCCGCGCCGCCGCTGGCGGCAATGGTGGGATCGCCTGCCGCCGGGTCGCCAGGACCAGCTGGCCATGCTGGCCCCGCTGGTGTCGGTGCTGCTGTTCCTGAGCGCGATCTTCCTGGCGTTGCTGTATTTCACGGGGCAGGAGCGCGCGCGCGAGCAAGAGGCCGTGGTGCGCGACGCCGAATACGCGCAACAGCGCCTGCGCCTGCGCCTGCTGGAGCGGCAGGAGCGTCTGATGCGCATGGCGCGCGACATCGCCAACCGCACCATCGAAGAGACCGAATTCGTCTTTCAGGCCGAAGAGCTGGTGCTGCAAAATCCAGAGCTGCTGGCGGTGCACTGGATCGGCCCGTACCGGGATGTGGTCACCGGCTACAGCGCCCCCGGGGTACCCGCCCGCGCCTACCGGCGCGCCGGTGAGACCCTGCCACCGGAACTGCTGGGCGGTGCGTTCGATCTGGCGCGCGATCTGCACCAGCCCATCTACTCCCATCCGCTGCCATGGCCGGATGGAGGACACAGCGTGCTGCTGCTGGTGCCGTTCGAGGACCAGCGCCGCTTTGGCGGCGTGGTGCTGGCGGAATATGCGGTGGATGGCCTGCTGCGCTATGGCGTGCCGCCCGAGGTGATGGCCCGCTATGCGGTCACGCTCATCGATGGCAGCGGCCGGGTGCTGGCGGGCACGCCGTTGCAGGGCGGGCGCAAGCCGCTGTCGAGCCTGCCCTGGGCGGCACCGCCGCAGCGGCACGAGATTCCCGTGTCACCGATCGGCAACAGCCTGCAGTTGCGCGCCGAAGGGCTGCGCGCCGACCGTGATACCGCCAGCGATGCACTGTTCTGGATCGTGGGGGCAATGAGCCTGGCCACGGTGTGGATGCTGCTGGCCAACATGCAGCACACGCGCCGGCGCCTGCAGGTGCAGCGCGCGCTGGTGGCCGAGACCAACTTCCGCCGCGCGATGGAAAACTCCATGCTGACGGGCATGCGCGCGTTGGACATGGAGGGCCGCATCACTTACGTCAACCGGGCCTTCTGCAACATGACCGGCTGGAGCGAGGAGGAGCTGATCGGCGCCACTGCCCCCTACCCCTACTGGCCGCCTGGCGAACACGAAACGCTGATGGCGCGTCTGCAGGACGAAATATCCGGTCGCAACGCCCCTGGCGGCTTTGAGGTACCGGTCAAGCGCAAAAACGGCAGTATTTTCTACGCGCGCATGTACGTCTCGCCGCTGATCGACGCCCAAGGGCGTCAGACCGGCTGGATGACGTCGGTGACCGACATCACCGAGGCCAAGCGCATTCGCGAGGAGCTGACAGCCTCCTACGACCGCTTCGCTACCGTGCTCGACAGTCTGGACGAAGCGATTTCGGTGGCGCCTTTGCACACGCACGAGCTGCTGTTTGCCAACCGCATGTACCGCAACTGGTTTGGCGATGGTCCGCAGGGACATGAGCGGCTGCTGGAGCTGTGCGCGGCGGTGCCGGTACTGCCGCCACAAGACACATTCGACCACGTCGACAACCTGATGGGCCTGCCGGCAGACGCGCTAGTGGAGGCCATTGCCGAGCACGCCCAGATCCACGTGCCCGAGCTGGGCAAGTGGCTGGAGCTGCGCACGCGCTACCTGACCTGGGTGGACGGACGGCTGGTGCAGATGCTCATTGCGAGTGACATCACCGCGCGGCTGCAGGCCGAGGAGCAAGCCAAACTCCAAGCCGAGCGCGCCGCGACGGCCAGCCGCCTGATCACAATGGGCGAAATGGCCTCCAGCGTCGCCCACGAGCTCAACCAGCCCCTGACGGCCATCAGCAACTACGCCAATGGTCTGATTGCGCGCTTGCGCAGTGGCCGCAGCGACCCAGACGAGATGCTCAACGCGCTGGAAAAAACCGCGCGCCAGGCGCAGCGCGCGGGCTCCATCATCCAGCGCATCCGGGCTTTCGTCAAAAAAAGCGAGCCCAACCCCACCCTGTCCGATGTCGGCCAGATGGTGGCCAATGCCGTGGAGCTGGCCACCATCGAGCTCAAGCGCCAGCTGGTTCAGCTCAAGGTCTATCAGGCCGAACGCCTGCCGCCACTGATGGTCGATCCGATCCTCATCGAGCAGGTACTGATCAACTTGCTGAAAAACGCAGGTGAGTCGATCCAGTGTGCACAGCGTCCTCCTGGGCAGCGGTGGATCGAGCTGACGGTGACGCCGCGTTGGCTCGACGGCCGCGACGGGGTGGAGTTTTCGGTGCGCGACAACGGCTGCGGCATCCCACCCGACCGGCTCGAGCGCATCTACGAAGCCTTCTACAGCACCAAGGCCGAAGGCATGGGCATCGGCCTGAAGTTGTGCCGCTCGATTGTCGAATCGCACCACGGGCGACTGCAAGCGCGCAACCTCTACAATGGCAACGAAGTGGTGGGTTGCGAATTCACGTTTTGGCTGCCCATACCCACAGCGCCAGTGGCTCGCCCCACCGCGCCGACTCTCTCCACCTCCGCCGAACGATGACTAGTCTGATCCCCAAACGCGGAACCGTTTATGTGGTCGATGACGACGAAGCCGTGCGTGACTCGCTGCAATGGCTGTTGGAGGGGAAGGACTTCCGCGTGCGCTGTTTCGAGTCGGCCGAGGCGTTTTTAGCGCGTTACGACCCGCGTGAGGTCGCCTGTCTCATTGCCGATATCCGCATGGACGGCATGAGCGGCACTGAGCTGCAGGACCGGCTGATCGAACGCCAGTCGCCGCTGCCGATCTGCTTCATCACCGGGCATGGCGACGTCCCCATGGCCGTGGCCTCGATGAAAAAGGGCGCGGTCGATTTCATCCAAAAGCCGTTCGATGAACAGCAGCTCATCGCCCTGGTCGAACGCATGCTGGATCAGGCGCGGGAGTCGTTCGCCGTGCACCAGCAGGCAGCCACGCGCGAGGCGCTGCTGGCCAAGTTGACCACGCGCGAGAGCCAGGTGCTGGAGCGCATTGTCGCGGGGCGGCTCAACAAACAAATCGCCGACGACCTGGGCATCAGCATCAAGACGGTAGAGGCGCATCGCGCCAACATCATGGAAAAGCTGGGGGCCAACACCGTCGCCGACCTGCTCAAGATCGCCCTGGCGCCCATCCCCCCAAAAACCTGACACCCCGATGACCGCCCAACTGATCGATGGCGTGGCGCTGTCGCGCCGACTGCGCGAAGCGCTGCGTGTGCGTGTCTCGACGCTGAGCGCCCGGCACACCCAACCCGGCCTGGCCGTGATCCTGGTCGGTGACAACCCCGCCAGCCAGGTCTACGTGCGCAACAAGGTCAAGGCGTGCGAGGAAGTGGGCATCCGCTCGGTGCTCGAAACGCATCCGGCCAGCTTGACCGAGGCCGCGCTGCTGCAGCGCATCGCCGCCTTCAACGCCGATCCCGCCATACACGGCATTCTGGTGCAGCTGCCGCTGCCGCCGCACATCGACGCCCAGCGGGTCATCGAGGCCATCGCGCCTGAAAAGGACGTCGACGGCTTTCATGTCGCCAACGCCGGCGCCCTGATGGTAGGGCGCCCCGGCTTTCAGCCCTGCACGCCATACGGCTGCATGAAGATGCTGGAGCATATCGGCTACCCACTGCGCGGCAAACACGCGGTGGTCATCGGACGCAGCAACATCGTGGGCAAACCGATGGCCATGCTGCTGCTGCAGGCCAACGCCACCGTCACGATCTGCCACAGCGCCACCACAGACCTGGCGCACCACACGCGGCAGGCCGACGTGATCGTCGCCGCGGTGGGCCGCCGGGCGCTGGTGACGGCGGATATGGTCAAACCGGGCGCGGTGGTGATCGACGTCGGCATGAACCGCGACGATACGGGCAAACTGTGTGGCGACGTCGATTTCGAAGGCGTGCGTCAGGTCGCGGGCTGGATCACCCCGGTGCCAGGCGGCGTTGGCCCAATGACCATCACCATGCTGCTGACCAACACCGTCGAGGCAGCTGAGCGCGCGGGCGCAACACCTGCACGGTGAGGGCTGGCCGGACGGGTGCGCCGCGCGGCTGTCCACGCCTCATCGTTGCCGCACCCAGTGTGCTGAACGTCATCGTGCGTACGGCTTCCCTGCTACAGGCCACAGCCGCGCTCCGGTTCACAACCGGCGTGTAATGAACCACCACAGGCTGCGCAGCGCGCAGGCCCACTGCAGCAGCACCAGCGCGCTGCCCAGCCCATGCCACAGCGCCAGGTTGGCCCCAGTCTGGCGCGCGGTCAGAATGCGCTGCGCGACGCCAAACTCCTGCACCAGCGCCGCCAATGCACCCAGCAGCAACCACGGCAGCAACGCCCAGCTGGCGTCACCCGCCTCGCCGCGACCGCGCTGCGCGCGCCCCCACAGCAGCAACAGCAGCGCAGCGGTCACACTCAGGTAAGCCTGCACCTGAAACAGACGCGCCGCCAGGCCGCCGGCCACCGCGGGGTTGTTGAAATGCGCAAACAGCAGCGGGACCGCGACGAAGCTCCACGCGGTCACCGCCCCCCACCACAAGGCCGCCACCAGCACCGGCCAGCGCTGTATCCACGCAGCCCGGGCCCGTGCCGTCTGTCCACCGTCCATAGCTGCCGCGGGGCCTTACTCGTAGCGCACGGCCACGATGGCGTAACGGCGCACACCGTTGGGCGCCTGCACCTCGGCCACGTCGCCCTCTTCCTTGCCGATCAACGCGCGCGCAATCGGACTGGAGACGTTGATGCGCCCGCTCTTCAGATCGGCTTCGTCTTCCCCGACGATCTGGTAGGTCACGCACTCGCCGCTGTCTTCGTCCTCCAGTTCGACGGTGGCGCCGAACACGACGCGGCCTCCAGCGTCCATCTGCGCTGGATCGATGATCTGCGCCATGGCCAGCTTGCCTTCGATTTCCTTGATGCGCCCCTCGACGAAGCCCTGGCGGTCCTTGGCGGCGTCATATTCGGCGTTCTCGCTCAGATCGCCCTGGGCGCGTGCTTCGGCAATCGCCTGGATCACGGCCGGACGTTCAACGGTCTTGAGGCGATGCAACTCTTCCTTGAGCAGCTCTGCCCCGCGTTTGGTCAACGGTATCGTTGGCATCTCGAATCCCACAAAAGCAAACCGCCGAGCGTTGCCGGTCGGCGGTCATCGACTTCAGGTGCCAATGATACCGCGCCTGCGGCGCGGTGTCAGCGCTGGCCACGGCAACGGCCCGCCACCGCGCCCCAGGCTGCAGCATCAAGCCAGCTGCGCGTGCAGTTCGGCCAGCGAGTACACCGGCAGCTCGTTCATCACCTTCATACCCTCGACTGCCGCCTCGGCACCAAACATGGTGGTAAAGGTCGTCACCCGGTTAGCCAGCGATGCAACGCGAATGTAGCGCGAGTCGGCGATCGCGTTGCGGCGTTCCTCCACGGTGTTGATGACCATCGCGATCTCGCCATTCTTGATCATATCGACGATATTGGGCCGACCTTCGGTGACCTTGTTGACCACGCTGCACGGCACGCCGGCAGCGCTAATGGCCGCAGCGGTGCCGCGCGTGGCCACCAGCTCGAACCCCATGGCGCAGAGCTCACGCGCCACGGCCACCACCCGCGCCTTGTCGCTGGGCTTAACGGACAGAAACACCTTGCGCACCGCGTCAGTGGGCCGCGGCAACACGGTGCCGGCCCCCAGCTGCGCCTTGACGAAGGCTTCGCCGAAGGTGCAGCCAACGCCCATCACCTCACCGGTGGATTTCATTTCCGGCCCGAGAATCGTATCCACGCCCGGGAACTTGACGAACGGGAACACCGCCTCCTTGACGCTGAAATACGGCGGCGTGACCTCGGTCGCAACGCCCTGCTGGACCAGCGTTTGGCCCGCCATGCAGCGCGCCGCCACCTTGGCCAGCTGTATCCCGGTGGCCTTGGAGACGAACGGCACAGTGCGGCTGGCGCGCGGGTTGACCTCCAGCACATAGATCACATCGCGCTTGCTGCCGCCGTCGTCCACTTCTTGGATGGCGAACTGCACGTTCATCAAGCCGACGACGTTGAGCGCGTGCGCCAGCGCTGTCGTCTGGCGCTTGATTTCGGCTACCGTGGCCGCCGATAGGTAGTACGGCGGCAGCGAGCACGCCGAGTCGCCCGAATGCACGCCCGCCTGCTCGATGTGCTCCATCACGCCGCCGATGAGCACCTGGCCGCTGGCGTCGCGCACGCAGTCCACATCACACTCGATGGCGTCGTTGAGGAAGCGGTCCAGCAGCACCGGTGAGTCGTTGCTGACCTTGACCGCCTCGCGCATGTAGCGCTCCAGATCGCGCGGCTCGTGCACGATTTCCATCGCACGTCCACCCAGCACGTAGCTGGGGCGCACCACCAGCGGGTAGCCCAATGCGGCGGCTTTTTCCATCGCCTCGGCCTCGGTGCGGGCGGTGGCGTTGGGCGGCTGTTTCAGACCCAGCTGGTGCAGCATTTGCTGGAAACGCTCGCGGTCTTCTGCGGCATCGATCATGTCCGGCGTGGTACCCATGATGGGCACACCGGCGCGCTCCAGCCCTAAAGCAAGCTTCAACGGAGTCTGGCCACCGTACTGGACGATAACGCCCTCGGGCCGCTCCTTGGCCACGATTTCCAGCACGTCCTCCAGCGTCAGCGGCTCGAAGTAGAGCCGGTCGCTGGTGTCGTAGTCGGTGGAGACGGTCTCGGGGTTGCAGTTGACCATGATGGTCTCGAAGCCGTCCTCGCGCATCGCCAGCGCCGCGTGCACGCAGCAGTAGTCGAACTCGATGCCCTGACCAATGCGGTTGGGGCCTCCACCCAGCACCATGATCTTGCGTCGCGTGCTCGGCTCGGCCTCGCACTCGTCCTCATAGGTGGAGTACAGGTAGGCCGTCGTGGTGGCAAACTCGGCCGCGCAAGTGTCCACGCGCTTGTACACCGGGCGCACGCCCAGCGCGTGGCGGTGGGCGCGCACGGCCTCTTCCGTCGTCGCCAACAGCTTGGCCAGGCGACGATCGGAAAAGCCCTTGCGCTTGAGGGTGCGCAGCGTCGTGGCGTCGAGTGCTGCCAGTGCCTGCGCACCATGCTGGGCGGTGTGTCGATCCAGCGCCAGTTCGATGTGCACGATCTCCTGGATCTGCACCAGGAACCACTTGTCGATTTTGGTCAACTGGTGCACCTTGTCCAGCGTCCATCCCGCCGCAAAGGCGTCGCCGACATACCAGATGCGTTCTGGCCCCGGCTCGCCCAGCTCGCGCTCCAGTGTCTCGCGGTCCTGGGTCTTTTCGTTCATGCCGTCCACACCCACCTCCAGACCACGCAGCGCCTTCTGGAAGCTCTCCTGGAAGGTGCGCCCGATCGCCATCACCTCACCTACCGACTTCATCTGCGTGGTCAGACGATCGTTGGCCTGCGGAAACTTTTCGAACGCAAAGCGCGGAATCTTGGTGACTACATAGTCGATAGTCGGCTCAAATGACGCCGGCGTGGCACCGCCCGTGATGTCGTTGCGCAGTTCATCGAGCGTGTAACCAACGGCCAGCTTGGCCGCCACCTTGGCGATCGGGAAACCGGTGGCCTTCGACGCCAGCGCCGAGGAGCGGCTGACGCGCGGGTTCATCTCGATGACGATCATGCGCCCGTTGGCCGGGTTGATCGCAAACTGCACGTTCGAGCCGCCGGTGTCGACGCCGATTTCGCGCAGCACGGCGATGGACGCATCGCGCATGCGCTGGTATTCCTTGTCGGTGAGCGTCTGCGCCGGCGCCACGGTGATGGAGTCGCCCGTGTGCACCCCCATCGGGTCCAGGTTTTCGATCGAGCAGACGATGATGCAGTTGTCGTTCTTGTCGCGCACCACCTCCATCTCGAACTCTTTCCAGCCCACCAGCGACTCTTCGATCAGCAGCTCGCTGGTCGGCGAGGCCTCCAAGCCGCGCTTGCAGATGGTCTCGAATTCTTCCGGGTTGTAGGCGATGCCGCCACCCGTGCCGCCAAGCGTAAAGCTGGGGCGGATCACACACGGAAAGCCCACCGTGCGCTGCACGGCCCACGCCTCCTCCAGGCTGTGCGCGATGCCCGAGCGGGCCGACTCCAGACCGATGCGGGTCATCGCCTCCTTGAACTTCTGGCGGTCCTCGGCCTTGTCGATGGCCTCGGGCGAAGCGCCGATCAGCTCACACTGGTAGCGCTGCAGCACGCCGTGGCGCCACAGGTCCAGCGCGCAGTTCAGCGCCGTCTGCCCGCCCATGGTGGGCAGGATGGCGTCCGGACGCTCGCGGGCGATGATTTTTTCGACCGTCTGCCAGGTGATGGGCTCGATGTAGACCGCGTCGGCCGTGGCCGGGTCGGTCATGATCGTGGCCGGATTGCTGTTGATCAGGATGACGCGGTAGCCCTCCTCGCGCAGCGCCTTGCAGGCCTGCACGCCGGAGTAGTCGAATTCACACGCTTGGCCGATGACGATCGGACCGGCGCCGATGATGAGGATGCTGCGAAGGTCGGTGCGCTTGGGCATGATCGGGTCGTCTCAAACCGGCAGACCGCAGGCTGCGGCTGCCAGCTTTAGGGAGAGGTGGTTTTGGCCAGCCGGATGCCGAAGCCCACAAACAGGGCGCCAACCCCGGCGTTGAGGGAGGCCGCCAACCGGCGCTGACGGCGAAACGCCGCCGCCAGCCGATCACCGGCGAAGATGAGCGCGCTCAGATACACGAAGCTGAACAGCTGGGCGATGGCGCCCAACACCACAAAGCTAAGCGCCGGGTGCGGGTACGCTGGATCGACGAACTGCACGAAGAACGAAATGAAAAAGAAGATGGCTTTCGGATTGAGCAGGCTGATGGACAACGCGCGCTGAAACGGCCGCGTGGCCTGCGGCGGGCGCGCCAGCGGTTGCGACACGCCGACGTCGCCGCGCCAGCGCGCCCACGCACTGCGCAGCATCCCGATCCCGATCCATGCCAGATACAGGGCGCCGGCATACTTGATCGCCAGAAACATCCACGGTGTGGCCTGCAGCACCGACGCCAATCCGGCGGCCGACAGCACCATCAGCACCGTGTCGCCGACGAAAACACCGCAGGCCGCCCGGTACCCCATGGCCACGCCATGGCCCGAGGCCACCGACAGCACGTACATCGAGTTCGGCCCCGGCAGCAGCACGATGAAGAGCGTGCCCAGCACGTAGGTCGTCAGATCGGTGATGCCAAACATCGGGCGCCCCTCGACCCGCATCAGCGGGCCTGATCCATCAAGGCCACGAAGCGGTCGAACAGGTAGGCCACGTCGTGCGGCCCCGGAGACGCCTCGGGGTGTCCCTGAAAGCCAAAGGCCGGTCGATCGGTGCGCGCGATCCCCTGCAGGGTGCCATCAAACAGACTGACGTGCGTGGCACGCAGATTCGGCGGCAGCGACTGCGCATCGACCGCAAAGCCGTGATTCTGGCTGGTGATGCTGACGCGTCCGGTGTCGAGATCCTTGACCGGATGGTTGGCCCCGTGATGACCACACTTCATCTTGAACGTGCGCGCGCCGCTGGCCAGCGCCAGAATCTGGTGTCCCAGGCAGATACCGAAGGTCGGCACGCCGCGCCCGACAATCTCGGCCGCGGCGGCGATGGCGTAGTCACACGGCTGCGGGTCCCCGGGCCCGTTGGACAGAAATACGCCATCGGGCTGTAACGCCAGCACTTCGGCTGCCGACGTGCGCGCCGGCACCACCGTCACGCGGCAGCCGCGCTCGGCCAGCATGCGCAGGATGTTGCGCTTGACGCCGAAGTCGTAGGCCACCACATGGCGGCGCGGCTGCGAGAGTTCGCCGTACCCTGGGCGGACATCGTCACGGCGCAAGCGCCACTCGGTCTGTGTCCACTCGTAGGCTTTCGGGGTGGTGACGGTCTGGGCCAGGTCGAGTCCGGCCATGCTGGGCGCCGAGCGCGCCAGCGCCACCGCTTCCTGCCGCAACGCCGCCGTCACGGTCTGGCCTGCCGACAGCGCGACGATGGCCCCGTTTTGCGCCCCATGCTCGCGCAGGCGGCGCGTCAACGCACGCGTGTCGATACCGGCGATGGCCACCACACCCTGCTCACGCAAATAGTCTCCCAGCGAGCGCGTGGCGCGAAAGTTGGAGTGGAGGATGGGCAGGTCCTTGATGATCAGGCCAGCCGCCTGCACGGCGCCGGATTCGACGTCCTCATCGTTGACCCCGACGTTGCCGATGTGCGGATACGTGAGGGTGACGATTTGCTGGCAGTAGCTGGGGTCGGTGAGGATTTCCTGATAGCCGGTGAGCGCCGTGTTGAACACCACTTCACCGACCGTGTGGCCATCGGCGCCGATGGCCACGCCTTCAAAGACCGTGCCGTCTGCAAGCGCAAGAAGGGCGGAAGGCAGGACGGAAAACACGGACACTCTCCAAGGTTGGGACGCGGCTGCAGCCCCGCGCCGGCACTGCCCGCCGCGACGCCAGCGGGTGCCTGCCGACGCAGCGCCCCCGGCGCGGGGCGGTTGCTGTGCTCTGGATAAACTTTGAGATTATAGCCCGCGCCCCCGTGTTCGCCCGGCAGGGCCCAGGCGGCCTACCCCAGGGTCTGGCGCGCACGCAGCTGGGCAGCAGCGCTCGCGTGCAGGCAAATCGCAGCGGCGGCGGCCACGTTGAGCGATTCCTCGCCGCCGGGCTGCGCAATGCGCACCGTCAACGCGGCATGCGCGGCCAGCGTTGCGCGCACGCCTTGCCCCTCGTGGCCCAGCAGCCACGCACAAGGCCAAGGCAGATTCGCCTCGTGCAGCCAGCAGCCGCGATGCGAACTGGTCGCCAGCACGGGCACAGCCAGCTGCGCCAGCTCATCCGGTTCGCCCCCTTCGCACAGCTGTAGATGGAAATGCGCACCCATGCCGGCGCGTAGCACCTTGGCCGACCACAGGGCCACCGTTCCACGCATCGCCAGCACCTGACGAAAACCAAAGGCGGAGGCGCTACGCAAGATCGAGCCGACGTTGCCGGGGTCCTGCAGGCGATCGAGGACCACGGTGGGGGCGTGTGGCTGCATCGGTGCCGGGGTCGGTAGGCGCGCCAGACAGGCAATCGGAGCGGCAGATTCGAGGGCGCTGATATGGCGCATCAGCTCCGGCGTCAGCGACCACACCGGCACAGAGGCATCGAGCCAGCCCCGCCGGCACCAAGCCTCGACCCAGTGTGCGCCATCCGGCGTCACGATCATCGCCTCGGGTACGCCCCCGTGTGCCAGCAGTGCCGCGCACAGGTGATCGCCCTCCACCCACACCAGGCCGGCGCGCCGATCCACCCCGCCCAAGGTCTGCACCAGACGGCGCAGCTGCCGCACGCGCGGGTTGTCGCGCGACGTCAGCGTCAGCGTCGGCGCAAACACCATTGCGCTCACGGCGTCAGCTCCACCGCGGCAGCGCCCGCCCCCGCCGCCGCGCCGATCAGCGCCTGCATCACCGGCGCGAAGCTGCGCCGGTGCGCCGCGCACGGGCCATGCGCGCGCAGCGCCTGCATATGCTGCACCGTACCGTAGCCCCGGTGCCGGTCGAAGCCGTACACCGGATAGCGGGCGTGCAGGGCGTCCATGAGGCGGTCGCGCGTGACCTTGGCGACGATGGAGGCGGCAGCGATGGCCGCGTCGGTGGCGTCACCGCGCACCACCGCTTCGGCGCGCATCGGCAGCGCGGGCAAGCGGTTGCCATCCACCCGCACCAGCGATGGGCGCAGGCGCAGCGCCGCCACCGCCCGCTGCATGGCCAGCAGCGTGGCCTGCAGGATGTTGAGGCGGTCGATTTCCTCCACCTCGGCGATCCCGACCCCCACACACAGCGCCCGCGCCAGGATGCGCTCGTAAAGCCGCTCACGCCGCGCGGCACTCAGCGTTTTCGAATCCGCCAGCCCTGCGACGGGCTGCTGCTCATCCAGCATCACCGCAGCGGCCACCACCGGACCGGCCAACGGCCCTCTTCCCGCCTCGTCCACGCCGGCCACCAGCCCGTCATCGCCCCAGCACAGCGGCAACTGGGCCGGCTCGGTGGCGGCTCGGCACCGGCGTGGCACTGCGCCCGTCGCCCTCATCGCATCCCCCGCCGGCGCTGCCACAGCGGCTCGATGGCCTGCGTGGCCAACGCCACCGTGTCGCGCCGCAAGGACTCATGCAGCGCCGCAAAGCGCACCTGCAGCGCCGCGCGGCGCTGGCGGGCCGACTCGCCGTCGTCCAGCCATGCCAGCGTCTCGCGCGCCAGCGCCGCCGGTGTGGCCTGCTCCTGCAGCAGCTCGGGCACGACGAACGCGCGCGCCAGGATGTTGGGCAAGCCAACCCAAGGCTGACGCATCTGGCGTCGCGTCAGCCACCACGACAGCGGATGCATGTGATAAGCGATCACCATCGGACGCTGAAACAGCGCCGCCTCCAGCGTGGCCGTGCCGCTGGCCACCAGCGCCACGTCACACGCCGCCAAAGCGGCGTGGGATTGTCCGCGCAGCACCTGCACGTCGTCAGCCATGGGCGAGCGCATGACGCGTGCGCGGATGTCGTCGTACAGCGCCGGGGCTGCTGGCAACACAAACGTCAAACCGGGCCGCTGGCGCTGCATCAGCCGCGCCGCAGCCAAAAAACGTCCGAGCAGATGGTCGATTTCGGCACGCCGGCTACCAGGCAGCAGCGCCACCACCGCGGCGTCACCCGCCAGCCCCAGCGCCGTGCGCGCGGCTGCCTGGTCGGGTTCGCGCGGGATGACCGACGCCAGGGGATGGCCGACGAAGGTGGCGGCAATGCCGTGCTCGGCCAGCAGGGCCGGCTCGAACGGGAACACGCACAGCACATGGTCACAGGCACGCCGCATCAGCGCCACACGCTCTGGCCGCCAGGCCCAGATGGCGGGCGCGACAAACTGCACCGTGGCCACGCCCGCTGCGCGCAGGTCGGCCTGCAGCGCCAGATTGAAGTCCGGGGCGTCCACACCGATGAACACGTCAGGCGGCTCGCGCAGCAGGCGATCGCGCAGCGCGCGCCGGATGCCGACGATTTCGCGATAGTGGCGCAGCACCTCGACATAGCCACGCACAGCCAGCTTCTCGCTCGGCCACCAGGCGGCGCATCCCTGCGCCTGCATGGCGGCACCAGCGATGCCGACCGCCTGCAAGTGCGGCCAGCGCTGACGCAGGCCCTTGAGCAGCTCGGCAGCCAGCACGTCGCCGGAGGCCTCGCCGGCCACCAGCGCCAACCGCGGCGTCAACGTTGCCGCCTCGCCCGCCAGCCGTTGCGATTTAGCCTCCATGATGCCGAGCCGTATGATCCAACCCCGTCCCCTGCCGCACCACCTCTTCAGCGCACGATACCGCGCTGCGCATCGACGCCGGCCAAAAACGCCTCCATCAACGCGACATCGGCCGCGGCTTCCGGATGCTGCTCGGCCAGTGCGGCGATACGCGCCTGTGCCTGCTGCAGTGTCAGGCCCTCACGGTACAGCGCCTTGTGCATGGCCTTGACGACACCGATGCGCGCGGCCGAAAACCCGCGCCGGCGCAAACCCTCGTAATTCATCGAGCGCGCGCGCGCGGGCTGCCCCTGCGCCATCACGAACGGAGGCACATCGGCAAACAACAGTGCGCACATCGCCGTCATGGCATGCGCTCCGATGCGCACGAACTGGTGCACCACCGTGAAGCCGCCCAGAATCGCCCAATCGCCCACCTGCACATGACCGGCCAACTGGGCGTTGTTGGCAAAGATGGTGTGGTCGCCAACGATACAGTCGTGCGCCAGATGGGTGTAGGCCATCATCCAATTGTCGTTGCCCAGACGCGTCACCCCGCCTCCCTGCACGGTGCCGATGTGGTAGGTGCTGTACTCGCGGATGGTGTTGCGGTCGCCGATGATGAGCTCACACGGCTCACCGGCGTATTTCTTGTCTTGACTGGGCAGGCCCAACGAGACGAACGGAAAAATGCGGTTGTCACGCCCGATGGTGGTGCGGCCCTCGAGCACGCAGTGCGCGCCGACCGTGGTGCCGGCTCCGATGCGCACGTGCGGCCCCACCACCGTGTACGGACCGATGACCACGTCGTCGGCCAGTTCGGCTCGGCAATCGACCAGCGCGGTGGGATGAATCTGCGCCATAGCCGGCCCGCGTCAGGCAATGGAGCGCATCGTGCACATCAGCTCGGCTTCGCAAGCGACCTCACCATCCACCCGCACCGTACCCTGAAACTTGAAGATGCCGGCCTTCATGCGCAGCAGCGCCACGTCCATCACCAGCTGGTCACCCGGCTCCACCGGCCGTTTGAAGCGTGCACCATCGATGCCCGCGAAGTAGTACACCGTCCTGTCGTCGGGTGTGATGCCCAGCGTCTCAAACGCCAGCAACGCCGCCGTCTGCGCCAGCGCCTCTAGCATCAGCACGCCCGGAAATACCGGGCGGTGCGGAAAATGACCGGTGAACACCGGCTCGTTGATGGTGACGTTCTTGAGCGCGCGAATGCGCGTTCCCTTCTCCACCTCCAGCACCCGGTCCACGAGCAGAATCGGGTAGCGGTGCGGCAGTTGCTTGAGGATCTGATGGATGTCCATGCTCATGTGGTGCGTCGCTCCAGGGCCTTGAGGCGCTCGCGCAACGCGTGCAGCTGGCGCAGCGTCGCGGCGTTCTTCTCCCAGGCGCGATTGTCGTCGATCGGAAATACACCGCTGTACTGACCCGGCTGCCTAATCGAACGCATCACCACCGACGCCGCCGAAATGTGGACGTGATCGGCCAGTTCGAGGTGCCCCAGCACGATGGCGCCTCCGCCCAGCGTGCAGTAGGCGCCAATACGGGCCGAGCCCGCCACACCCACACAGCCGGCCATGGCCGTGTGCGCGCCCACGCGCACGTTGTGGCCGATTTGGATCAGGT
Source organism: Tepidimonas sp. (assembly GCF_036824975.1). GTDB lineage: Bacteria > Pseudomonadota > Gammaproteobacteria > Burkholderiales > Burkholderiaceae_C > Tepidimonas. The sequence goes on from NZ_DAISZC010000028.1 coordinate 14,877, forward strand.
TGTCGAGCTTGACGCCGTCCTCCAGCACCGTATCGCCCAGGGCACCGCGGTCGATGCAGCAGTTGGCGCCGATCTCCACGTCGTCGCCGATGCGCACCGCCCCCAGCTGCTCGATCTTGATCCAGGAGCACCCGCCATCGACGCGTGCCTGCGGCGCAAAGCCGAAGCCGTCCGCCCCGATCACGGTGCCGCCATGAACCAGGCAACGCCGCCCGATGCGACAGTCGTAGCCGAGGACCACCCCGCTGTCCAGGCGTGTGCCCGCTCCCACCCGGGCGCGGGCCTGAACATGCACGCGCGCGCCGATGACGGCTCCGTCTTCAACGACGGCGTCCTCATCGATGACGGCTAACGGACCCACGGCCACCCCGTGACCGAGACGTGCCGCGGGGTGCACCCACGCCGTGGGGTGTATCCCCTGCACGAGCGGACGCGGCGCCACGTGTGCACGCCACCACTGCGTCAGCCGGGCAAACGCCAGGTACGGGTCGGAAAACAACCAGGCGCACCAGCCGCCGGGCGGTGGATCGGGCCGCTGCAGCACGGCGCTGGCCAGATCGGGCGCAGCGATCACTACGCCGGCCCGCGAGCGCTGCAACGCCGTCACGTAGCGCGGGTGCGCCACGAAGGCCAGGCTCTGCGGGTCAGCATCCTCCAGCGGCGCCAAACGCGACACGACGCGCTCACCCGGACCCAGCACGTCGCCGCCCAAGGCCGCCTGCAAGCGGGCAAGCGTGAGATGGGTGTTCATCCCCCAGCCCCCGCCAGCTCCTGTCGCAGGGCAGGGCTATTCACCGTGCGTTGTTCAGCCCGTTGATCACCTTGTCGGTGATGTCGTGCCGCGGCGCGATGTAGACCGCCTCCTGCAGAATCAGGTCGTACTTTTCCGATTCAGCAATCTGGCGGATAACGCGGTTGGCCCGCTCGATCACCTGCTGCAGCTCCTCGTTGCGGCGCTGCACCAGGTCTTCCTGGAACTCGCGCCGCCGGCGCTGCAAATCGCGGTCGAGTTCGGCAATCTGGCGCTGGCGCGCCGCACGCTGCGACTCCGACAGCGTCGGCGCTTCCTTCTCGAACTTCTCGGTGGCTTGGCGCAGTTGGTTCCCCAGCGCCTCGATATCGCGTTCGCGGCGCGAAAACTCCTGCTCCAGCCGACTTTGCGCGGCCTTGGCCGCATTGGAGTCACGCAGAATGCGCTCGGTGCTCACGAAGCCGATCTTGAGTTCCTGGGCAAGGGCAGCACCGAGCGTCACCGCAGACAGCAGCGCTGCGACACCGCGTGCCCACCATTGACGGGTCATCGATTTCATCAGAAGGCGGTTCCGATTTGGAATTGAATGTTTTGTGTCTTGTCGCCGGTTTGTTTGCGAACCGGCCGGGCGAACGCGATTCTAAGCGGGCCCACCGGCGAGATCCAGCTGATGCCAATGCCGGCAGAGGCGCGCAAGTCGCTCAACTTGAGCTTCTGGTCGGGTGCGTAGACATTGCCGACGTCGAAGAAGCCGAACAGGCGCAGCGTACGGTCGTTGCCAGCGCCCGGAAACGGCGCGATGACCTCGGTGTTGAGCAACACCGATCGCGTGCCGCCCAGATAGGCCACATCGGCACTGGAGCCGCCGACGATGGGGCTGGTTGCACCGAGCGTGCCCTGTTCGAAGCCGCGCACTGAGCCCAGGCCGCCGCCATAGAAGTGCTTGAACAACGGCACCGGCTTGCCGCCCAAGCCCTTGGCCCAACCCAGTTCGGCGTTGAAGGCCAGCGTGAAGCGCTTGTCCAGCGGCACGTACTGCTGGTACTGACCACTGCCCTTGACGTAGCGGGTATCGCCGGCGATGCCCAGCTCGCCGTTGAGGCGCATCAGGCGTCCGCGCGTCGGCACCAGCGCACTGTCGCGCTCATCGCGCGCCCAGCCGACCGTCAGCGGCACCGACAGCGGCTTATTCCCAAATACCGCGATGAAATTGTCGTATGCCAGAGGCATCCGCTCGCCCCGCTCGATCTTCGTTTGCTCCACGCCGATGCCAAAAAATACCGTGTCGGTTTCCGTGAACGGCACACCGAAGCGGACCGCCGCGCCGGGCGTCACGAGCCGGTAGTCCGACTCCTGCGCGGCGTAGGGGCGTGTGGTGCGGTAGTAGAGGTCGATCGAGCGCGACACGCCGTCGTCCGTGAAGTACGGGTTGGTCGTGCTCAGTACGAACTGCCGGTTGAACTTGCTGGTGTTGACATTGAGACCGAGATAGTTGCCGGTGCCAAAGACGTTTTCCTGCTGAATGCCGGCCAGCAGCGACAGCTTCTCGGCCTGGGAGTAGCCAGCACCCACCGTCAAGTTGCCCGTGGGTTTTTCCACCACCGTCAGCACCAGGTCGACCTGATCCGGTGCGCCGGGTACCTCCTGGGTGTCGATGCGAACGTCGGTGAAGAACCCGAGACGGTCGACGCGGTCGCGCGACAAGCGAATCTTGTCACTGTCGTACCAAGCCGCCTCCAGCTGGCGGAACTCGCGCCGGATGACTTCGTCGCGGGTGCGGTTGTTGCCTTCGATGAGAATGCGGCGCACATAGGCGCGCCGCGACGGCTGCGCCTGCAGCACGATGGCGACCCGGTTGTTGGTGCGGTCGATGTCGGGCACAGCCTCCACACGGGCAAACGCGTAGCCAAATTGGCCGTAGAGGTCGGTGAAAGCCTTGACGGTTTCCGTGACCTGCTCGGCGTTGTAGGGCCGCCCGGGCTGGATGCGCACCAGCGAGCGGAACTCCTCTTCCCGGCCCAGGAAGTCGCCTTCCAGCCGCACCGCCGACACCACGTAGCGCGGCCCTTCGGTGATGTTGATCGTCAGCGCCAGCGAGGACTTGTCGGGCGACAGCGCCACCTGCGTGGAGTCGATATTGAACTCCAGGTAGCCGCGTGTCAGGTAGTACGAGCGCAGCGCCTCCAGGTCGGCGTTGAGCTTGGCGCGCGAGTAGCGGTCGCTCTTGGTATACCAGCTCAACCAGCCCCCAGTGTCGAGGTCGAATAGATCCAGCAGCGTCTTTTCGGAGAACGCGCGCGCGCCCACGATGCGGATGTCACGGATCTTGGTGACGTCGCCTTCCACGACACTGAACTGGATGTTGACGCGGTTGCGCTCGATCGGCGTCACGGTCGTGGTGACCTGCACCGCGTACATGCTGCGGTTGAGGTACTGCCGTTTGAGCTCCTGCTCGGCACGATCAACCAGCGCGCGGTCGAACGGCCGCCCTTCGGTCAGGCCGATGTCGCGCAGCGCACGGCGCAGCACGTCGTTGTCGAACTCTCGCACGCCGCTAAAACTGACGTCGGCCACCGTCGGGCGCTCCTCGACGATGACCACCAGCACGTCCCCGTCGACCTGCAGGCGCACGTCGGAGAACAAACCGAGGCCAAACAGCGCGCGGATTGCCGCCGCTCCCTGTTCGTCGGAGTACGTGTCACCGACACGAAACGGCAGCGAAGCGAAGACGGTGCCCGGCTCGACGCGCTGCAGCCCTTCGACACGGATGTCACGCACCACGAAGGGATCGACCGCCCATGCGGGCAGGGAAGCGGCGACAGTCGCCAGCCAAAGACCGGCGCGCACGCGCCAGCGGCGCTGGAATGTAGATTTCATGCGATACGGATTGCTCGACCGTCAGCCCATCAGTCGGACCAGATCGTTGAAGAGGGCCAGCGACATCAAGACGACGAGCAGTGCCACCCCGCCCCGCTGCAGCCGGTCCATCCAGACCTCAGACAGCGGCCGGCCGACCACTGCCTCCCACAGATAATACATCAGGTGCCCCCCGTCCAGGACGGGCAGTGGCAGCAGGTTCAGCACCCCCAGCGAGACGCTGACCAGGGCGAGAAAGGTCAAAAACGCCATCGGGCCGAGACTGGCCGACTTGCCGGCGTAGTCGGCAATCGTCAAGGGTCCGCTGAGGTTGCGCAGCGATGCCTCCCCCGTCACCATGCGGCCCAGCATCGTCAGCGTCATGCCCGCCACTTCGGCCGTGCGAGCCACGCCTTCGCCCAGCGCCTGCAGCGGCCCGCTGGCCACCACCGTCATCGCCGGGGCACCGCCGATCATGGCGCCGACACGCCCAACCCACGCGCCATCGTGCCGCTGCGCCCTTGGGGTGACGATCAGCTCCAGGCGCTCGGCGCCCCGCTCGATCAGCCAGCGCTGCGCGCGGGCACGACCTTCGGCATCGACGGCCGCGCGAATGCGCGCGCGCAGCGTCTGCGCATCCGCGATCGCCTCCCCGTCCACGGCCAGCACGTGATCTCCCGGTTGCAGGCCCGCCGCTGCTGCCGCACCGTCGGGCACGATGTCGCCCAGCACCGGGGCCGACCATGGGGCGACGATACCGATGCGTTCAAAGGTTGCTGCCTCCAACTCGCGCGCATCCAGCGCGGACAGCGGCAGCTCGACGGCGCGTTGTGCCGGCCCCTGGGGCCCGTCGGCCAGCTCCAGCCGCAAATCCTGGCCAGCCAGCACGGCGCGGCTGATGTGCCAGCGCAGCTCGTCGAATGAGCGCACCGGCCGGGGCTGTGCGTTGCCGCTGGCCGCGGTCAGCACCCACTCGCCACCGCGCACACCTGCACGCGCCGCCAGCGTGTCCGCCGCGGGCGTAGCCAACACCGGCTGCGGCTGCGGTGTCCCCCACCAGGCGACGAACGCATACAGCACGGCGGCCAACACCAGATTGGCAGCGGGGCCGGCAGCTACGATGAACGCCCGCCGCCGCAGCGGTTGTGCGTTGAATGCCAGGTGCCGCTGATCGGGCGGGACGCTGCCTTCGCGCTCGTCCAACATGCGCACGTAGCCGCCCAGCGGCAACGCCCCAATCACAAATTCCGTGCCGCGCCGGTTGCGCCACGACCACAGTGGCCGCCCCAAGCCGATCGAAAACCGCAGCACCGGCACGCCACAGGCCACCGCTGCGCGGTAGTGACCCCACTCGTGCACCGTAATCAGAATCGCAATGGCCAGCAGGAACGACAAGGCAGTTAACATCGATTCAACCCCCGGTTGCACACCGGCACGCCCGTGCCCGCACGACCGCAACGGCGTCGGCTGTGCCGCCCGCATCCACGACACCCTGCCTGCGCCACCGCACCCCTCGCACCACGCTCAGGCCAGTGCCGCCCCGCAGCGGCACTCACCGGCCAGACAGCTGCCGCACGACGGCGTCGGCGCAGGCACGGGCGCGCTCATCCAGCGCCAGCAAATCGGCTAAGGTCTGCGGGTTGGAGGGTTCGCAACGCTCCAGCGTTCCCCGGTTGACCGCATGGATCTGGTCGAAGCGCAACTGCCCCTGCAGAAACGCCTCCACCGCCACCTCGTTGGCGGCGTTGAGCACAGCGGTCGTGCCGGCCGGGGCCCGCAACGCCTCCCACGCCAGAAACAGCCCCGGAAAACGTCGCACATCGGGCGGCTCGAAGGTCAGTGCCCCCAGACGGGCAAAGTCCAGCGCCTGCGCGCCAGAGACCATGCGCTCGGGCCAGCTCAGGCCATAGGCGATCGGCACCCGCATGTCGGGCGTGCCCAGTTGCGCCACCACCGAGCGGTCCCGGTACTGCACCATCGAGTGCACCACACTTTGCGGATGGATGACGACCTCGATCTGCTCGGGCGCGAAACCAAACAGATACCGGGCCTCGATGACTTCGAGCGCCTTATTCATCATGGTGGCCGAATCGACCGAAATCTTGCGCCCCATGACCCAGTTCGGATGAGCGCACGCCTCCTCGGGCGTGACCTGCGCCAACGTGGCCGGGTCACGCTGGCGAAAGGGACCGCCGGATGCCGTCAGCACGATTTTGTCCACCCGCTGCGGCCAGGTCGCCGGGTCTTCGGGCAGCGACTGAAAGATGGCTGAATGTTCGCTGTCGATGGGCAGCAGCCGGGCACCACCGGTGCGCACCGCCTGCAAAAACACCTCGCCCCCCACCACCAGGGCTTCCTTGTTGGCCAGCAGCAGCCGTTTGCCCGCTCGAGCAGCGGCCAGGCACGGCGCCAGCCCAGCCGCGCCGACGATCGCCGCCATCACGGTGTCGACATCGGGGTGGGCCGCCACCTCGGCCAGCGCTGCGGCGCCCGCCAGCGCCTCAGTCGGCAGCCCGCGTGCGCGCAGGCCGCGCTGCAGCGCCTGCGCGTGCGCTGCATCGATCACCGCCCAGCGCGGACGGAACCGCTCGCACAGCGTCAGCAGTGCATCGACCTGGCGGTGAGCCGACAGCGCCACCACCTCGAAGCGCTGCGGATGGCGCGCGATGACGTCCAACGTGCTGGTGCCAATCGAGCCGGTCGCGCCCAACACCGCCACACGCTGGCGGCGGCTGCCCACTGCATCGCCCGCCCCCGCCGGCACCGGTGGCGGTGACGCGCCCCCGTCAGCCGCAGCCGTGCGGTCAACCGCGAAGGCGCCCCCCACCATCATCATCTCTGCCCGCCGATCCCGTTCAACACCGTCAGCGCCACCGGCAGCACCGGCAGCAGGGCGTCGATGCGGTCCAACACGCCGCCATGCCCCGGCAGCAGGGCGCTGGAATCTTTGGCTCCGGCGCTGCGCTTGACCAGCGATTCGAACAGATCTCCGGCCACGCTCAGCGCGGTCAGCGCCAGCAGCACGGGCACCGCCACCGCCCAGCCCTGCCGCGCCAGCGCCGGATACAGCGCCGCTTGCAACGCCGGCCACACATCAGCCAGCGCCACCCACGCGGCGGCCAGCGCCAGCACCGCCGCCGCGCCACTCCATGCACCTTCCCAGCTCTTGCCGGGGCTGATACGCGGGGCCAGCTTGCGCCGGCCCCAGGCCCGGCCCCCGAAATAGGCGGCGATATCTGCGACCCACACCAGCAACAGGACACTGAGCAGCATCAGTGAGCCGCGGGCATGCAGCGCCACCAGCGCCCACCAGGCCAGTGCCAGCGCCAGCCAGCCCAGCAGCAGGCGGGCGGCAATGGCCCAACGCGTCCAGTCATCGACACCACGGCGCAGGGCCAGCGCCAACACCAGCACCCAAACCCCCGTCACGCCCCAGCCAAACGCCTGTGGCCACGGCGCGCTGCCCAGCGCCCACCACAGCCCCAGTGGCAGCGCCCCCACCCCAAGCCCGGCGGCCACACACAGCGCTGGTGCCGCCGTGTTCAGACGCGACCACTCCCACGCCGCCGCCCCCATGGCAGCGGCGGTGACCACGGCAAACGGCCGACTGTCCCGCCACAGCAGAGGCGGCAGTAATACCGCCAGCAGGATGACTGCGGTGATGACGCGCTGCTTCAGCATCGGCGTCGGGCTCCCGGCGTCAGGCGGCCTGCGCCGCCACCTGCTCCGGCGTGCGCCCATAGCGGCGCTGCCTGCGCGCATAGGCCGCCAGCGCGCGGTCGAACTCGGTGGCATCAAACGCCGGCCACAGACGTGCCGAAAAATACAGCTCCGTGTAGGCCAGCTGCCACAGCAGAAAATTGCTGATGCGCTGCTCCCCCCCGGTGCGGATCAGCAAATCCGGGTCGCTTACGTGCGCCAGCGCCAGGGCCTGCGCTAGCGACTGCTCGGTGATCGGCTCGCCGTGCCGCGCCAGCGCCTGCGCCGCCTGCACGATGTCCCAGCGGCCACCGTAGTTGAAGCACACGTTGAGCACCAGGCGTGTGTTGCCGGCGGTGCGCTGCTCGGCCGCCTCGATCGCGGGCGGCAGTTCGGGCGGCAAACCGCTGCGGTCGCCCACCACGTGCAGGCGCACGCCAGCCTCGTGCAGACGGGGCACCTCTTCCATCAGCGCCTGCCCCATCAGGCGCAGGATTGCCGACACCTCCTCATCGGGGCGGGCCCAGTTCTCCGAGGAAAATGCGAACACCGTTAGCACCCGCACGCCGCGCTCGATGCACCAGCCAATGACGCGGCGCAGTGTCTCCATGCCGGCGCGGTGTCCAGCCACCCGCGGCAGCAGGCGTCGGCGCGCCCAGCGCCCATTGCCGTCCATCACGATGGCGACATGGGCGGGAATGGAACCGCCGCCGCACGGCGGAGGACTGTCGGGTGCTGTCATGCGCGACGGCCTGCGGTCAGATCGCCATGATGTCCGCCTCCTTGGCGGCCACCAGCTTGTCGACCTCGGCGATCATGCGGTCGGTCAGCTTCTGGATGTCGTCCTGGGCACGACGCTCGTCGTCTTCGGAGGCCAGCTTGTCCTTGACCAGGCGCTTGACGTGCTCATTGGCCTCACGGCGCAGGTTGCGGATGGCCACCTTGGCGTGCTCACCCTCGGCCTTGACGACCTTGGTCAGCTCGCGCCGGCGCTCTTCGGTCATCGGCGGAATCGGCACGCGGATCAGGTCGCCGTGCGACGCCGGGTTGAGGCCAAGATCCGATTCACGGATGGCCTTCTCGATCTTGGCGCCCATGCCTTTTTCCCACGGTGCCACGCCGATGGTGCGGGCATCGAGCAGCGACAGGTTGGCGACCTGGCTGATTGGCACCAGGGTGCCGTAGTACTCGACCTGCACGGTGTCGAGCAGGGCCGGATTGGCGCGCCCGGTGCGAACCTTGGCCAGGTTGTGCCGCAGCGCCTCCAGCGACTGCTGCATCTTTTGCTCGGCGGTTTTCTTGATCTCTGCAATGGTGCTCATCGATGGCCTCTTGCGGTTGGGGCGGGCCGGCAGGGCAGCCACGCCGTGTCAGACATGCACCAGCGTCCCCTCGTCCTCACCCAGCACGACGCGCTTGAGCGCGCCGGGCTTGAAGATGGAAAATACGCGCACCGGCAACCCCTGATCGCGGCACAGCGCAAAGGCAGTCGCGTCCATGACTTGCAGCTGGCGTACCATCGCCTCATCAAAGGTGATGCGGCTGTAGCGGGTAGCCGACGGATCCTTCTTCGGATCGGCGGTGTAGACGCCGTCCACCTTGGTGGCCTTGAGCACGATCTGGGCGCCGATCTCCGCGCCGCGCAAGGCCGCCGCCGTGTCCGTGGTGAAGAACGGATTGCCGGTGCCGGCGGCAAACACCACCACCTTGCCTTCTTCCAAATACTGCAGCGCCTTCGGGCGCACATACGGCTCGACCACTTGATCGATGGCGATGGCCGACATCACGCGCGCCTTGGTGCCCCCGCGCTCCAGCGCATCGCCCAGAGCCAGGGCATTCATCACCGTGGCCAGCATGCCCATGTAGTCGGCCGTGGCGCGATCCATGCCCACTGCACCGCCGGCTACCCCCCGGAACAGATTGCCGCCACCAATCACGATGGCCACCTGCACGCCAAGTCGCGCCACTTCGGCCACTTCGGCCACGATGCGCTCGATGGTACCGCGATGGATACCGAAGGCTTCATCGCCCATCAGGGCTTCGCCGGAGAGCTTGAGCAGGATGCGGTGCAAGACAGGCATGTTGGCTCGCTGCAGGGTCGATGGATTGTACGGGTGGAAGCGCCAGCGCCGCGTGCGCGGGGACGCGCACACCTGCAAAAACGGCCGACTCCCGCGCAGGAGCCGGCCGCTGGCGATGGGACAGAACTCAGGCCTTTTGGGCTGCGGCCACCTGGGCGGCCACTTCGGCGGCGAAGTCGTCCTGCTTCTTCTCGATACCCTCACCCACCACGTAGAGCGTGAAGCCCTTGACGGTGGTGTTGGCACCCTTGAGGTACTGACCAACGGTCTGCTTGCCGTCGGCGGCCTTCACAAACACCTGATCCAGCAGCGAGACTTCCTTCAGGTACTTCTGCACGGCACCGTCCACCATCTTGGCGACGATATCGGCTGGCTTGCCCGATTCGGCTGCCTTTTGCTCAGCGATCGAGCGCTCCTTGGCCACCAGCTCGGCCGGCACCTCGGCCGCCGAGGTGGCCACCGGCTTCATCGCGGCGATGTGCATCGCCACATCCTTGGCTGCGACCGCATCGCCCGTGTATTCGATCATGACGCCGATGCGCACCCCGTGCAGGTAGGTGGCCAGCTGGCCGCCCCCGGCATAGCGCTTGAAGCGGCGGATCGTCATGTTTTCGCCGATCTTGCCGATCAGCCCCTTGCGCACATCCTCGACCGTAGGACCGAAGCCCTCCATCGACAGTGGCAGCGCCGCCAGCGCCGCCACGTCTGCCGGATCGTGCTGCGCCACCAGCCGGGCTAGCGCATTGCAAAACGCCACGAACAGGTCATTCTTGGAGACGAAGTCGGTCTCGCAGTTGACCTCGATCAGCGCACCGGTCGAACCTTCCACGAACGAGGCCACCACCCCCTCGGCGGTGATACGGCCGGCCGCCTTGCTGGCCTTGCTGCCCAGTTTGACGCGCAGGATCTCCTCGGCCTTTTCCATGTTGCCATCGGCCTCGGTGAGCGCCTTCTTGCACTCCATCATCGGGGCGTCGGTCTTGGCGCGGAGTTCCGCGACCATGCTTGCGGTGATTGCTGCCATAGTGTGTTGCTCCTGTGGGCGGCGGCTGCCGCCCGAGACAATGACCGGAATAAACGTCAGGACAGTGACAAAAAAGGGGCGCGCAGCCCCTTCCTCGACGCGCGCGCCCGCGTCAGGCTTCCTGCACCTCGACGAACTCGTCGTCGCTGCGCACCGCCTCGACCACGCTGTTGAGGGCCGCATTGCGGCCTTCCAGCACCGCATCAGCGATGCCGCGGGCATAGATCGCCACCGCCTTGGCCGAGTCGTCGTTGCCCGGAATGACGTAGTCGATGCCGTCGGGCGAGTGGTTGGTGTCCACCACGCCAATCACGGGAATGCCCAGCTTCGTCGCCTCGGCCACTGCAATCTTGTGGTAGCCCACATCGACGACGAAAATCGCATCCGGCAGCGCGGTCATGTCCTGGATGCCGCCGATGTCACGCTCGAGCTTTTCGAGCTCACGGTTGAACAGCAGCTGCTCTTTCTTGGACATGCTATCCAGCCCAGCTTCCTTTTGCGCCTTCATGTCCTTCAGGCGCTTGATCGAGGACTTGACGGTCTTGAAGTTGGTCAGCATGCCGCCCAGCCAGCGCTGATCGACGTACGGCACACCAGCGCGCTGCGCTTCGGCCGCCACGATATCGCGCGATTGACGCTTGGTCCCCACCATCAACAGGGTGCCGCCGTTGGCAGTGAGCTGGCGCACGAATTTGCGCGCCTCCTCAAACATCGGCACCGTCTTTTCGAGGTTGATGATGTG
>NZ_DAISZC010000120.1:0-2559 GCF_036824975.1 Tepidimonas sp.
GCCTCGCACTGGATGCAGCACGAGCAGCCCCAGCATGTACTGAGCCGCATCGAGACTTTCCTTGGCCCGGCGTGATCACCGAACACCCGGTGCGCGGCCACCTCTGCTACCCATCGCGTACGCTGCGTTCCTCCTCTGGGCTCTGCCCGTGCGCGCGGCACCTGAGCTGCCCATCGCGCGCAGGGCTGCGCCCTGCCCTGCGCCGTGCAGGGGACACCCCGCCACGGCTACCGGCGATCGCTGCCTTGCTCTGCATCGCCGCGGCCCGGGCCATCGATCCGCAACGGCCTGGGTGTCTTGTAGCGCGCGTAACCCCACAGATATTGATCCGGTGCGCGCCCTATCAACCGCTCCATGGCGCGATTGATCTGCGCCGCCGCCAACGCCGCGTCGGCGGCCAGCGGTTCTTCCATCGCCAGCGCCCACGGCTGCACATGCACCACATAACCGCGCCCCCACGACCGCCGCTGCCCCCAGGCCAGCAGCACCTGCACCCCGGGCTGCTGCGCCAGCCGCGCCGCCAGCGTCATCGTGTACGCCGGTTGGCCAAAAAACGGCGCCCACACGCCCAGCCCTTCGGGCGGCACCTGGTCCGGCAACAGCCCCACCGCCTCGCCGCGGCGCAGCGCCTGCATCAACTGCCGCACCCCGGCCAGCGTGGTGGGGGCTGCCGCCAGACCCGGGCGCTGCCGCGCCTGGCGCAGCAGCGCGTCAAGCCACGGGTGGCGCGAGGGGCGGTACAACACCGTGATCGGCTTGCCCGCTGGCACGCCAAAGCGCTCGGCGTAGGCTCGCGCGGTGACCTCAAAGCACCCCAGATGCGGCGTCAAAAACAGCACCCCCTGTCCTTGCGCCAGCGCCGCCTCGATATACGCGGCCCCCTCCCAACCCACCGGCACCGGAGCGCCAAACCACAGCCGCGGCAGCTCCGCCACCTGCTGGCCCGCCGCCCCCACCGACGCCCAGCGCACCCAGCCACGCACCCCCGCCAGCCGGGTATGCGCGCGCCAGTGCCGGCGGTAGGTGGGCGAGGCCAGCCACGCCAGCCACCCCCCCAGCCAACCCAGCGCCTGCAGCAACGGCAGTGGCCAGCGGGCCAACAGCAAAACCACACGGGTCATGAACAACGGTGCGTATGCAACGAAACCGGCGGGCGCGCAAACGGTGACGGGCCGCCGCGGACGTCGCGCACGGCGCGCGCCGTCATCCACCCCAACGCCAACGGGCCCGCCTCGACCGTCCCGACGGACCCGCAGTACAATCGGCGCCCATCGCCGAGTTACCGAACTACTTGCGGGCGATTCACAAATGCCGCTAAAGCGTTCGCCATCATTCCCGCAAGGGGCCGGCCGAACGCCGGCAACCACCACACAAGGAGTGTATAGCCATGGCGAACGATTTCCTCTTCACCAGCGAATCCGTCTCCGAAGGCCACCCCGACAAGGTGGCCGACCAGATCTCCGACGCGATTCTGGACGCCATTTTGGAGCAAGACCCGCGCTCGCGCGTGGCCGCCGAGACGCTGTGCAACACCGGCCTGGTGGTGCTGGCCGGCGAGATCACCACCAACGCCCACGTGGACTACATCCAGGTGGCGCGCGACACCATCCGGCGCATCGGCTACGACAACACCGAGTACGGCATCGACTACAAGGGCTGCGCGGTGCTGGTGGCCTACGACAAGCAAAGCAACGACATCGCCCAGGGCGTGGACCACGCCAGCGACGACTACCTCAACACCGGCGCCGGCGACCAGGGGCTGATGTTCGGCTACGCCTGCGATGAGACGCCCGAGCTCATGCCCGCCCCCATCTACTACGCGCACCGCATCGTCGAGCGCCAGGCGCAGCTGCGCAAAGATGGGCGGCTGCCCTTTCTGCGCCCTGACGCCAAAAGCCAAATCACGATGCGCTATGTGGACGGCCGCCCGCACAGCATCGACACCGTGGTGCTGTCCAGCCAGCACAGCCCCGAGATGAGCGACGGCAAGCGCATGAAGCCCGAATTTATCGAGGCGTGCATCGAGGAAATCATCAAGCCCGTGCTGCCCAAGGAGTGGCTCAAAGACACGCGCTACCTCATCAACCCGACCGGGCGCTTTGTCATCGGCGGCCCGCAGGGTGACTGCGGCCTGACCGGCCGCAAGATCATCGTGGACACTTACGGTGGCGCCTGCCCGCACGGCGGTGGCGCCTTCAGCGGCAAGGACCCGACCAAGGTGGACCGCTCCGCCGCCTACGCCGCGCGCTACGTGGCCAAGAACATTGTTGCGGCTGGCCTGGCGCGCCAGTGCCAAATCCAGGTCAGCTACGCCATTGGCGTGGCGCGCCCCATCAACGTGACGGTCTACACCGAAGGCACGGGCGTCATCCCCGACGAGAAAATCGCCGCCATCGTCAACGAAGTGTTTGACCTGCGGCCCAAAGGCATCATCCAGATGTTGGACCTGCTGCGCCCCATCTACGGCAAAACCGCCGCCTACGGCCACTTCGGCCGCGACGAGCCCGAGTTCACGTGGGAGCGCACCGACAAGGTGCAGGTGCTGCGGGATTTGGCGGG
>NZ_DAISZC010000121.1:0-2511 GCF_036824975.1 Tepidimonas sp.
CCATCTTTCGTCTGCCCGTGCAGCGTCCGGTCTGGGGGACGCGTCCGCGCTGTCCAAGGTTTCGGGCGCTCTGCGCGCACCGCGCGGCGTGGAGTGGCTGCCCTTTACGGTGCGCGTGGCGCAAGGCGAGCACGATTTGCGACGTGCCGCCGAACTGCGCCACGCGGCCTACAGCCGCCATCTGCCGCCTGAGCTGACCCAGGGGTTGCGTGAGCCCGATGCCGTCGACCGCGAACCCGGGGTGGCGGTGCTGCTGGCGGAATCGAAGGTGGACGGCTCCCTGATGGGCACGCTGCGCGTGCAGACCAACGCCCACCGTCCGCTGGTGCTGGAACAGTCGTTCACGCTGCCGTCGGCGATGGCCCAGGCCCGCTGTGCCGAGGTGACGCGTCTGGCCGTTGCGCGGGCCGAGTGCAGCCGTTTTGTCAAGACCGTCATGCTCAAGGCGGCCTATTACTGGTGCGAGCGCGCGGGGGTGCGCTACGTGCTGGTGACGGCGCGTGCACCGCTGGACCGTCAGTACGCGCGGTTGATGTTCCAGGACGTCAACCCGGAGCTGGGTTTCGTCCCCCTGCCCCATGTGTTCAACCTGCCGCACCGCATCATGTACTGTGATCTGGTGGCCGCATGCGTCGAGGGGACCCAGCATCCGCTGTACGCATTCTGGTTCCAGACCGATCACCCCGACATCGATTTGGACTAAGGCGCTCCAGGGGGGGGCGTCGCCGCCGCGGGTGTCGGTTGCGCAGCGCCCAGCACCCAGTCCACTGCGGCCAGTTCGTCGTCGGGCGGCAGCGTGTTGAGGTAATTGCTGATACGCTCGTCGCTGATGAAATCGGCGCCGGAGCGTGCGGCCAGAATGCGGTCGCCGGTCACCGGGCGCGAGACTGCCCAGCCCTGCACGAAGTCGACGCCGATTTCGGCCAATGTCTCCACGGTCTCGAAATCCTCGGCCCACTCGGCAATGGTCTTCATACCGAGATTCTGCGCCAGGCTGACGATGGCTTCGACGATGGCGACGTTGGCTGGATGCCGGTTCATGTTGACGATGAAGCTGCCGTCGATCTTGAGGATGTCGGCCGGCAGATCCTTCAGGTACGAGAACGAGGTGTAGCCCGCGCCGAAGTCGTCGAGCGCGACCTTGGCACCCAGCGCGCGCAGTCGGTCGATGAAGCGGCGCGTGTTGCCAATGTCGTGCAGCGCCACGCTTTCGGTAACCTCAAAGCACAACCGGTGGGCGACATCGCGGTGGCGCTCCAGCATCTCGACCATGTCGTGGACGAAGCGCTCGTCGTTGAGGGAGGCGCCACTGAGGTTGAGGCAGACGAACTGGTTGGCCGGCAGCTGCTGGCGATGCTGCGACAGCCACCCCAGGATTGCCGCCACCACCCAACGGTCGATGGCGCTCATGCGGCCGGCGTTTTCGCCGGCGCGAATCAGACGCTCGGTCGGCACACGGCTGCCGTTGGCATCCTGCATGCGCAGCAGCACCTCGAAATTGAGCGATTGCCCGGGATGACGCAGCGACACGATGGGCTGCATTTCCAGGAACAGTCCTTCGATGTCCTGTCCGCCAGCCAGCCGCTCCACCAGCTGCATCTCGGCTTCGTGCTCGCGGAAGGCCTGCGAGCCGTGCTCGTACACCACCAACCCCGTGGTGCGGCCGCGTTTGGCTTCGCGGCAGGCCCGGTCGGCGGTGGCGACGACGTCCTTGGCCGTCATGCCCGCCGTCACCTCGATCAGTCCGATCGAGCCTCGCACCTGGAAGGCGCGATCTCCCACCTGATAAGGCTCGTGGACCAGCCGGGTCAGGATGTCGCGGCACACTGCCTCGGCGCGGTGCAGCGGCGTGTCGAGCATGACGAGCAAAAACTCATCCCCCCCGACGCGCCCGAGGTACATGTGCGATGCCAGTGGCCGCTGGACACGTTCACAGACTTGCTGCAACACAGTATCGCCAGCCACATGGCCATAGAGGTCGTTGATGAGCTTGAAGCGGTCCAAATCCAGATAGGCTACCGCCAGCGGTTTGCCGCGGCGCAGCCGCTGCAGACCACGGCTGAGGCACGCTTCGACACCGCGGCGGTTGAGTGCCTTGGTCAGCGGGTCGTGGTCGGCCAGAAACTGCAGGTGTTCGTGGGCACGCACCTTGTCGGTGATGTCCTGCAGCGTGCCCTCGATCTTGTCCCCCGCGCGCGCCGCACGGACCAGGAAGCGCCGCCCGATGCCGTCTTCCTGGGACAAGCCGGTCTCGAATTCGACCGCTCCTCCCGCGCCACTAGAGGCGCTCAGCTGTGCCCAGTCGTAGCGCGGAAACAGCATGTCCCAGTGGTCACGCTCGGGCTCCACCGGGCGGCCCAGAATCGTCTGCAGGGCCGGGTTGGTGCTTAGGAAGCGGCCCTGCGGGTCGAGCGTGAACAGGCCGATCGGCAGGAAGTCGAACGTGTGCTGCAGCTCGGCCTGCAGGGCCAGCCGCTGCAGATGTTCTTGCCGGAACTGCTCGGCGATGGC
>NZ_DAISZC010000122.1:0-2479 GCF_036824975.1 Tepidimonas sp.
AACAACAAGATCAGCTACTACAGCCCCAACATGGGTGGCTTTTATGCAGGCATCGACTATGTCTTCGATGAAAAGCCCGGGGTTAGCGAAGACCGCCACGCCATCAAGATTGGCTATAAACAAAAGGAGTTCGAAGTGGCGCTGGGCCACCAGAACGAAAAGGACAAGAAGGACAAGTACACCGTGCTGGCCGCGATGTACGACTTCGGCAGCTTCTCGGTTTCGGGCATGTACAACCGGCGCGACGGCACCGCAGCCAACGGCGACGACAACGAGTATGCCCTGGGCGTGACCGTGCCGATGGGTGCGTTTGCCTTCTCGGGCGGTTACGCACACAGCAAGACCAAGGGTTCGACTCGCGGCGCCAAGGACGGAAAAGCCAAAGGTTTTGGCCTGGGCCTCACCTACAGCCTGTCCAAGCGCACGCGCCTCTACGCCGGCTGGCGCGACGTCGAGGTGAAGGACAACAAGGGCACCAGGACCAAGGACGAGCGTCTGTACGCGGTGGGCGTGCGCCACGACTTCTGAACATGCGCCCCCAAGCCCGCCTTGCGGTTGCGAGACGGGCTTTTTACGTGTTCTCCAAGGCCGTCCAGGGATATTCTCTCTCGATGGCATTCGGGCCGCGCCGGGGTATGTTGGCGCGGTTTTTTTAACAGCCCTGCCAACGCCATACCCGCTTGCAGCACCGTTGCCGCACCCCAGCGGCGCATCAGTGCCGGCACGCTCAGCGCCCCGGCCAGGTAGCCTATCGCGTTGGCGGTATTCGTGGCCCCGGCCAGCAAGTAGCTCCAACCCAGATCGGTTTGCATCGGCGGCAGCAGCAACCCATACGCAAAGCGCGTGATGCCCAACGAGACCGCCACGCCCAGCGACAGCGCCCACGCCAGTGCCAACCCACCCCACAATGGGGGGTGAAGCGGATCAGATCGGCGCCGACCGGCGCGCTGCCCTGCGTGTCAGCCCACCCCACAATGGGAGAGAAGCGGTTCCGTGCGAAGGAGGCGACATGGCACCGCATCGTAGCGCCGGTGGTGCATATGCTGTGCACCATGCGTGACACCGTCGACCGCATCTCCACCCCGCTGGCCGTGGACCCTACCCGGCTGCACGCCCTGCTGGAACGCGAGCGGACGCACTGCCTGAGCGCGCACCCCGCGTGCGCTGCCTTGGCCGCCCGCTGCCAGGCGCATTTTCCGTTTGGCGTGCCGCTGCACTGGATGCGCGACTGGCCAACCCCGGTAAGCCTCTTTCTGCGCACCGCGCAGGGAGCACATGTGCAGTGCGCCGATGGGGTGGACTATGCCGATTTTTGCTTGGGCGACACCGGCGCGATGTTTGGCCATGCGCCAGCGCCGGTGGCTGCCGCGGTGGCGGCCCAGGCGGCACAGGGTTTTACTGGCATGCTGCCCCACGAGATCAGCGCCCGGGTGGGCGAGCTGCTGGCCGACCGCTTTGGCCTGCCGTACTGGCAACTGGCCATGACCGCCAGCGACGCCAACCGCTTCGTGCTGCGCTGGGTGCGTGCGCTCAGCGGCCGTCCGCAGGTGCTGGTATTCGACGGCTGCTATCACGGGGCGGTGGACGACACCCTGGTCGATCGCGACCCCATCACCGGCGCCAGCGTGCGCCGCCCCTCGTTACTGGGCGCGGTGCACAATCACCCGGCCTTCACACGCGTGGTACCGTTCAACGACCTGCAGGCGCTGGAGGATGCGCTGCGCGACGGTCAGGTGGCGGCACTGCTGGCCGAGCCGGCGCTGACCAACTTCGGCTTGGTACCCCCGCAGCCGGGCTTCTGGGAAGCCGCCCAAGCGCTGTGCCAACGCCACGGCACACTGTTCGTGCTGGACGAGACGCACACGCTGTCCACCGGTGTTGGCGGCTGGGCGCGCACGCACGGCCTGCAGCCCGACATCTGGGTAGCGGGCAAAGCCGTGGCCGGGGGCGTACCCTGCGCGGTGTACGGCATGAGCGCCGACGTCGCGGCGCGCCTGCAGGCGGCCAAACGACAGGCCCCGCAAGGCCACAGCGGCATCGGCACCACGCTGACCGCCAACGCCCTGGCGCTGGCAGCACTGGCGGCAGCGCTGCAGCATCTGCACACACCCGACACCTATGCCGCCATGCAGCGCGCGGCGGACATGCTGCAAGCCGGGCTGAACGAGCGCCTGCACACGCACGCGCTGCCGTGGACGCTGACCCGCCTGGGCGCGCGCATGGAATTGCAGTTTCTGCCTGATCCCCCCCGCAATGCCGATGAGGTGCGCGCGCACGCGCAACCGGCGCTGCAAGCCTGCTTGCACCTGTTCCTGCTCAACCGCGGGGTGCTGCTGACGCCTTTTCACGGCATGATGCTGTGCGCACCGACCACCACCGACGCTGACGTCGCGCGCCTGCTGCAAGCCTTCGATGCCTGGCTGGCAGCGTTATTCGATTGAGGGCGGCACCACGGCGGCCCACCGAGTCCGTGCTACGC
>NZ_DAISZC010000029.1:0-23870 GCF_036824975.1 Tepidimonas sp.
ATGCGTGCGGATCGCATGCTGGTGGCGCGGGGGTTGGCACCCACGCGGTCGGCTGCGCAGCGCCTCATTGAGCGCGGCGCGGTGCGCTGGCGTGGGGCCGCGGGCTGGCAGCCGCTGACCAAGGCCGGCGAGGCGCTGCCTGCAGACGCCGCCGTCGAGCTGCTGGACGACGCCGAGCTGCGGTTTGTGTCGCGCGGCGGCCTGAAGCTGGCCGGGGCGCTGGCGCACACCGGTGTGGTGGTGACCGGTTGGCGCTGTCTGGACGTGGGACAGAGCACCGGCGGCTTTACCGACTGTTTGCTGCAGGCCGGTGCCGCGTGCGTGGTAGGGGTGGATGTGGGCCACGGCCAGCTGCACGAGCGGCTGCGCAACGACCCGCGCGTGGTGGTGGTGGAGCGCTGCAATGCGCGCGCGCTCAGCGCCGACGTGCTGGTGCGAGCTGCGGGTGCGGCGGCGGCTGCGCCGTTCGACCTCATCGTGGGTGACTTGTCCTTTATCTCGCAGACCCTGGTGTGGCCGGCGCTGTTGCCGCTGCTGGCCGCCGATGGTCAGATGCTGATGCTGGTCAAACCGCAGTTCGAGCTGCAGCCGTCTGACATCGGCAAGGGCGGCTTGGTGCGTGACCCCGCGGCCTATGCTCGGGTGCGCGCGCGCATCGAAGACGCCGCCGCGGCCTTGGGCCTGCAGTTGCGTGACTACTTTGACAGCCCGATCGCCGGTGGCGACGGAAACCGGGAGTTTTTTGTATGGCTGTGCCGCTGAGTTTCGAGTTCTTTCCGCCCAAGACGCCCGAGGGGGCGGACAAATTGCGCGCCGTGCGCCAGCGCCTGTATGCGGCGCGGCCACAGTTTTGCTCGGTCACCTACGGGGCGGGCGGTTCCACCCAGGAGGGCACCTTTCACACCGTGGGGGAAATCCTGGCCGAAGGCGTGCCCGCAGCGGCGCATTTTTCGTGCATCGGCGCTACGCGTGAGCGCGTGCGTGCCCAACTGGCCGAACTGCACGCGATAGGCGTGCGCCGACTGGTGGCGCTGCGCGGCGACCTGCCCAGCGGCTACGGGCTGGGCGGTGAGTTTGCCTACGCCAGCGATCTGGTGGCTTTCATCCGCGCCGAGTTTGGACAGGCCTTTCACATCGAGGTGGCCGCCTACCCCGAGACGCACCCGCAGGCGCGCTCGCCGCAGGCCGATCTGCAGGCGTTTGCCACCAAGGTGCGCGCCGGGGCCGACAGCGCCATCACGCAGTACTTCTTCAACAGCGACGCCTACTTCCGCTTCGTCGATGAAGCCGCCGCGCTGGGGGTGGACATCCCCATCGTGCCGGGTATCATGCCCATCACCAACGCTGCGCAGCTGATGCGGTTTTCGGATGCCTGCGGGGCCGAGATCCCGCGCTGGATCCGGCTGCGGCTGCAGGGCTTCGGCGACGACGTCGCCTCGATCCGTGCCTTCGGGCTGGACGTGGTGACCGATCTGTGCGACCAGCTGCGCACGGCAGGGGTGCCGGGCCTGCATTTCTACACCATGAATCAGGCCGACGCGGTGCTGACCATCCTGCAGCGGCTCGATCTGCTGCCGCCGTCGGCCCCGGCCTTGGGCTAGCGGCTGCTTGCCCGGTTTCTCGGAGGGTGGGCTCAGGTGGCCCGGCCTTGGTGGGGAGGTTGTGGTGGGAAGGCCATGTTGAGAACGCCGCGGTGGTGGGGCGGGCCACTGACGCGCCTGCTGCCGTGCCGCCGACCCGCACCCGCCGGCTAAGCCGCTGCATCAGCTGCGGCGGCGTGTCAGCGCCAGCGGGCCATACCAGGCGCGTGCCCGAGAGCCGGTGTTGTTGGCGTCGGTCATCAGGCCAACGCCGGTCAGCGCCTGCGGCGTCTCTCCAAAGCAGTGCGCCATATCGGCCAGCACATCGCGCTCCAAGTCCACCCAGCGGCCCAGATCGGCTGGGCCGCTGCACACCACCAGCTTGCGGATGCGGCCCGTCGCCGGATGCTCGATCACGGTGCCGACGGGCAGCCGGGCATCCCACAGGTACATGAGTGTGGCGTCTGGCAACGGCTCGCCGGTGACCAGCCGCGCTAACTCGGACAGGCTGTGGTCGCGCGCGCTCCAGCGCTCGCGCCCGCCCTCGAACGTCAGCAACACACGCACCACGGCGTCGTCGCTGTCGCGCTGACGCGGGTCGTAGCGCTCATCGAGCGCATCCACCCACCACGACCAGCGCAGCGTGCCCAGCTCGGCGGCGGGCACGCGCAGGCGCATGCGCACGGCAGACGTCCCGGCGTCGCTGTCGGCGTGCAGGGCGGCGCGCCCCTGATGCCGGCCGGCTGTGTAGCGGGTGGGCCGGCGCTGCGGGAACACGTGATGCTCCCACACCCCGTCGGGCGCCAGCAACGAGGCGCGCGCCCAGTCCGACCGGGCCAGCGTCGCCGCGTCGTCGTCGCCGGGGCTGGCCGGTGTGGTGGCGCAGCCGACCAGCCCCACTGCCACCGCGCCCAACGCGCTCAGGGTAGTCCGCAGGGCCAGACGGCGCGCGGTATCGACATCATGGCTAGGGTGAAGCGTTGGGTTGGACACTGGGGCGTGTGACATCCGGGTGCCGGAGACTGCGCAGGCGGTGGGGGCCGATAGAGCGGCCGTGCGTTGTGGGTGCGACGGCTGCGGCACGGATGGTAGCAGCGCCGCCCCCGGCCCGCCGTGACGGTTTCATGACGCCCTCGCCGATCGGTATGACGACACGGTATTCGACAGGAGTGCGCCGCTGCGCTAAGGTAGCGGCCTGTTTGACATCCCCATCACCCCGACCGCGAGGAGGCTTCATGCGTTTCGAGACCCAAGCCGTGCACGCCGGCTATCGCCCCGACCCCAGCACCAAGGCCGTGGTGCCGCCCATCTACCAGACGGTGGCCTACGCCTTCGACAGCGCGCAGCACGGTGCCGACCTCTTTGACCTCAAGGTGCCGGGCAACATCTACACGCGCATCATGAACCCGACCCAGGCGGTGCTGGAGGAGCGGTTGGCGGCGCTCGAAGGCGGCGTGGGTGCGCTGGCGCTGGCCTCGGGGCAGGCGGCCATCACCTATGCCATCCAGACGATTGCCGAGGCGGGTGACAACATCGTCTCGGCCTCGACGCTGTACGGCGGCACCTACAACCTGTTTGCCCACACGCTGCCGCAGTACGGCATCGAGGTGCGCTTTGCCGACAGCGACCGGCCCGAAACGTTCGAGCCGCTGATCGATGAGCGCACCAAGGCGCTGTATTGCGAATCGATGGGCAACCCGCGCGGAAACGTTACCGACATCGCGGCGCTGGCGGTCATCGCGCACCGCCATGGCGTGCCGCTCATCGTGGACAACACCGTGCCCAGCCCCTACCTGTGCCGCCCGTTCGAGCATGGCGCCGACATCGTCGTGCATTCGCTGACCAAATATCTGGGCGGGCACGGCAACAGCGTCGGCGGTGCCATCGTCGATTCGGGTCGCTTCCCCTGGGCCGAGCACCAAGCGCGTTTTCGGCGCCTGAACGAGCCCGACGTCAGCTACCACGGCGTCGTCTACACCGAGGCGCTGGGCGCGGCAGCCTACATCGGGCGCGCGCGGGTGGTGCCGCTGCGCAACATGGGCGCGGCGATCTCGCCGTTCAACGCCTTCCTGATCCTGCAGGGGATCGAGACATTGCCGCTGCGCATGGATCGCATCTGCGACAACACGCTGGCGGTGGCGCAGTTTTTGCGCGCGCACCCCAAGGTGCGCTGGGTGCGCTACGCCGGCCTGCCGGACGACCCCTACCACGCGTTGGCGCAGCGCTACCTGAGCGGGCGGGCCTCGGGGCTGCTGACGTTTGGTATCGAAGGGGGCCGCGCCGCGGGCGAGCGTTTTTTGGATGCGCTGCAGCTGTTTACCCGGCTGGTCAACATCGGCGACGTGCGCTCGCTGGCCACGCACCCGGCCTCTACCACGCACCGCCAGCTCTCGCCCGAGGAGCTGGCCAAGGCGGGTGTCACCGAGGATACGGTGCGCCTGTGCGTGGGCATCGAGCACATCGATGACCTGCGCGCCGACTTGGAGCAGGCGCTGGCCGTGGCGTAAAGCGCGGCCGATGGGCGACGGCAGCGGTGGCGCGCTCAGGCGCGCAAGACGGGGGCATCGTTGGATGTCTGCACCGAGGCTTGCGCTCCCGGGCCCTGGCGCAGCGTTGGCAGCAGCCAAACGAGTGCCGCGCGCAGCCGCTCGGCCAGCGTGTACGGTGGGTTGATGACGAACATGCCGCTGGCGCGCAAGGTGCCGTGCGCGCGCCCGCGCGCCGCCGCCGCGCGTGCCGCCGCGTCGGCCACGCCGCCCACGTGCAGTTCGGCGCGCAGCCAGGGGCGTGCGGCGCGCTCGGCCAGCGCGCGCAGCCGCCGCGGCAGTGCGTGCGCTTGCGCGCGGCCAATCACCGG
This sequence comes from Tepidimonas sp., assembly GCF_036824975.1. Classification (GTDB taxonomy): domain Bacteria; phylum Pseudomonadota; class Gammaproteobacteria; order Burkholderiales; family Burkholderiaceae_C; genus Tepidimonas. The sequence goes on from NZ_DAISZC010000029.1 coordinate 4,438, forward strand.
GTACCACACCAGCACGCAGCCGGTTGCACATCGCCGCAGTGCCTCGTCCACCGCAGCCGCCACGGCGGCGTAGTCCGACTTCAGTTCGTAGCTGGGGTCGATCAGCACCAGCGCGCGCCGCTCGGAGGGCGGCAGCAGGGCTTTGAGTCCCTCGAAGCCGTTGTCGCGCCGCAACACGATGGATGAGCGTGGCGTGTGCTCCAACCAGCGCCGCACGGTGCGGTCCAGCAGCCGCCCGTCGGTGGGGTGCAGTTCGAACAAGGCCAGCCGGTCCTGCGGGCGCTGCAGCGCGTGCATCCACGCCGGTGAACCGGGGTAGACCCGCCAGGGGCCACCGTCGTTGAAGGCGTTCAGGTGCTGGCGCAGGGCCTCGATCAGATCGGGCCGAGCGGCCGTGTCGGCGCCGGCATCGAGCGCCTGCGCCAATGCCAGCACGCCCTGTGCCGCTTCGCCCGAGGTCTGCGCCTCGGTCTGGTCGAGCCGGTACAGACCGGCGCCGGCGTGGGTGTCCACCAGTAGCAGGCCGCCTGGCTTTCCTTGCAAGCGTTGCAGTGCGCCCAGCAGGGTAAGGTGCTTGAGCACATCGGCATGGTTGCCGGCATGAAAGGCGTGGCGGTAGCTCAACATAGACTGATGGTAGCGGAGCCGGCTACGGATGCCGGCAAGCGCTACCGTGGTATGCGTCCAGGGGGCGGGGCGGGAACATTGCCAGCGCTGGGGCAACGGTCTGATATGTCCCTGTCAACCTCTGACGCGCGTTTGGGGTAAACTTTCACGTTTTCGCAGCGCTTCGTGGCTCCGCGGCGAAAATCCCCACCCCGCCTAAGAGGCTGCCGACAGAGCAGCGCCGACCGCGGAAAAGAGCCCGCCAAACCACAGGAACCTGACATGACCAAGACCTTCAGCGCCAAGCCCGCTGAGGTGGTGCATGAGTGGTTTGTGATTGACGCCACCGACAAGGTGCTCGGACGTGTCGCCAGCGAAGTGGCACGCCGACTGCGCGGCAAGCACAAGGCCATCTACACCCCTCACGTCGACACGGGCGACTTCATCATCGTCGTCAACGCCGACAAGATCCGCGTCACGGGCAACAAAGCCCAGGACAAGATCTACTATCGCCACACCGGCTATCCGGGCGGCATCCGCTCCATCAACTTCCGCGACATGCAGGCCAAGCACCCGGGCCGCGCGCTGGAGAAGGCCGTCAAGGGCATGCTGCCCAAGGGCCCACTGGGCTACGCCATGATCAAGAAGCTCAAGGTCTACGCCGGCCCTGAGCACCCGCACGGCGCGCAGCAACCCAAGGTGTTGGAAATCTAAGGAGCGGCCATGATTGGTGAATGGAACAATGGCACGGGCCGTCGCAAATCCAGCGTCGCGCGCGTGTTCCTGAAGAAGGGCTCCGGTAAGATCACGATCAACGGACGCGACATCCAGGACTACTTTGGGCGCGAAACCTCGATCATGATCGCCAAGCAGCCGCTGGTGCTGACCAACCACCTGGAGACGTTCGACATCATGGTCAACGTCCACGGTGGCGGCGAATCCGGCCAGGCGGGCGCGGTGCGTCACGGTATCACCCGTGCGCTGATCGACTACGACCCGAGCCTGAAGCCAGCGCTGAGCGCCGCCGGTTACGTCACGCGTGACGCCCGCGAGGTCGAGCGCAAGAAGGTGGGTCTGCGCAAGGCCCGTCGCGCCAAGCAGTTCAGCAAGCGCTGATCAGCGTCCTGCCCGAGTCCAGTGCCCGCGCCCGCTGCGCGGGCATTTTTTGGCGCGCCCGCCGTGGGTGTGGGGGCTGGACCGTGACGCCGCGCCCATGCCAACGGTCGTTGCCCGTGCCGCCAGCCCCCCGGGCGGGCGTCCCTGCCCACAGCAGGGATATCGCCCCGGCTGTCGGCTTCGGCTGGCGCTTTGCTATGCTTGTGCTATGCGCCCCGCTGGGGGCGCCTGGTCGCCCACCGCGCGCGGCGCCGCACTGGTGTCGCGCCAGCGGAGGGCCCAGATCGAGACGAGGATGCTGCCATGACTGCTGTTGCCGAAACCACCGCCCAGACCACCGCCGAAATGCCCGCGCCGCTGATCTTCACCGACGCCGCGGCCGCTAAGGTGGCCGAGCTGATCGCCGAAGAGGGCAACCCAGACCTGAAGCTGCGCGTATTCGTGCAGGGCGGCGGCTGCTCCGGCTTCCAGTACGGCTTCACGTTCGATGAGGTCGTCAACGAAGACGACACCCAGATGACCAAGAACGGGGTCACGCTGCTGATCGACGCGATGAGTTACCAGTATCTGGTCGGCGCCGAAATCGACTACAAGGAAGACCTGCAAGGGGCGCAGTTCGTGATCCGCAACCCGAACGCGACGACCACTTGCGGCTGCGGCTCCAGCTTCAGCGTCGGCTAAGGAAACGCTAAAGCAAGTCGGCAAGCGGGATACCGCGCAACGGCGCACAGAGCGCAGCGGCCAAGACATCACCGGGCCTCAGGTGATGCAGCGAACACTACGTAACGCAGCGATGTGCCCGCGCCGCCAATCATTCGGTGATTCAGTGTCGCCCTAAAACAGGTGCCACCAGCCGCTGCGGCGTGGCAATGCCGCCTGCGTCAGACTGGGGGCTGGAGCGCGGCCCTGCGCAGGCGCAGTGCTTGACCGGCGGTGGCGGACGCGGCGCGGCTGCGTCTGACGCCAGGTTGCGCGGCTTACGGGGGATAGATGGCGCCCAACACACGCGGGCCCGCTGCTCCCGTGACCTCGGGCACATTGCCGGGGCGTCGCAACAGCGTTTGTTGTGCTAGCCAGGCAAACGCTGCTGCTTCCACCCACTGCACGGGCCAGCCACGGCTGACGGTCGGTCGTACCGGTGTTGGGTGCAGCCGTTCGGCCAGAGCCAGCATCAGCGCGCCGTTGAGCGCACCGCCACCGCAGACCAAGACCTCGGTAGGTGCTGTCGCCGAGGCCGGCTGGGGTGCCGCCGTCGGCGTCTGCTCCTGGGCGCTGGGTGCCGAGGCCGGCAGCGCAATAGCGCGGACGATCGTCTCGGCCGTCAGGGCGACCAAGGTTGCCTGTACGTCGGCGGCGGCTGCATGCAGGCCGCAGGTGCGCAGCCGCTCGTCCAGCCAGCCGAGGTGAAAGTGGTCGCGGCCAGTGCTGCGAGCGCCGCGTCGCTGAAAGTAGGGATCATCCAGGCACGCCTGCAGTAACGCGGGCAGCACCTGCCCCTGCCGCGCCCAGGCTCCGTCGGCGTCGTATGGCGCACCGGTGTGGCGTTCGCACCAGGCGTCCAGCAGCACGTTGCCCGGGCCGGTGTCGAAGCCGCGCACGTGGCCGCCCGCATCGATGAGCGTTACGTTGGCAATGCCGCCGATGTTGACCACCGCCAGCGCCTGCCCCGGGCGCCAGAAGGCCGCCCGGTGAAACGCGGGCACCAGCGGCGCGCCCTGACCGCCAGCGGCCAGATCCCGGCTGCGAAAGTCAGCCACCACAGCGATGCCGGTGGCTTCGGCCAGCCGCGCCGGGGCCAACAGCTGCACCGTGTACGGCACGTCGCCGGGGCGCAGCGCGGGGTGGCCCGGCGGCACGTGGCGCACGGTCTGTCCATGCGCGCCAATGGCCGCCACGTCGCGCGCGCGCAACCCGCTGTGCTGCAGCAGCGTGCGTACTGCCTGGGCGTACAGGTCGCTTAGCGCCGCGCCCGCCTGCGCGGCGCGGTGCAGCTCATCCGGGCCGCTGTGCTGCAGCGCCAGCAACCGGGCGCGCAGGTCGGCCGGCATCGGCAGGGCGACGTCTGCCAGTACCCGGGCGCTGTTCCCGTCACCCAGCTCCGCCAGCACGCCATCGACGCCGTCGAGCGAGGTGCCCGACATCAGCCCGATGCAGCGCATGCCAACTGCCAGGGCTTACTCGGCGCTGGCCTGCACGATCGTGGCCGCCGCCGCCAGCTGCGTGCGCATGCCCGCGGCGTGTTCGGCAAAGACGGCGCGCCAGCGCGCCTCGATCGGCTCGCCGCCAGGGTTGTCGCGGGCAATCGTCATCGGGTCACGGTGCTGGCCGTTGACGATGTACTCGAAGTGCAGATGCGGCCCGGTGGCGGTGCCGGTGGCGCCCACCGCCCCCAGCGTCTGCCCCTGCTGCAGGCGCTGGCCCTTGCGCACGTCGATGCGGCTCAGATGCGCGTACAGCGTCTGGCGCCCATTTTTGTGCTGCAGGATGACGACGTTGCCGTAGCCGCGCCGCCAGCCAGCGAAGTCCACCGTGGCGTCGGCCACCGCCCGCACCGGGGTGCCGGTGGGGGCCGCGTAGTCCACCCCCAGGTGGGCGCGCCGGTCGCCGTGCACCGGGTGAAAGCGCATGCCGTAGCCGCTGCTGACGCGGGTAAAGGCCAGCGGGGAGGCCAAAAAGGCGCGCACCAGGCTGTTGCCTTGCAAGGTGTAGTAAGCGCCGCGGCCACCGGGTGGCTGGAACCACACCAACTGGTGCCGCCGCCCGTTGTTGATGAATTCGGCACCCAGCAGCCGCCCGTAGCGCAGCAGCTCGCCGTCGGCCTCCAGCGCCTCGTACACCACCGCAAACGTGTCGCCGGAGCGCAGGTCGCGCCGGAAGTCGATCTCGCCGCCGAACAGATCGGCCAGCTGGGAGGCCACCGAATCCGGCAGCCGGGCGGCGTCGGTGGCCGCGAACAGCGAGGTGCGGATGGTGCCGCTGGCCAGCCGCACCGACGTGGTCAGCGGGGCGCTGTCGCGCTGCACCCGCCAAGTGCTGCCGTTGTTCACGTCGCGCCGCACGTCCAGCCGCTGAAATACGGTGTCCTCCGCACGTCCGAGCCAGCGCGCCTGCAAGCGCAACAGCCGCCCCTCGTCGTCCACCTCCACGCTGACCAGCTTGCCAGGCTGGCCGCGCCACAATTCACCCATGGCCGGCTCGCGGCGCAGGCGCTCTAGCGCCGCCGTTTCGCGCACACCCAAGCGCTGCAGTAGGGTGGCCAGTGTATCGTCGCGCCGGGTCAAGTCACTGCGGTGCAGCACGAAGGGGGCAGCAGCCGGGGTGTCGTTTGCCGTTGCGGCGGGCAACGCCAGCGTTTGCACTACCGTGGTCTGGGGCAGTCGCTCAATGGCAGCGTCGAGCGGGCCGGTGCCGAATGCGGTCACGCCGGTGCCTAGAAGCACCAGGGCCACAGCGGCAGTGACGTGGCGGGGGTGTCGTTGCAGCCACTGACGGGCGGAATCGATGATCGGACCGTTCATGCCAAGTGCGCAGCGGGCGGCTCGGCCGCCCGGCCAGTGCGGTGCCCGATGGAACCGGCCCCGCACCCCAAACGATGGGAAAAACCGCCGACTACAATCCGAAGCACGGTACGTGCCAGCCATGACTCCGTCACGGCGCGCAGTCGGCGCGCGAATGGCCGCAGTATACCCCCCTGATCGTGGCTGTCACCCGGGTTAGTCCTCATGAACAAAGATACAGTTCTTTCCTCTGACACCGTGGCACAGGCCCTCGACGGTGCGTCCGACGCCGTGCGCGCGGCGCTGGAGGTGACGCTGCGCGGCTGTGAAGAGCTGCTGCCAGCGGCTGAGTGGGTGCACAAGTTGCGCCGCAGCGAAGCCAGCGGCCAGCCGCTGCGCATCAAGCTGGGTCTGGATCCCACCGCCCCGGACATCCACTTGGGTCACACGGTGGTGCTGAACAAGCTGCGCCAGCTGCAGGACCTGGGCCACACGGTGATCTTTCTGATCGGTGACTTCACCTCGCTGATTGGTGACCCGTCCGGGCGCAATGCCACGCGCCCGCCGTTGACCCCGCAGCAAATCCAGGCCAACGCCGAAACCTACTACCGCCAAGCCAGCTTGGTGCTCGATCCGGACCGCACCGAGATCCGCTACAACAGCGAGTGGAGCGATGCGCTGGGTGCGCGCGGTCTCATCCAGCTTGCCGCCAAGTACACCGTGGCGCGCATGATGGAGCGCGACGACTTTACCAAGCGCTTCAAGGCGGGCACGCCAATCTCGATCCACGAGTTCCTGTACCCGCTGATGCAGGGCTACGATTCGGTGGCGCTGCGCGCCGACCTGGAGCTGGGCGGCACCGACCAGAAGTTCAACTTGCTGATGGGCCGCCATCTGCAACAAGAATATGGCCAAGAGCCGCAGTGCATCCTGACCATGCCGCTGCTGGAGGGACTGGACGGCGTGGAGAAGATGTCCAAGTCCAAAGGTAACTACATTGGCATCACCGAAGACGCCAACACCATGTTTGCCAAGGTGATGTCGATTAGCGACGAGCTGATGTGGCGCTGGTATCCGCTGCTGTCGCTGCGCCCGCTCACCGAGATCGAGACGTTGCGGCGCGAGGTGGTAGCCGGCCGCAATCCGCGCGACGTCAAGGTGCTGCTGGCCCGGGAGATCACGACGCGCTTTCACAGCGCGCAGGCCGCTGACGCTGCGGAGCAGGACTTCATCCACCGCGCCCGCGGCGGTATTCCCGACGACATCCCGGAGGTGACGCTGCAGGGGGCGCCGCTGGGCATCGGGGTGCTGCTCAAGAGCGCCGGGCTGGCGCCATCCACCAGCGAGGCCAACCGCCTCATCGATGGCGGTGGCGTGCGCGTGGATGGCGACGTCGTCAGTGACAAGGGGCTGAAGCTGGCCGCTGGCACCTACGTGGTGCAGGTCGGCAAACGTAAATTTGCCCGTGTGACGCTGGCCTGAGGGGTTGCGATGTCCGCACCGCCATCGACGTTCGCGACGCCGCTGTGGCAGCGCCTGACGCCACAGCGTCTGCTGGCGGTGTCGGTGGCCGTGGCCATCGCCACCATTGTGCTCAAGACCCTGGCGTGGTGGCTGACCGGCTCGGTGGGGCTGCTGTCGGATGCGCTGGAGTCGGTGGTCAACCTGGCGGGTGCCACCTTCGGGCTGTGGATGGTGACGGTGGCGGCGCGCCCGGCCGACGACACGCACCCGTACGGTCACCACAAGGCGGAGTACTTTTCGGCCGGGTTCGAGGGGCTGTTGATCCTGGCGGCAGCCATCGGCATCGCCTGGGCGGCGCTGCAGCGCCTGTGGGCGCCGCAGCCGCTGCAGCGCCTGGATTGGGGACTGGCGCTGTCGGTGCTGAGCTCGGCGCTCAACGGCATGTTGGCCTGGGTGATGCTGCGCGCCGCCCGCGTGCACCGCTCGGCGGCGCTGGAGGGTGACGCCCGCCACCTGTTTACTGACGTGTGGACGTCGGTCGGGGTGATCGCTGGCTTGGCGCTGGCGGGCGCCACCGGCTGGCTGTGGCTGGATCCGCTGGTGGCGCTGGCGGTGGGTGCCAACATCGCGCGCGAGGGGGTGCATTTGCTGTGGCAGTCCTCGCAGGGCCTGATGGACGAGGCGGTGGAGCCCGAGGTGCGCGCCGAGATCGACCGCGTGCTGCAGGGCTTCGTGCACCAGCGCGACGGCGTGTCCATCGTGCGCTTCGACCATGTGCACACGCGCAAGGCCGGCCAGCGCCGCTATGTGGATCTGCACATGCACATGCCGGCCAGCTGGACGCTGGGGCGCGCGGCGGCGCTGCGCCTGAGCGTGGAGCAGGCGCTGATGAGCGCGGTGCCGGGCCTGCGTGCCACCATCCAGCTGTTGCCCAGTGATGTCGAGGCCCATTTCGACGACCCGCATGACCTGAAGTGAGGAGCGCGCGGCGGTGAAAGCCCTGTTGCAGCGCGTGCGCCAGGCGCGTGTCGATATCAACGGTGAGACGATGGGCGCGATAGGCCCTGGCCTGCTGGTGCTGCTGTGTGCCGAAGTGGGGGATACCCCCGCCGTGGCCGATCGGCTGCTGGCCAAGATTTTGAAGCTGCGTATCTTCGCCGACGAGGCGGGCAAGATGAACCGCAGCGTGCAGGATGTGGGCGGCGGTTTGCTGGTGGTAAGCCAGTTTACGCTGGCGGCCGACACGCGTGGCGGCAACCGCCCCAGCTTCACCGGCGCTGCGCCGCCGGCCGAAGGCCAGCGGCTCTACGACCACTTCGTGGCGGCGGCGCGCGCTGCGCACCCACAGGTGGCTACCGGGCGCTTTGGCGCCGACATGCAGGTACACCTGGTCAACGACGGGCCGGTGACGATCCCCATCGAACTGCGCCCCTGACGCGGCAGCGGCGGCGCAGCGTTGCCGTGACCGCTCATGCGCTCAAGAGACCGGTGGGGGAGACTGTGTCCCGCGAAGGCGCCGAATGGCCGGTTGACCCCGATGGCATCCGAGTTGGGGCTGGCCACGCCATGTCCGCCAGGGGCTAACGCTGGTCCGAATCACCTCAGCGCTCGGCATACGGGTTGGCAAAGCCCAGCGCCGCCAGGATGGCGATCTCGCGCGCCTCCATCGCCTCGGCCTCGGCCTCGCTGGTCTCATGATCCCAGCCTTGCGCGTGCAGCGCCCCGTGCACCAGCAGATGCGCGTAGTGGGCCCGCAGCGGCTTACCTTGCTCGGCCGCCTCGCGTGCCACCACCGGCGCGCACAGCACCAGGTCGGCCATCACCACCGGTTCGTGGGCGTAGTCGAAGGTCAGCACGTTGGTGGCGTAGTCCTTGCCGCGGAAGTCGCGGTTCAGCGCCCTCCCTTCCGCTTCGCCGACGACGCGCACCGTCAGTTCGCCATCGCGCTGCAGCGCGTGGCGCAGCCAGCGCTGCACCGCGTGACGGGGGAGTGCGGCGCGATGCTCGGCCACGCCATCAAAGCGCGCGAACTGCAGGGATAGGGTCAGGTAAGGCAATGGCATATGCGAACAAACCGTGGCCCCGCTGAGCAAGCGCCCAGCCGAGGCCAGTGGTTGAAGAAAAGGTGGATGAGGCCAGAGCGCAGCGCCGTGGGTATGCGGCCAGACCCCCGTAGCGATGTCAATGCGGCCCCGAAATCCCGCATGATTCGTCCCCACGGGGATGACCGTGGGCGCTGGCGGTGCCGGTGGCGTCTGCGTGGATCCAGGGCAGTGACGGTCATTCGAGCGGACGGGGGCGCGCCTCGTAGGCATCGACGATGCGCGCCACCAGCGGGTGGCGCACCACGTCGGCGCTGCTCAGGTGGGTGAAGGCGATGCCCTGCACGCGGCGCAGCACGCGCTCAGCGTCGATCAGCCCCGACAGCTGCGTGCGCGGCAGGTCGATCTGGCTGACGTCGCCGGTGATGACGGCTTTAGAGCCAAAGCCGATGCGGGTCAGAAACATTTTCATCTGCTCGGGCGTGGTGTTTTGCGCTTCATCGAGGATGACGAACGCATGGTTGAGGGTGCGCCCGCGCATGAAAGCCAGCGGCGCGATCTCGATCTGCTGGCGCTCTAGCGCCTTTTGCACCGCCTCCAATCCCATCAGGTCGTACAACGCATCGAACAACGGGCGCAGGTAGGGGTCCACCTTTTGCGCCAGGTCGCCCGGCAAAAAGCCCAGCCGCTCGCCGGCTTCCACCGCCGGGCGCGTCAGCACCAGTCGCTGCACGGCGCTGCGCTGCAGGGCATCGACCGCGCAGGCCACGGCCAGATAGGTTTTGCCGGTGCCCGCGGGGCCGATGCCGAAGGTGATGTCGTGCGCCGCGATGGCCGCCAGGTAGCGCGCTTGGTTGGCGGTGCGACCGCGGATTTCGCCACGCCGGGTCTGCAACACCGGGCCCGCCACGCTGCTGGCTTCGGCTGGGGGATCGCCCGCCAGCATCAGCTGCACGGTCTCGGTGGCGATGGGCTCGCGCGCCAACTCGTACAACGCCTGCAGCACCTCCATCGCCTGCGTGGCGCTGGCCTTGGGGCCTTCGACGCGAAAATGCTCGGCGCGGCGCGCAATGCGCACCTGCAACGCTGCCTCGACGGTGCGCAAGTGCGCATCCAGCGGGCCACACAGGTGCGCAAGGCGCGTGTTGTCGGCGGGGGTGAAGGCGTGACGCAGGATCAAGCGGATAATTCCGAATAAAGCACCGAGGGCCAAACCCCAATGATAGGCAAACTCACCGGCACGCTGCTGGACAAGCATCCGCCGCAGATTCTGATCGACTGCCACGGCGTGGGCTACGAGGTCGAGGTGCCGATGAGCACCTTCTACGGTTTGCCCGCGGCCGGTGAGCGGGTGGCGCTGCTGACGCACCTGGTGGTGCGCGAGGATGCGCAGACGCTGTTCGGCTTTGCCACCGCTGCCGAGCGGGTGGCGTTTCGCGAGCTGATCCGCATCAGCGGCGTGGGGCCGCGCACAGCGCTGGCGCTGCTGTCGGGCCTGAGTGTGGCGGAGCTGGCGCAAGCGGTGGCGGCGCAAGAGTCGGCGCGATTGCTCAAGATCCCGGGTATCGGCAAAAAGACGGCCGAGCGGTTGCTGTTGGAACTCAAGGGTCGGCTGGCGCCCGAGCTGGCGCCGCCGCCGGTGGCCGCCATCGATGCGGCGCAGGCCGACATCCAGCAGGCGTTGCTGGCGCTGGGCTACAGCGAGCGCGAGGCCGCGGCGGCGCTGAAGGCGCTGCCGGCGGGGGTAGGCGTGAGCGAGGGAATCAAGCTGGCGCTAAAGGCGCTGGCCAAATGAGGCGGCGATGGCGATTCAGACCGACGATTTCGCACCGTTGCCGCGCCAGCGTCTGGTGTCGGCCGCGCCCGAAAACAGCCGCGAGGAGGCGCTGGAGCGCGCGCTTCGGCCCAAAGGCCTGGCCGAGTACGTGGGCCAGGCCAAGGTGCGCGAGCAGCTCGAAATCTTCATCGGCGCGGCCAAGCGCCGCGGCGAGGCGCTGGACCACGTGCTGCTGTTTGGTCCGCCGGGGTTGGGCAAGACGACGCTGTCACACATCATCGCGCACGAGCTCGGCGTCAACCTGCGCCAGACCAGCGGCCCGGTGCTGGAAAAGCCCAAGGATCTGGCAGCGCTGCTGACCAATCTGGAACCCAACGACGTTTTGTTCATCGACGAGATCCACCGCCTCTCACCGGTGGTGGAGGAAATTCTCTATCCCGCGCTGGAGGACTATCAGATCGACATCATGATCGGCGAGGGGCCGGCGGCGCGCTCGATCAAGCTCGATCTGCAGCCCTTTACGCTGGTGGGGGCCACCACCCGCGCCGGGATGCTCACCAACCCGCTGCGCGATCGCTTCGGCATCGTGGCGCGGTTGGAGTTCTACACGCCCGAGGAATTGACCGCGATCGTGACGCGCAGCGCCGCGCTGCTGGGGGCGCGCATCGATCCCGAGGGGGCCTTCGAAATCGCGCGCCGCTCGCGCGGCACGCCGCGCATCGCCAACCGGCTGCTGCGCCGCGTGCGCGACTACGCCGAGGTCAAGGGCAATGGGGCCATCACGCGCGACATCGCCAGCCGGGCGCTGGCCATGCTGGATGTGGACCCGCTCGGCTTTGACCTGATGGACCGCAAGCTGCTGGAGGCGGTGATTCACAAATTCGACGGCGGCCCAGTGGGACTGGACAACATCGCCGCCAGCATCGGCGAGGAACCGGGCACGATCGAAGACGTCATCGAGCCCTACCTGATCCAGCAGGGCTACCTGCAGCGCACGCCACGCGGGCGCGTGGCCACGCTGGCGGCTTACCGGCACCTGGGGCTGCGCCCGCCCACGCGCCACGACCTGTTCGATGACGCCGATGCGGCCTGAGGGAGCGCGGTAAACCGTGGTGTGCAGCCGACCGAGCACCCCGGCGCCGCGCTGCACGCGCAGGTACCAGCGCGCGGGGCCGCCGTTGCGGGGCGCGTGTGCTGCGGGTGAGCCGTTACGCGCTGGCCGACTCGTCCAGTGGCCCGGCCTCGTCGGCCTCCTCCAGGTGCCGGGTGTCGCCCCAGGACAGCAGCGCAAAGCCACCGTCGGCGCTCCACAGCACGCGGTGGATGGCCGCGTTGCCCATGGCCCACGCGCGCGGTGCCTGCAGATCGACCCGCGCCGCCGCGCGGTACAGGATGTCGAGCACACCGCCGTGCGCCACCACCACGATCTGCCCACCCAGGTGGCGCGCGGCCAACTCGGCAAATGCGGCTTCGACACGCGCGCGCAGCGCCAGCAGTGACTCGCCACCGGGAGGCGCGAAATCGGGCACGCGCGCCCGCCACGCCTGCACCACCGCGGGCTGCTGCTGCTCCAGTTCGGCCCAGGTGCGGCCCTGGTAGACGCCGAAGTGCCGCTCGCGCAGGTCGGCGTGGGTGTGCAGCGGCACGCCGTGGCGCTCGGCAATGGCCTGTGCCGTCTCGCGCGCCCGCGCCAGATCGCTGGCGTACAGGGCGTCGATAGGCTCGCCGTCGAGCGCCCGCGCCACCCGTTGCGCCTGCCAGCGCCCGGTGTCGTTGAGCGGGATGTCGAGCTGGCCCTGGATGCGCGCGTCGCGGTTCCAGGCGGTCTCACCGTGACGGATGGCCAAAATACGAGTGGCGTGCATGGGCGAAGCTTGCGACGGGGTGGCGAAACTGCCTAGAATGGTAGCCGAGTCGGCCACCGTGTTCGGGCGCGCCCTGAAGTGCTCGGACACAGCTGGTGCGGCCCCACCCCGACGAACCGAAAGCCCTCTATGAGCAGCACGGCATTCCAGAAAGAGGTCGACGAGCGCGCCAACCTGACCAGCTCGAACAAGTTCGAGATGTTGCTATTTCGCCTCGGGCGTGCGCCCAACGCCGCGCAGTCCGAGCTGTTCGGTATCAATGTCTTCAAGGTGCGCGAGATCGTGGCGATGCCGCCACTGACGGCGATGGCGGGCGCGCCGCAGCACGTGCTGGGCATGGTCAACCTGCGCGGGCAGGTCATTCCGGTCATCGACCTGCCGGCGGTGATTGGTTGCACGCCCGAGACCGGCCTGAACCTGATGCTGGTGACCGAATTTGCCCGCTCTACCCAGGCGTTTGCCGCCGAATCGGTCGAGGACATCGTGCGTTTGGAGTGGAGCCAGATCCTGCCGGCCGACCATACCGCGTCGGTGGCGCGTGGTCTGGTCACCAGCATCGCACGAATCGACGATGGCCAAGGCGGCGTCAAGCTGGTGCAGATTCTGGACGTGGAATCGATCCTGCAGCGCGTCATGCCGAGTGAGTCCATCGAGGTCAAGAAGGAGGACGTGGGGGCTGATGTCCAGATCAAGCCCGGCGCGGTCGTGCTGGCGGCAGATGACTCCTTCGTCGCCCGCTCGATGATCGAACAGGAACTCAAGGCCCTGAAGCTGCCGTTCATCATGACCAAGAATGGTCAGGAGGCGTGGAAGACGCTGCAGGAGCTGGCGGCCGACGCCAAGGCCAAGGGGCAGCCGGTGACCGACCGCGTGGCGGTGGTGCTCAGCGACCTCGAAATGCCCGAGATGGATGGTTTTTCCCTGACTCGGCAGATCAAGGGCGACCCGACGTTGCGCGCCATCCCGGTGGTGATCCACTCCTCGCTGACCGGGGACACCAACGAGCAGCACGTGCAGCGCGCCGGGGCCGACGCCTACGTGGCCAAGTTCGCTGCCAAGGAATTGGCCGACACCCTGCGCGGTGTGCTGGCTCGGGCGCAGGCGGTGGCGGCCTGAGCGGTGCATAGGCTGCGCGGACAGCAACGATACCGTGCCGCGGCGGCGAGCCCTGATCGAGCTTTGTCGGGGCTAGGGCAGCGGGGACGGGCGCGCGGTGTCGCCGTTTCAGCGCCCATGCCGGCCAGGCCGTGGGGAAGGCTTACGGGCGCGGACTGTCGATCACCACGCGGCGCGGTCCGGCGGGTGGCTGGGGGAAGCCGTCCAGCGCCGCCTGCAGCAGGGCCGTCCACAGCGCCTCGCTATCCGACCATGGGCCATCCTGCAGCGCGCGGCTCTCATACACCACGTCGCCGCTGCGGCGGTCGCGCACGGTCAGCGCCAGCTCACGCACGTAGTAGGGCGGACGCACCGGCCAGTACAGGCCGATGCCACTGACTGCGCCACGCCCGATTACCACCTGACCGTACGGCAGCCAGCCCGGACGCGGCTCCGGTACATCCCAGGGCGCGTAGGGATAGCGCACCGAGCGGGCCACGATCTGCACGCCCCATGGCACCGCAGTGACAGCCTCGGTGGCGTCGGCGCGCTGCAAGCCGTGGGTGGCCAGCACCTTTTCCGCCAGCCGTTCGAGCATCGCCTGTTCCCGCTCGGCCTCGCCGCCGCGTTGAGAGGGCAGCCGCTCGAAGCGGTAGCGATCGCCGCTTGCCGGTGCACTGCCCGCCCACGAGGCTAGACTGCGCACCTCATGTTCCAGGCGCAGCGTGCTGGCGCAGCCGGCCAGCACGGCCGCGCAGACCATGCAAGCGGTGATCAACAGGGTACGCATCGCCGTCCTTTCCAGAGCTGCGGTGTGGCCGCCGCGCCGCGGGCGTGTGGGCTCACGGTTCGGGGGTCAGCGCGATGATACGCCGCGGCGCGATGGCCCCACCGTCGGCGCGGGCCGCGGTGGGGGCGGGCTGAGACGCTACCGCAGTGCCAGCCTCGGCGGCCGTGGTCGGCGCTTCCTCGTCGACGTCGCGGTCCGCCCACGCGGGCGCCGTCGGCAGCGCCTCGGTATCGAAGGCGATATCGCCGTCGGCGTCGGGGTGCCCGGTGGCGCGCACGCGGGCAAAGTCGTACAGCTTGCGGTCCATCAGATGGCTGGGCACCACATTTTGCAGGGCCTTCAGCATATTGTTGATGCGACCGGGATAGCGCTTGTCCCACTCGCGCAGCAGGTCCCCCACCTGCTTGCGCTGCAGGTTGTCCTGGCTGCCGCACAGGGTGCAGGGGATGATGGGGAACTGTTGCACCTGCGCCCAGCGGATCAGGTCTTTCTCCGGCACGTAGGCCAGCGGGCGGATGACGACGTGCTCGCCATTGTCGCTGACCAGTTTGGGCGGCATACCCTTGAGCTTGGCGCCAAAGAACATGTTCAGCAGCACGGTCTGCAGAATGTCGTCGCGGTGGTGGCCCAGTGCGATTTTGGTGGCTCCCAGCTCACGCGCCACCCGGTACAGAATGCCGCGGCGCAGCCGGCTGCACAGGCTGCACATGGTCTTGCCCTCGGGGATCGTCTTCTTGACGATGGAGTAGGTGTCCTGCGTTTCGATGTGAAATGGGATGCCGAGTTGGCGCAGGTAGTTGGGCAGCACGTCGGCGGGAAAGCCGGGTTGCTTTTGGTCCAGGTTGACCGCGATCAGCTCGAAGCGCGCTGGCGCGCGCCGCTGCAGCCGCATCAGGATGTCGAGCAGCGCGTAGCTGTCTTTGCCGCCGGACAGGCACACCATCACGCGGTCGCCATCCTCGATCATGCGGTAGTCGTCGATGGCCTGGCCAACCAGACGGCACAGGCGCTTTTCCAGTTTGCGGTTTTCGAAGGCGACGTCCATGGCGCGGGAGGTATGGGGCGTGAAACCGGTTCGCGATTGTCCCGCAAACCGGGCGCCTCCGCTTACCACTGCCCGCATTCCATGCGGATCGCCACCTCGCAGTCGTCGAAGATCTCGAGCTTGGCGATGCGCACGCGCACGCCGATGACGCCGGGCAGCTGTAGCAGCCGGTGCGCCAGCTTGCCGATCAACGTCTCCAGCAGGTTGACGTGTTCGGCCGTGCACTCGTCGATGATGATCTGCCGCACCTTGCGGTAGTCCAGCACGTGGTGGATGTCGTCGTCGTGGGGCAGCAGCGGCTGCAGCCCCTGGTTGAGCTCGGCGTCCACCTGGATTGGCTGCGGCCCCTGGCGCTCGTGGTCCAGGATGCCCAGGTTGGCGTTGAAGCGCAGACCGGTCAGCGCCAGCACCTGACGGCCGATCTTCAGCCGCGCGGCGTCGGGGGGAGTGGGGGCGTGGTCGGGGCGGCTCATGTGGGCTTACCACGGGTTCAGGTGCACGCGCTCGACGCCGACGCTGGCGCAGTCCGGGTAGACGTCCGGTTTGCGGGTGGCTACACGCACCGCCTGCACGCCGGGCTGCGCCGCCAGCCGCGCTACGATGGCATCGCACAGCGTTTCTTGCAGCTCGAAGTGCTGGCGCTCGGCCAGTTCGGCGATCACCTCGCGGATGAAGTCGTAATCCAGCGTCTCAGCGATATGGTCACGCGCCGCAGGGGCGTGCGCCAGTCGCACGCACAGATCGACATCGAACCACAGGCGCTGCGCCGCGGTGCGTTCGAAATCGTGGATGCCGATGCGCACCTGACGCTCGTAGCGGCGCAGCCGCATGGCGCGGCACTCGGTGGCCAGGCGCGGGTCGAGCGCGGCAAAGGCCAGCAGGGCGGAATTCATGGTGTGTCGTCTCCGACCACGAACATCACGTCGCGCGCCAGCGGCACCAGATGCTGCCCATTGTCCACCGGCACCACCACCCCGTCCAGGCTGGGGTTGCCGGCTAGAAACGCCACCGTCTCGGCCACCCGCGCGGGGTCAATTGGCGAGCGCAGCAGGTTGACGCGGCGCGCGCGCTGGAAGTTGTCCTCCGACTGGGGGCCGCTGACATAAATCAGCCCTGGCGAGACGCCGCACACCCGTACCCGTGGCGCCAGTGCCTGCGCCTGCAGCGCCACCGTGCGCTCCAGCGCCAGCTTGCTGATCGTGTAAGAGAAATAGTCCGGATTCAGGTTGTGCACCTTCTGGTCCAGCACGTGGATCACGCTGTAGGCCCCGGCCGCCACGCTGTCGGCACGCGCGTCACGCTCGCCCAGCGCCGCCCACAGCGCGCGACCCAGCAGCACCGGCACCACCGTGTTGACGCGTAGCTGGCGCAGCAGCAACGCCTCGGTGACGTCACTGCCGGCATCGGGCTCGAAGGTGGAGGCGTTGTTGACCACACAGTGCGGCACGGCCCCAGTCGCCTCACACACGGCGGCCAGCAGCCGGTCGGCGGCGTCGGGTTCGTCCAGCGCCTGCGCGACTGCCACGGCGCGCATGCCCAGCGCCTGCAGCTCGGCCACGGTGCGCTGCGCAGCGTCGGCCGAGCGGTGGTAGTGCACCGCCACGTGCCAGCCCTGGCGGGCCAGCGCCAGCGCGATTTCGCGACCGAGCCGTTGCGCGGCGCCAGTCACCAGGGCCCAGCGGCCGCTCGGATCAGAGGAGGCGGTCATCGTTGTGGTGCGGCAGAATCTGCGGCGACAATCAGGGCCAATTATGCAAGGCGAACCCGGACAACCCGGCGCGCAGGGCTATCTGCGCCAGTGCATCGCGCGTGAAATGGCCGCCGCCGGCGGCTGGCTGCCGTTTGAGCGCTTCATGGCGCTGGCGCTGTACGCCCCCGGGCTGGGCTACTACGCGCGTGGGGCGGCCGTCTTCGGCCGTGGGCCGGGCGACGGCAGCGACTTCGTTACCGCGCCGTTGCTCAGCCCGCGCTTTGGCGCCACGCTGGCGCGGCAACTGGCGCAGGCGCTGGCCGCCACCGGCACTGACGAGATCTGGGAGTTTGGCGCCGGCGACGGCACGTTGGCAGCGCAGCTGCTGGCGGCGCTGGACAAGGACCAGACCTGGACAGCAGTGGTATTTGATGGCGAGGGCACGCCTTCGACGCCGCCAGCGCCGGCGCGATGTGCAGCGACGGCAGTGGCTCGTGGTGATGACGGCACGCATCCCAACACCGAAGGGGCGTTTGGTCGCGATGGCAGTGGCCCGCAGTGCCCCGGTTTCGGGGTGTGCGCCCAACCGAGGACGGTGCGCTATCACATCGTTGAAGTGTCCGCGGTGCTGCGGCAGCGCCAGGCGCAGCGCTTGACGGCGTGGGCGCCGCGCGTGACTTGGCACGACCGCTTGCCGGACGTGCTGCAAGGCGTACTGGTGGGCAACGAAGTGCTGGATGCCATGCCCGTGACACTGCTGCACCGCGTGGGTGGCCAATGGCACGAGCGCGGCGTGGCGTGGGACGCCGCAGCGGCCCGCTTTGTGTGGACCGACCGGCCTACCGACAAGCGACCGCCGGTAGAGGTTGAGGGGACGCACGACTACCTGACCGAAATCCACCCGCAGGCCGAAGCCTTCGTGCGCACAGTGGGCCAGCGCCTGCAGCGCGGCGCGGCCTTCTTCATCGACTACGGCTTTCCCGAGCGCGAGTACTACCATCCGCAGCGCGCCATGGGCACGCTGATGTGCCACCGCGCGCACCGCGCCGACGCCGACCCGCTGGCCGACGTCGGCGACAAGGACATCACCGCGCACGTGAATTTCACCGGCATCGCGCTGGCGGCGCAGGAGGCCGGGCTGCAGGTGTTGGGCTACACCAGCCAAGGGCGCTTTTTGCTTAATGCCGGGTTGCTCGACGGGCTGGATACAGCGCCGCTGCCCGAGCGCGCGGCGGCGCTGAAGTTGGTGCACGAGCACGAGATGGGCGAGCTGTTCAAGGTGATCGCGCTGGCTCCAGCCGTCAGTGCGCAGGGCTGGATGCCGCTGGGGTTCGTCCATGGTGACCGCACGCACACGCTGTAACGCAGGCTACGCCGCGGGTGCAGCCTGCGGCGCAGCCGCAGCGTGGGGCGGCACCCGCGGTGACGTGGGGAGACGACCATGATCCGTTGGGTGATCGTCATCTTTTTGGCGCTAGTGCTCATCAGCTGGATGACACCGTTACTGCGCCGGCTGGGACTGGGGCGACTGCCGGGTGACCTGCATTTCCGGCTGTTCGGGCGCGAGTGGTTCATTCCGCTGACCAGTACCATTCTGCTCAGCCTGCTGGCGTCGGTCATCGCGCGTTGGGTGTGAGGGGCGACAGGGCGTCGCGACGGGTGGCGCCGGATCGGCGCGATCATTCCCTACGGCTACCTCATCAAATACCGGCATGGGTATGTATTGAAAATGCGCCTGTGGATGCCATCTTGTAAGCAAACTGGGCGCGCCGCGGGCGCGCAGGGAGCCTGTCGTGAACACCGAAACCTTGCACATCGTTTGTCCCCACTGCCACACCACCAACCGGGTGCGTGCCGACCAGCTGGGTCAAGCACCCGACTGCGGGCGCTGCCACCGGCCGCTGTTCGACGGGCACCCGGTGGCGCTGGACGCCGAATCGTTCGAGCGTCACGTCGGGCGCAGCCAGATTCCGGTATTGGTGGACTTTTGGGCCCCGTGGTGTGGCCCGTGCCGCATGATGGCCCCGGCTTTCGAGGCTGCCGCGCGCCAGCTCGAGCCGCACGTGCGGCTGGCCAAGGTCGATACCGAGGCCGAGCCACAGCTGGCGGCGCGCTTGGGCATCCGCAGCATCCCGACGCTGGCCCTATTCGCGGGCGGAGGTGAGCTCGCGCGTCAGGCCGGCGCCATGGGGCAGGCCGACATCGTGCGTTGGGTGCAGGCCGTCTTGGTGGGCGCGCGCTGACGCCGCCGGTGCGCGGGTGCCAGTCATATCACGCGGGTCTGCTCGGTTGGACTGGAGGGTGGCCTTGGGCCCACGATTGCCGCGCGCGCCGCGCTACAGCTACACTTCGCGGCATGGGGCGGTGGCGGGTGCGAATCTGGGAGTGGGCGGTGGCGCACAGACGCCAGGCGTCGTGGAGGCGCGCCGCCCATGCGCGGTACACG